>NZ_JBWKYU010000021.1:0-126553 GCF_059423925.1 Pseudomonas sp. GW458-11-26-14-LB4
GGGTATTAATAGCGGGAGGTGGGGTGGGTTGCACTGATTGTTTTCGGGATGATGCAAAGTCTGTGTGAGTGAGCCAGCTCCCGCTGGGCCGCGAAGCAGCCCAAAAGTCAGCAAACGCGATTAGTCAGATAAACCGCGATTATTCCCTTTCGAGTCTTCCAACGTTGTCATACAGCCAAGCAGTGAAAGCTTCTCTGTCATCCGAATGGTGGCAACGTTGGTGACAGTTGGGACACAGCGCCACGACATTCGAAGGCTGGTCCGATCCTTCTTGCGACATATGCTTTACGTGATGAACTTCAAGAAACGGTTTTCCATTTTTCTTAAATGGCGCTTCTTCGCCACAACCTTCGCACTTCCCATTGGCTTCCTGACGAACCCAGCCCCTCAATTCGGGATCACGAAAGTAAACCTTTCTGGTGGACGTCGTTTGGAGAGGTGTCTTTATCCCTTTGGGGACATAATCAAATTGCGTTCGCTCAAATTTGTCTGCGCGTTGTTCCAGTAACGCTTCGTCCGCAGTTGGATCAGAATCTTCAAGCGTCAAAACGGTGGAATCATCAAGTGCTTTACGGATGCTACGCGCTACATTCACACCAACATTCTTGGCAGGCTTGTAGCCTTCAATACGCTTTCGACCCATTTCTACCAACACGGTAGAAATGTTCTGCATCCGAAATTCGACAGAACCCTTCGTCCGGCCGGCGAGTGGGCCTTCACGCAGAATGCGATTTTCCTCAGTCTTGACGAATTTCTGGCCGCTCTGCTCACGCGCCAGCATCTTGAGGTAGGCATCGACCGCAGCCTGAATCTCTACGTCACTCCAATCGCTATTAGTTTTTTCCGTATCCATACAATCGCCGAGGGTTGAAAACCCTCGGACGATACTGAGTGGCCATTACCGATGTCTACGAAAATTCCTACAGAAAATAACGACGGATCTCGCGAAGTCCTACAACCACCATCACTAGCCCATGGAATGCCTCGAAGACTGAAACACCTGCGCAACCTTTCTCCACCAAGGCTTGCCCGATGTCCGTCGTTGCGTCTGATCGCTCAGCAGATAAGGCATATCCCGTAGCCGAATCCAGCCTTCATCCTGCCAATGCAGCAGACTCAACGACATCTCCGGCCAATCCAACAAACTCAACTTCGGCCGATCTGAATGTTCCGAGTGTTCTGCATCACGCAAGGCCGGCACCACCTGCAGAGTTAACCATTCCCGTAACAACCGGTTCCCCGGGACGTAGTGATACACCAGCAGCGCATACACACCGGACTCGCTGAGCATCAGTTGCTTTTCGGGTTGCCGAAAATACTCAATCCACAAAACGCGACGCTGATCCTTATCTAGCTTGTTGACCATGCGTTCGCACAGATGGACACCCATCAAACGACCCACATCGCGGGCGCAGAACCACGTTTGGTTTTCGAGCAGAAGGGCATGTAGAGCGAGGTTGTGACGCGAGAAGACTGTTACAGAAAAAGGATCGGGCATATCCATTACCTCTACGTTTAGATTTTTGGAGGGCCTGGCCCCAACGTAGAGTGGACTTAAGAAATCCCAACGAGCGAGACAGCTCCACTGACGGCATATGCGTCTGTGTGACTGATCAAGCTTTCTACGTTGGGTGTTTCTTAGGCACCTGCAATTGAGCTTAGAGGTGCTTGCAGTTGGCTTCAATGCGAAGCGGCTGTAAGTGCTGTAGGAGATTGAACTCTGCAATGTAGGGTCTGAAAGGACAACCAGCCGCCCATAAAAAAGCCCCGATCAAATCGGGGCTTTTTGCTTTCTCAATTCGACGACTCAAGCAGCAATCGTCAAATCGTGGCGAGCGAGACCATTAGTCCCAGCTAAGCGCACCACCAGTTTGGTATTCGATCACACGAGTCTCAAAGAAATTCTTCTCTTTCTTCAAGTCCATGATCTCGCTCATCCAAGGGAACGGGTTAGTCGTCCCTGGGTACTCTTCCTTCAAACCGATCTGCGACAGGCGACGGTTAGCGATGAACTTCAGGTAGTCCTCCATCATCGCTGCGTTCATGCCCAGTACGCCGCGAGGCATGGTGTCACGCGCGTATTCGATTTCCAGCTGGGTGCCTTGCAGAATCATCTGCGAAGCTTCTTCCTTCATTTCGGCATCCCACAGGTGTGGGTTTTCGATTTTGATCTGGTTGATCACGTCGATGCCGAAGTTCAGGTGCATGGATTCGTCGCGCAGGATGTACTGGAACTGCTCGGCGACGCCGGTCATTTTGTTGCGGCGGCCCATGGAGAGGATCTGGGTGAAGCCGCAGTAGAAGAAGATGCCTTCCAGAACGCAGTAGTAGGCGATCAGGTTGCGCAGCAGTTCCTTGTCGGTTTCGACGGTGCCGGTGTTGAATTCCGGGTCGGAGATGGCGCGGGTGTATTTCAGGCCCCAGGCGGCTTTTTTCGCGACCGACGGGATCTCGTGGTACATGTTGAAGATCTCGCCTTCATCCATGCCCAGCGATTCGATGCAGTACTGGTAGGCGTGGGTGTGGATCGCCTCTTCGAATGCCTGGCGCAGGATGTACTGGCGGCATTCCGGGTTGGTGATCAGGCGGTACACGGCCAGGGCCAGGTTGTTGGCAACCAGGGAGTCGGCGGTGGAGAAGAAGCCGAGGTTGCGCATCACGATGCGGCGCTCGTCGTCGGTCAGGCCTTCCGGGTTTTTCCAGAGGGCGATGTCGGCGGTCATGTTGACTTCTTGCGGCATCCAGTGGTTTGCGCAGCCGTCCAGGTATTTCTGCCAAGCCCAGTCGTACTTGAATGGCACGAGCTGGTTGAGGTCGGCACGGCAGTTGATCATGCGCTTTTCGTCAACGGCGACACGGGCGGCGGAGCCTTCGAGTTCGGCGAGGCCTTCGGCAACGTCGAGGGAATCCAGTGCAGCCTTGGCGCGGGCCACGGCAGCCGAGTCTTCGGCGGTCACGGCGCGGGCTTCGAGGGCGGCGGCACCGCCGGCGCTGTCGAGGCGGTCCATGTTGGCTTCGCTAGCGTGGCCGGCGTTGGCGCCTTTCACTGCTGCTACTTCACTGTCTTCTTTGTCGAATTCGTCCCAGCTCAGCATGACGTGTCGTCTCCTGCGTGAGGGCCTGTGCCCGTGTGAAAACTGATTGGTTGGTTTTTCACACGGCCGTACAGGCCGCGTTGGATGTCGTTTTTTGCAGCGGTGCTACGCAGGCAATAAACAGAAAATTTTTACGGGTTTTCGAGAGCCTCTGACGGGCGCAGGTCAGCGTTGTCGCTGCTGCGGGGCTTCAGAATGGCTTTGATCCCTGTAAGGGAATATTGCTGACCCGATTAGGGCGGCATTATAGGGAAAAAAACACGGGCGTGGGGGAGGGCGAAACAGCGCAGGGCGGTCGAGCGCAGGGGTGATTTCGATCGGAGCGAGGGTTTACAGGGCTTTCGCCGGGATTGGCCCCGGAGAAAATTTTTTCATTAATTTTTTGGCGTGTGATTGATTGCTCAAAAAACGAGCAAAAAACCGCGTTTTTCACTATATCTTGTGTTTTGCAACCCTTTTGCGCCGCTTCAAACACAACTGAGCCCGACCGAAGCCGGGCTGGAATCGACTCTCGATGTTGCGCTGAGTGATCCGATTCGGTGCAGTCTCAACGCATCAATTGGTGCAGCCGTTACCCATGATGCTGTAACGCAGAATGTGACGCTGCCCCTTGGAGTCGTCGTACTCCATTTTCGCCGGAACAACTTCGCAGACATTCGGAACTTCGCTCATGGAAACAACTTTGGCGATGTCCAGGTGAGTGGAGTAAGTGTATTCCTCGATAACCGGTTGTTGCTGTGCGACATCAGTCGGAACCTCGTCTGCCATGGCGGTTGCGCACAGACTGCTGAGGGCCAGAACCAATAAAGCTTTCATTTGAATTTACCTTCTTGAGGTCGAGTGGGGTCACGCAACCTTTTTGGGGTTGCGTGTGGAACTTCATCGTTTGGTTTGTTACTTCAGAGCTGGATTAACGGCCTTCGTGGGGGCTGTAACGTTGTTAATCGCTTTGCCTTGTCGGCGAGGTGAATTTTAGGGAGGCGGGGTAGGGGTAAACAGACCCGGTTTTGATAAACACCTTTGGCAGATTTGGTAACAATCCTTGGAGATGGTGTTACCAGCGCTGCGGCTTTACCGGGAAAGCGAGGCGTCTGAATCGCTGGCAGGCCAGCTCCCACAAGGGTTGCGGGGTTTGCTTCGGAGGTGTTGTGGGCATTTCTGGATGTTTTGTAGGGGCTTGTTACTACCATCGTCGAATGGTTCTATACGGGCGCCCCGGCTACAACAGGGTCATACAAAAACAACTATTACACCGAGGTAGGAAAGATGAGTGCGGCTTCCCTGTATCCCGTTCGTCCCGAGGTTCTGGCCAATACGCTGACCGACGAGGCGACCTACAAAGCCATGTACCAACAGTCGGTCGTCAACCCTGACGGCTTCTGGCGCGAACAAGCCAAGCGCCTCGACTGGATCAAGCCTTTCACCACGGTGAAACAGACTTCGTTCGACGATCACCATGTCGACATCAAGTGGTTTGCCGACGGCACCCTGAACGTTTCCTACAACTGCCTCGACCGTCATCTGGCCGAGCGCGGCGATCAGGTCGCCATCATCTGGGAAGGCGACGATCCTTCCGAAAGCCGCAACATCACCTACCGCGAACTGCACGAACAAGTGTGCAAACTCGCCAACGCCCTGCGTGGCCAGGACGTGCACCGCGGCGACGTGGTGACCATTTATATGCCGATGATCCCCGAAGCCGTGGTCGCCATGCTGGCCTGCACCCGGATCGGCGCGATTCACTCGGTGGTGTTCGGCGGTTTCTCGCCGGAAGCCCTGGCCGGTCGCATCATCGACTGCCGCTCGAAAGTGGTGATCACCGCTGACGAAGGCATCCGTGCCGGCAAGAAGATTTCCCTCAAGGCCAACGTCGATGACGCCCTGACCAACCCGGAAACCAGCAGCATCCAGAAAGTCATCGTGTGCAAGCGCACTGGCGGCGACATCAAGTGGAACCAGCATCGCGACATCTGGTACGAAGACCTGATGAAAGTGGCGGGCACCGTCTGCGCGCCGAAAGAGATGGGCGCCGAAGAAGCGCTGTTCATCCTTTATACCTCCGGCTCTACCGGCAAGCCGAAGGGCGTGCAGCACACCACAGGCGGCTATCTGTTGTACGCGGCGATGACTCACGAGCGCGTGTTCGACTACCGTCCGGGCGAAATCTACTGGTGCACCGCTGACGTGGGCTGGGTCACCGGTCACTCCTACATCGTCTACGGCCCGCTGGCCAACGGCGCGACCACGCTGCTGTTCGAAGGCGTGCCGAACTATCCGGACATCACCCGGGTGGCGAAGATCGTCGACAAGCACAAGGTCAACATTCTCTACACCGCGCCGACCGCGATCCGCGCGATGATGGCCTCCGGCACCGCCGCTGTTGAAGGCGCGGACGGCAGCAGCCTGCGTCTGCTGGGTTCGGTGGGCGAGCCGATCAACCCGGAAGCCTGGGACTGGTACTACAAGAACGTCGGCAAATCCCGCTGCCCGATCGTCGATACCTGGTGGCAGACCGAAACCGGCGGCAACATGATGAGCCCGCTGCCAGGCGCTCACGCGCTCAAACCGGGTTCGGCCGCACGTCCGTTCTTTGGTGTGGTGCCGGCGCTGGTGGACAACCTCGGCAACATCATCGAAGGCGAGGCCGAAGGCAATCTGGTGATTCTCGATTCGTGGCCAGGTCAGGCGCGCACTCTGTACGGTGACCATGACCGTTTCGTCGATACCTACTTCAAGACCTTCCGTGGCATGTACTTCACCGGTGACGGCGCACGTCGCGATGCCGACGGTTACTACTGGATCACCGGTCGCGTGGACGACGTACTCAACGTCTCCGGCCACCGCATGGGCACTGCCGAGATCGAAAGTGCGATGGTCGCTCACCCGAAAGTCGCCGAAGCGGCGGTGGTCGGTGTGCCGCACGACATCAAGGGGCAGGGCATTTATGTCTACGTCACCCTTAAGAATGGCGAAGAGCCGAGCGAGCAATTGCGTCTGGAACTGAAGAACTGGGTGCGCAAGGAGATCGGGCCGATCGCTTCGCCGGACGTGATCCAGTGGGCGCCGGGGCTTCCGAAGACCCGTTCGGGCAAGATCATGCGCCGCATCCTGCGCAAGATCGCTACCGCCGAATACGAAGGCCTGGGCGACATCTCCACCCTGGCCGATCCGGGTGTGGTGCAGCATCTGATCGATACGCACAAGACCATGAACGTCGCCTAAGCGGCGGGTCTGAAGGCTGAAAAGCCCCGTCCGGCATTGCGCCGGGCGGGGCTTTTTGTTTTCCAATAATTATCGAATTGCTCCGTCAGCCCATTCCCACTGTTACCCGTCCGCCTTCAAGTAACTGAATGTGTAACCGCCCGCTCCACAACGGGGCATCCGGAAACGCATCGCCCCGTTTTAGAGCCTCAAAACACCCTGTGAAAAATAAGACATAACCCCGCGCTTGCCGGATTAGAAGGGTTTGCGAATAATAGGCCCGCAATTTGCAGCATAGATCGGTTCACTGTCTTTCGCTCTTGCATGAAATTGCAGGGCTGTCAATGTGCTCAAGCGGGTTTCTCGGTGCATCTGTAATTAGTTGTCGCATTGAAGAAATATCGGCTTCGGGCCTGTCGTTAGAATGCCGATCACTCGCTCGTCGTGGCTTGCGTTGAAGCCTTCGCGGTTTTGACTGGAATTGTCCCACGCACGCAGCAACCGATTTCGTTACACCCATTCGCATATTGGGCTGTCGCTCACTCTGCCGTTTTTGCCCTTTACCGATGGAGTCCCAAGATGAAGAAACTTGTGCTGCTTGGCGCCCTGGCACTGTCCGTGCTGTCCCTGCCGACATTCGCCGATGAAAAGCCTCTGAAAATCGGTATCGAAGCGGCTTACCCTCCATTCGCCTCCAAAGCGCCGGACGGCAGCATCGTCGGTTTCGACTACGACATCGGCAACGCGCTGTGCGAAGAAATGAAGGTCAAGTGCCAGTGGGTCGAGCAAGAGTTCGACGGTCTGATCCCGGCACTGAAAGTGCGCAAGATCGACGCGATCCTGTCGTCCATGTCGATCACTGAAGACCGCAAGAAGTCCGTGGACTTCACCAACAAGTACTACAACACCCCGGCCCGCCTCGTGATGAAGGAAGGCACTCAGGTCAGCGAAGGTCTGGCTGAGCTGAAAGGCAAGAACATCGGCGTACAACGTGGTTCGATCCACGAGCGTTTCGCCCGCGAAGTCCTGGCCCCGCTGGGTGCCGAGATCAAGCCGTACGGCTCGCAGAACGAAATCTACCTCGACGTGGCTGCCGGCCGCCTCGACGGCACCGTGGCGGACGCTACGCTGTTGAATGACGGCTTCCTGAAAACCGACGCCGGCAAAGGCTTCGCGTTCGTGGGCCCGGCGTTCACCGACGTCAAATACTTCGGCGACGGCGTAGGCATCGCGGTACGCAAGGGCGACGCCCTGAAAGACAAGATCAACACCGCCATCGCGGCCATCCGCGAGAACGGCAAGTACAAGGCAATCCAGGACAAGTACTTCGACTTCGACATTTACGGCAAGTAAAGACGTCGCTCGACCCGTCCGAAATGGCGCAAGCAACAGGATCTCTGCGGTTTGCGCCATTTTTTCATCCCAACTTTCGAGGACCTGAATCATGTTGAAAGGCTACGGGGCTGTCATCCTCGATGGCGCTTGGCTGACGCTTCAGCTCGCCTTGTCGTCCATGGCCCTGGCCATCGTTCTCGGGCTGATCGGCGTCGCGTTGCGCCTGTCGCCGGTGCGCTGGCTGGCGTGGCTGGGCGATCTGTATTCCACGGTGATTCGCGGGATTCCCGACCTGGTGCTGATCCTGTTGATCTTCTACGGCGGTCAGGACCTGCTCAACCGCGTCGCACCGATGCTCGGCTATGACGACTACATCGACCTGAACCCGCTGGCCGCCGGTATCGGCACCCTCGGTTTCATCTTTGGTGCTTACCTGTCGGAAACCTTCCGCGGCGCGTTCATGGCGATCCCCAAAGGTCAGGCCGAAGCCGGCATGGCGTACGGCATGAGCAGCTTCCAGGTGTTCTTCCGGGTGCTGGTGCCGCAGATGATTCGTCTGGCGATTCCGGGCTTCACCAACAACTGGCTGGTGTTGACCAAGGCCACCGCGCTGATTTCCGTGGTCGGTCTGCAAGACATGATGTTCAAGGCCAAGCAGGCGGCCGACGCCACCCGCGAGCCTTTCACCTTCTTCCTCGCAGTAGCGGCGATGTACCTGGTGATCACCAGTGTCTCGTTGCTGGCGCTGCGTCACCTTGAGAAGCGCTACTCGGTAGGCGTAAGGGCGGCTGATCTATGATCTTCGACTACAACGTCATTTGGGAGGCCCTGCCGCTGTACTTCGGCGGTCTGGTCACCACCCTCAAGTTGCTCGCGCTGTCGCTGTTCTTCGGTCTGCTCGCGGCACTGCCGCTGGGCCTGATGCGCGTATCCAAGAACGCTGTGGTCAATGGCGCAGCCTGGCTCTACACCTACGTGATTCGCGGCACGCCGATGCTGGTTCAACTGTTCCTGATCTACTACGGTCTGGCCCAGTTCGAAGCGGTGCGTGAAAGCTTCTTGTGGCCGTGGCTGTCCAGCGCAACGTTCTGTGCGTGCCTGGCGTTCGCGATCAACACCAGCGCCTACACCGCTGAAATCATCGCCGGCAGCCTGAAGGCCACGCCGAACGGCGAGATCGAAGCGGCCAAGGCCATGGGCATGTCGCGCGTCAAGATGTACAAGCGCATCCTGCTGCCATCGGCCCTGCGCCGGGCGCTGCCGCAGTACAGCAACGAAGTGATCATGATGCTGCAGACCACCAGTCTGGCGTCCATCGTCACCCTGATCGACATCACCGGCGCGGCCCGTACCGTCAACGCGCAGTTCTACCTGCCGTTCGAAGCGTACATCACCGCCGGCGTGTTCTACCTGTGCCTGACCTTCATTCTGGTGCGCCTGTTCAAGCTGGCCGAGCGTCGCTGGCTGAGCTACCTGGCCCCGAGGAAGCACTGATATGGAACGCATCGACCACGTTCTGCCGTGGAGCCACCTGGGCAGCGAGCGCCGGATTTCGGTGTTCCGCTTCGGTAGCGGCGAGCGCAAGGCCTACATCCAGGCCAGCCTCCACGCTGACGAACTGCCCGGCATGCGCACCGCCTGGGAACTGAAAAAACGCCTCGGCGAGCTCGAAGCCAAGGGCCTGCTCAACGGCGTCATCGAACTGGTGCCGGTGGCCAATCCGCTGGGCCTCGGCCAGTTGCTGCAAGGCAACCATCAGGGCCGTTTCGAGGCCGGCAGCGGCAAGAATTTCAACCGTGATTTCGTCGAGCTCAGCGCCCCCGTGGCCGCCAGGCTGGAAGGACAACTCGGTGATGATCCGCGCGCCAACATCCGTTTGATCCGTCAGGCGATGGCCGATCATCTGGCCGAATTGCCTGAGGCGAGTAGCCAGTTGCAAGGCATGCAGCGCATCCTGCTGCAACACGCCGCCACCGCCGATGTGGTGCTGGACTTGCATTGCGACTGCGAAGCCGCGCTGCACATGTACGCCTTGCCGCAGCACTGGCCGCAGTGGCGTTCGCTCGCCGCGCACCTGGACGTGAAGGTCGGCCTGCTGGCGGAAGATTCCGGCGGCAGCTCGTTCGATGAAGCCTGTTCTCTGCCGTGGCTGCGTCTGTCGCGTCTGTTCCCGGACGCGCAGATTCCACTGGCGTGCCTGGCGACCACCGTTGAACTGGGTGGTCAGGCTGACACCACGCCGGCGCAGGCCGAAGCCTGGGCAGAAGGCATTCTGGCGTTCCTCGCCGAGCAAGGCCTGATCCGTGGCGAGTGGCCGAGCGCGGCGCACGAACCGTGCGAAGGCATGCCGTTCGAGGGCACTGAATTGCTCCTGCCGCCGCATCCGGGCGTGGTGAGTTTTCTGCGCAAGCCCGGCGAGTGGGTTGAAGCCGGTGACAAGATTTTCGAAGTGATCGATCCGCTGTCGGATCGGGTCAGCACGGTGTGTGCTGGTACGTCCGGGGTGCTGTTTGCCATTGAGCGGCTGCGTTACGCCCAACCCGGTTTCTGGCTGGCCAAAGTGGCGGGGCGCGACGCGCTGCGCGACGGCCCTTTGCTCAACGACTGACTGTTTTTGTGAGAACCGACCGCATGTACAAACTTGAAGTCCAAGACCTGCATAAACGCTATGGCAGTCACGAAGTGCTCAAGGGCGTTTCCCTGAAAGCGGCCGCCGGCGATGTGATCAGCATCATCGGCTCCAGTGGCTCCGGCAAAAGTACTTTCCTGCGCTGCATCAACCTGCTCGAGCAGCCGCACGCGGGCAAGATCCTGCTCAACAACGAAGAGCTGAAACTGGTAGCGAACAAGGACGGCGCGCTGAAAGCCGCTGATCCGAAACAGCTGCAACGCATGCGTTCGCGCCTGTCGATGGTGTTCCAGCACTTCAACCTGTGGTCGCACATGACCGCGCTGGAAAACATCATGGAAGCGCCGGTTCACGTGCTGGGCGTGTCCAAGGCCGAAGCCCGCGAGAAAGCCGAGCACTACCTGAACAAGGTCGGCGTGGCTCATCGTAAGGATGCGTTCCCGGGGCACATGTCTGGTGGCGAACAACAGCGCGTGGCAATCGCCCGTGCGCTGGCGATGGAACCGGAAGTGATGCTGTTCGACGAACCGACTTCCGCCCTTGACCCGGAACTGGTCGGCGACGTGCTGAAAGTCATGCAGGCCCTCGCTCAGGAAGGCCGGACCATGGTGGTGGTGACCCACGAAATGGGCTTTGCCCGTGAAGTGTCGAACCAGTTGGTGTTCCTGCACAAAGGCGTCGTCGAAGAAAGCGGCAACCCGCGTGAAGTGCTGGTCAATCCGCAGTCGGAACGTTTGCAACAATTCCTCTCGGGCAGCCTCAAGTAATCGCTCCCGTTATGCACCAGATTAGGTCATGCTGCGCAGCGCGCCAGATGGTCTAATTTGGTTGCAGCCGATTTCGGTTTTTCCCTCTGTTTACGTTTCGGATCGCCCGCCATGACTGCCCATCGAATTGGTTTCCTGATTTGGCCCAGCACTAAAGCTCTGACTTTGGCGCTGGCAGAGGAGGCCTTGCGTGTTGCCCAGCGTGTGCATCCGGACGTGGTTTACGAGTTGTCCTTCCTGCAGGCCGAAGCACCGGCCGAGGGTGAATGGCAACTGCCCGGCGAACCCTGGGCCGGCAAACTCGAAAACTTCCAGAAACTTTTCCTGCTCGCCGATGAGCCACCGACCACGTTGGCGCCGGCGCTCAGCAGCGCGCTCAAGCAACTGGTGCGTGCCGGTTGTGTAATCGGCGGTCTGTCGGCCGGTGTGTACCCGCTGGCGCAACTCGGTCTGCTCGACGGTTACCGCGCTGCCGTGCACTGGCGCTGGCAGGACGATTTCGCCGAACGCTTCCCGAAAGTCATCGCCACCAGTCATCTGTTCGACTGGGATCGCGATCGCCTGACGGCGTGCGGCGGCATGTCGGTACTCGATTTGCTGCTGGCAGTGCTGGCCCGTGATCACGGTGCGGAGCTGGCCGGTGCGGTCTCTGAAGAACTGGTGGTCGAGCGCATCCGCGAAGGCGGCGAGCGTCAGCGCATTCCATTGCAGAACCGGCTCGGCTCCAGCCATCCGAAGCTCACCCAGGCGGTGCTGCTGATGGAAGCCAACATTGAAGAGCCGCTGACCACCGACGAAATCGCCCAGCACGTGTGCGTGTCCCGTCGGCAGCTGGAGCGGATCTTCAAGCAATACCTCAACCGCGTGCCGAGCCAGTACTACCTGGAACTGCGCCTGAACAAGGCCCGGCAGATGTTGATGCAGACCAGCAAGTCGATCATCCAGATCGGCCTGTCGTGCGGTTTTTCCTCGGGACCGCATTTCTCCAGCGCCTATCGCAACTTCTTCGGCGCCACGCCGCGGGAAGACCGCAACCAGCGGCGCAGCAGCAGTCCGTTCGAACTGTCGTCGGTGCCGCCAGAGCGCGGTTGATCCCTCACCAATTACGCCATGGCATTGGCTGCCATGGCGCTGTATCGGTCAGTCTTCGATTTCCAGATCAGGCCTCATTTCAGCCGGGCGCGGTGTATCGTCGATGCCGGCGACGTTCAGGTTGTTGCCAGTCTCCTGATAGTAGGCCCGGATTCTTGCTTTGCTCTCGGTCGACAACGGGTTATCGCGCAAGTCGTAGCGGTCGCCGACTGCCGCGGGCACATCCATGATTTCTTCCGGCACGTCTGTGATCGCATTGCCGGACAGATCAATCTCGTTCCAGTGCAGGTTTTCCAGTACGCCTCGCGGTATTTCGGTAATTCCGGTATCGCTCAGGTCGAGGTCGGTCAGGCCATGCAGGTTGCTGACGTCCGGCGTCAGCCCCAGCGGGTTGTCGCGCAGGTTGAGTACCTCGAGTTTGTCCATGCTCGCCAGCGCTGCTGCCGATTCGGGTGTCAGCCTGATTTTGCAGTCCGGCAGGCTCAGGGCGGTCAACTGATTCATGGTGAAAATATCCTCGGGAATATCGCCGAGATCGCATTCGCGAATGGCCAGGCTGTCCAGGCCGGGAAAAGCTTCAAGGAAGCGTCCGAGCCTTGATGAATGGCCTTCACCCACCAGGAACAGGTCCGGCACGTAGGGCAATGGGGCGCCGAGTGTCGGCAACTCGCCGATGAAACTCACAGTGTGGCTGAACCCGAAACTGTCGAGACTCGAGTCCTCCATCGGGATCTGGCGCCAGCAGGTCAGCAGTGCTTCGGCGAACTGCGTACGCAATTGTTCCTGACGCAGTCGCTCGGTTACGGGCAGCGGTTGGCCGTCAGGCGCACTCACAGGGATGTCGCTGCTCCAATGAGCGAGGCTGCGGGTGAGATCGCTCAGCGCCATTTCCCTTCTTGCTACTTCCTGACGGCCATCAGCCAACGTGCCACTCAGGCGATAGAGGAAGGTGCTGGCCTGATCATCGTCCAGCGACGGATAAAGCGTTTGCACCCGAGCCCGATCTGCCTCTTCGGCAAGCACGCCCAGATCACCCCCGGTGCGCCGGAAGTAATCCTTGACGCGCTCTCGCGACGCCGGGCTCAGAGGGTTGTTGCCAAAGTCGTAACCGTTACCGATTTCCGCCGGCAGGTTGAAAACTTCGTCAGGAATTTCGTTGAGCCGGTTGTTGTTGAGGATGACGATTTCTAGTTGCGGATGGTTGATCATTCCGTCGGGAATTTCGCTGATCGCGGTGCCGGCCAGATCGAGAAAATCCAGCGCCGGCAAGGAGCGGATGTCTGGCGCCAGTCCCAGAGGGTTGTTGTACAAGTCGAGTTTTTTCAATCGTGTCAGCGAAGCAAGGGTGGAACGGCCCTCGACATCCAGCGTCACCGCGCAATTGCTCAGTACCAGATTTTCCAGGGCTGGCATACGCCGGAACGAATCCGGTATTTGCTGCAATCCAAGATCGCGCAGCTCCAGTGTTTTCAGCCCTGAAAAGGCGTCGAAGAAAACATCGCCGGCGCGCAATTGGGCGTTGCCGGTGATCGACAATGTGGTGACATGGCTGAAGTCGGCGCTCAGTGAGGGCAGCTCGCCGATAAACGGAAGATTGATGATCAGCCTGTCTGATCGCATCTCCGGTTGTGCGGTCGAGCGTGCGCGCCAGAACGCTTGCAGGTCACGGCGATATTGATCGCGGCCGGTGCGTTCAACGATTTTGTCCTCATCTGTGAGTGGCGTACCGGTTGACGGATGTTGCTCGGGAACCTCACTGACCCAACGGTTGAGGGTTGTATCGAGTTGCTGCCATTGCGTTTCCCACTGAGCGATTTGAAGTCGACCCTGAGCGACGGTTCCCGGCAACAAATACAACATTCGATTGGCTTGTTCGGCGTCGAGGGTCGGAAACAAAACGCGCACGCGGTCGATGTCCGCCGTCGGCATCGGTACTCCAAAGTCTTGCCGGGTGTGCTGGTAGCGGGTCTTGATCCGCTCGCGAGTGGCGGGTGAAAACGGGTTTTCGCCAAGCATGAATTGGTTGGGTGAAAGCGCAGGGCGATCGAGCAGGCTGTCGGGAAGCTCGCTGATCCGGTTGTGTTCGAAGTTGGCCATGATCAGCGTCGGGTGCTCGACCAGGCCTTCCGGCAGATGAGAGATCCCGGTGTCGATCAGGCGCACGTGAGTCAGCGCCGGCAAGGTCTTCAACTCTGGTGCAGCGCCCAGCGGGTTGTGGCTCAGATTGAGGAACTGTAGACGGCTCATGGACGACAGGCGGGCCTGAGTCGGCGGCGTCAGGGTCAGCTCGCAGTACTCCAGCACCAGGCGCTCCAGCAACGGCATGCGTTCGCAAGCTTCGGGCAATTGCTCCAGTTTGAACTCGTGCAGTTCCAGATGACGCAGGCCGGTGAAAGGCCAAAGAAAAGCATCGATGCCGCTCAGGGCCGGATTGCCGTCAAGGGTCAGCTCGGCGATGTGGCTGAAGTCAGCCGACAGCACGGGCAAATCGCCAATGAACGGCAGCTCTGCGATCAGCACATTGCCCCTTTGCGTGGCTTTTTCGGCAAACCGGAAGCGCCACAGTTCTTCGATTCGTTGGGCAAACAGCTTTCTGTTGGTCTGCATCACGAACACCTGCCGGGGATTGAGCACCTGCCCCGTGTCCGGATGAATACTCGGTCCTGCCGCTGCCCACCGTGCAAGGTCGGCATCCAGTTGGCGGATTTCTGCCTGCCAGTGCCGCAGCTGGCTTCGGCCATGTTCAATCGAGCCCGGCAAGCTGTAGAACACATCGCTGGCGTCTTGCGCGTCGAGGTCGGGAAACAGCTGCTGGGTGGTTTCTATATCTGCAAGGTCGGCGAGTACGGCGAAATCCTGCCCGGTCTCGCGGTTGTATTGTTTGATCCGCTCGCGAGTGCTGGCGTTCAGTGGATTGTTCGAGAGGTCGTAGCCGTCACCGGCCTGAGCCGATAATTCAAACAGGCTCTCGGGTAATTCGGTGATCTGGTTTTCACTGAGGATCGCCGTCTTGAGCGTCGGATGGTCGATCAGGCCAGGCGGGACTTCCAGCAGGCCCGTGCGTGAAAGGTCGAGGTAGGTCAGCGAGTTCAGGGTTTGCAGATCGGGCACCAGATTCAGCGGATTGCCCGGTAACTCCAGTGATTCGAGTCTGGGCATTGCGGCCAGCGCTGTCAGTGATTCGGCTGTAAGGCTCACGCCACAGCTATCCAGCACCAGGACTTCCAGCGTCGACAGGTTTTTGAGTGTCTCGCTCAGTTGATCCAGTTGGCCGTTGCGAAAGAACAGCCGTTTGAGCCGGGAGAAACTTCGCAGAAACGCCGCGTCACCGCGCAAGCCTTTATTCCCGTTGATGGTCAGCGCAGTGATGTGATTGAAGTCCGCGCTCAGTATCGGAAGGTCACCAATGAATTTGGCCTCGGCCGTAAAAACATCGGCCCTGGCGTGCGGATGGATTTTCGAGCGGTGACGCCACAGGCGCAGCAGATTGCCGGCAAACGTCTCGCGTGCATCCTGTTCGGTGAAGCGTTCGTTGGCTTCCAGCATCGCGCCGCTGATCGGGTCGCGGTCGGGAATGTCTCGGGCCCAAAGATTCAGATCGGCACTCAGCGTGGCCAGCTCGGTTTCCCACGCCGTCAGTTGCAAGCGGCCCTGAACCAGTGAGCCGGGCAGGCGATAAATCAGGCCGCTGGCCTGGCCCTCATCGATATCTGGAAACAGGGCCGTGGTGCGGGTGATATCGGCCTGTTCGGCACGTACGCCAAAATTGACGCCGGTGCGGGTGAAACAGGTTTTTACCCGCTCGCGTGTGGCGGCAGTGAGTGGATTACCGGAAAAGTCGTATCCGGCAGCCGCAGCAGGCGAGAGTTCGAACAACGCTTCAGGCAGTGTGGTGATCCGGTTATCGGTCAGCCAGGCGCTCCTGATTTGCGGGTGATCGATCAAGCCGGGCGGGACTTCGGCAATCCCGGTGCGGGACAGGTTGAGGTAGGTCAGCGATGGCAGGAAGGTTAAATCGAAGCTGCTGCCGAGTGGGTTGTCCTTGAGATCCAGTTCAACCAGTTCATTGAGTGAAGTGAGCAGCGTCTGGTTTTCCGGGGTCAGGATGATTCCACATTTGCGCAGCCTTAATCGGCGCAGCGCGGACAGGGTCGAGAGGTTTTGCGGCGGGGTGTGCAAGTCGAAGTTCTGCAGGTCGAGTCGGGATAAAAGAGGGAAGCGTTCAATAAATGTTTCGATGCCTGCCGATGCTCCGCTGCCGCTCAGTTCCAGGCTGTTTACATGGCTGAAGTCTGCCGCCAGCACCGGCAGATCGCCCAGCAAGGGTTCGATAAAACGCATGCGATAGCCAAAGCGTTCCGGAGTCTCGCGGCGCCAGCAGCTGAGCAGGGTTCGGGCGAAAAGCTGTCGATCACGAGCGGCGGCAGCTCGTCGGGCGATAGACAGTTCCTGGCCGGTGGCGGGATCGATCCGTACGTCTCTCAGGCGCCATAGATCAAGGTCGTTTTCCAGGCGGGCGTATTCAAGGCGCAGTCGTGACAGCTCGGCGATCGGATTCTCCAGATGGTTTTGCAGGCGTTGCACCATGGCCTGCAGGCCTTCTTGGGTGATCCCGGGAAAAACATCGCGCACCCGCATGTCCAGGGTCGGCGGAGAACCATCGGGTGACAGATTGCGTGAGTAACCGTCAGTGCCCAGCAGGCGCAAAGTGTCGACGTCGGTGGCGGGAGAGGATTCGACCGCCAGTGTGAGTCGCAGACTGTCGCGTGGCAGAGGATTGTCGCGAATGAGCTGGCGGAGCTTTTGTCCTTCGCCGATTTGCAGATTCAACGCCTGACGTCGGTCGTCGGGCAGGGCTTGCAGCACGCTGGTGTAGAAATCCGTCGGGCCGTGCAATTCCAGTCCGGCCTGATCAAACGGCTGCCACGTGCCATCGGCTCGGCGTACCAGGATTTTTTCGATAGGGGCGCCCATGGGACCGGTGGTGTCGAGCCGCTTTCCTGCGAACGATTGGTCACGCACTTCAAGGCTGACGGTGTCCGACCAGCCTGGCAGCAGCGGCAGGCTGTGCAGCGCCAAAGTCTCGGAATCCTGGTTATGCACCGAATCGATTTCCAGTCCTTCATAAGCCCGGGTGATGCGTAGCTCGTGCAATGCGGTTTCAGAGAGCTGTTGCTGACGCTCCGGAAGCACGTCTTCACTTAGCTGCGTCAGTTCGGTGCCGGTGGCGGTGTGAATGAGTTCTTCGGTGATCCTGACAGGCAGGTTCGGTACGTGCCGCGCCACCTGTTTCACCAGCGGTGTAGCGCGATGCTGGCTTGACTCATAGCGTTGTTCGAACAGGGCAGGGCGCTGTTGCCTGGCAATCTGCGCGAGTCGGCTGCGAAGTTGACGGACGCGTACATCCAGGGCGATTTTTTGCCCGAACTCTTCATTGAGCAGGGTGCTGATTTCGGGTTCATCGAGAGCCCGCAGCAATGTCTTGAGCAGGTCGTTGTCGATCAGACGATTAACGTGAACGTCCGTTAGCGGGAGCTGCACATCATCGGAGGATTGCCAGAGCGTCGCTCCCTCGGCGTCGATCAGGCGCAGCCTTCTGGTTTTCGGCCACAAGCCTTGTTCGTTCAGCAATTGCAGCTGGATCAGCGGATCGGCCTTGCGATAAACCGTTGGCTCGTCGCTGGTCAAATGCTCGATGAACGTCTGCAAATCCTGATCGATTCTGAAACGCTCAATAGTGTCGGCCAGCAGCGGCGGTATGCGTTCCTGATTCACATGCATTTTGCGCAAACCGTCTTCAGTGTAGCCGCTGATTTTCAGAATGCGTTCGCGCTGCGCCGGGGTAAATGCCTCTACGCTGTGGCCGATTCGCTGCAACGCAGTGTTGGTGTCCCATCGCAGCGGATTTTCCAGCTCGGTGTGAAAAGCCCCTTCGCCGTTATGCCGCACGACAGGTTCGTAGGTATCGGTACGTGAAGGGTGTTCGATGCGCAGTTGACCGGGTATCTCGTGATCGTTGACCGCGTAGTGCGTCTGATCCAGCGGTAGCAGTTTTTTGCCCTGATGCCAGTGCAGACCCTGGGCGTCGGGCAGGGAGCCTGCCGCTGGCAGGGTGTCACGGGCGTAGCTGCTCAGATCCGGCTTCCAGTACAGGGTTTTGCCGTTGCGCAGTTTCACGGGTTGAAACCGATCCATGAATGCCACCACTTCGGGCGGCAGTACCTTGGGCAGTTCGGCCATGGCGACACTGGTGCCAATCCCGAAAGCACCCAGTTGAATCAGTGATTCCAGTGCAGCGAAGTAGTGCGCACAGGCTTCGGTGGTTTGGCCTTCGGCCAAATCGACATAGAACGTGAAAAGCTCGTCGAGCAGCTGATAGGTGATGTACGCCATCATCATTTCACCCAGAAACGGCACGAACGGCAGAACGACGAACGCGGCGATTTCCAGGATCGACGTTGCGACACTGACAAACGAATCCCAGCGCCTCCAGCGTGCATTGCGATCGACCATGGCAGTGGGAACAGCGATCACTGCGGCATCGTTGAGGATTTTGTTGAGCTTGCGCTGATAAAGATGTTCCCAGAGTTCACCGGCGATGGGGGTGGCCGAGAATTGCAGGTCGGGCCTTTCGATAAGGGTGTCGCGCCACGGCGGCATTTGACTGCCGGCTTGTGGTGGGTGCCATTGCACTTTGCTCAGACGTTGCTTGAGCTGGCCGAAAAATTGTCCACGTTGTTCGTGAGTGACGAAGCGGCTGAAGAATCGCTGGTACTCCGTATCGCGCAGCTGTCGGATCAGTTCGTGTGCGAGGTCGCCCGTGGAGAGGTACTCCTTGATCGGATGATCGGGGTCGTCCGGTATGTAAGCCACCACTGCAACGGCGGTTTTCGCGCTTTTAAGGTCAGGTGCAAACACCAGGATTCCGGTCAGTGCGACCGACATCATCGTCAAATCGTGGCACAGCATGGGCTGACCGTTCATCAAAACCACGGATGTCCCGTCCAGCAGACTTTCAATCGAATGCAGATTCGCTTCTCCGATGTCGCCATTCATCCGCGCCAGCTTCAGTGCGGCGCGCAGTGCGGTTTTCTGCGCGGTATTGACCTTGTGCCGCAGCACCGAAGCTGCCACCGGGTTGGCGAGCGCGAGACTTTCCTCCAGGTAGCTTTTGTAGCGGGCACCGATATCCAGTTCCCGGCACAGTCGGCTGAAGGCTGGAATGCCGGGTTCTGCATTAAGTGGCGCCAGTGTCTCGAATTGTCCGGTCCCGGTCGGGCGGGTGATGAACGAGGAGCCGCTGGCGTAGGCCCCGGGTTCTGTTTCGCCCGCCTCGAAGTTATGCAATGCCGCGTCCAGCAGCGACACCGTCCACGTCCGGGTGCCGGTGGTAATGCCTGCGGCCTTCACCGGGATGTACAACTGCAGAAAGGTTTCCTTGACGTTCAGCTCGAGGTCGAAACGCGTTTTCAGCGCCTCGGTCAGGATGGGCTCGGCGAAGGTGCTGGCGTTCTGTATCCGTTCGAGCATTTGATCGACGGCGTTCTGCGCGCTCATGTGCCGGGTGATGGCGTTTCTGAGCGCCTGGTGTTGCGAGGCAGGCGCTGACTTGATCGGATCCGGGAGGGCGCGACGGTTGTTCTTCAGGGCGGTGCGTCTGGCGGACGATGCCTTGCCCAACCAATCGGGGATCGCTTTCACCAGCGGTTCATAGTGGGAAGCGGGGCTTTGTGCGGTCGCACCGGGCGTGGGCGAACTGGCGGGCGATTGCCCGGTGGTGGATGGCATCGTTGGCGTCCTTGAGCGTCGAAAAAGAGCTCAAGCAGAGCAAAATGCATCTTGTGTCAGGTGGTACATATGTATGACAGGCCATCCCGTCGCAATTGATATGCTCGCAGGCCTGCTGAAATGGCTGGCGGCAGTTTAAACTGCGCCTTTGCGACGCTATATGTCGCATTGCCGTAAACCCGGGAAAAACCGGGGTTTGCGCTATAAGAAGTTGTCGCTTGGCGACAAGGCCGGGCACAAAACTGTCCTTACAATCCCCCCATCGCTCGCCAGTTTCAGGCGGGTGGCCCTCATCAGGAGACTCCGATGTCCGTTGAGCACGCTGCGGTACGACGCGCCGATTTCGACCAGGTTATGGTTCCCAACTACGCGCCTGCCGCTTTCATCCCGGTGCGTGGCGCCGGTTCCCGCGTCTGGGATCAGGCCGGCCGCGAGCTGATCGACTTCGCCGGCGGCATCGCCGTCAACGTATTGGGCCATGCGCACCCGGCGCTGGTTGGTGCCTTGACCGAGCAAGCGAACAAGCTGTGGCACGTGTCCAACGTGTTCACCAACGAGCCTGCGCTGCGTCTGGCGCACAAGCTGATCGACGCCACCTTTGCCGAGCGCGTGTTCTTCTGCAACTCCGGCGCCGAAGCCAACGAGGCCGCCTTCAAGCTGGCCCGTCGCGTCGCGTTCGACCGTTTCGGCACCGAGAAGTACGAAATCATCGCCGCGCTCAACAGCTTCCACGGCCGCACCCTGTTCACCGTGAACGTCGGTGGCCAGTCGAAGTACTCCGACGGTTTCGGCCCGAAAATCACCGGCATCACTCACGTGCCGTACAACGATCTGGCGGCGCTGAAAGCCGCTGTTTCGGACAAGACCTGCGCGGTCGTTCTGGAGCCGATCCAGGGCGAAGGCGGCGTGCTGCCGGCCGAGCTGGCTTACCTGCAAGGCGCCCGTGAACTGTGCGACGCGAACAACGCGCTGCTGGTGTTCGACGAAGTGCAGACCGGCATGGGCCGCACCGGCAACCTGTTCGCCTACCAGCATTTCGGTGTGGTGCCGGACATCCTGACCAGCGCCAAGAGCCTGGGCGGCGGTTTCCCGATCGCCGCGATGCTGACCACCGAAGCGCTGGCCAAACATCTGGTCGTCGGCACTCACGGCACCACTTACGGCGGCAACCCGCTGGCGTGCGCCGTGGCCGAAGCGGTGATCGACGTGATCAATACCCCTGAGGTGCTGAACGGCGTCAACGCCAAGCACGACAAGTTCAAGACCCGCCTGCAACAGATCGGCGAGAAGTACGGCCTGTTCACCCAGGTGCGCGGTCTCGGTCTGCTGATCGGTTGCGTGCTGAGCGATGCCTGGAAAGGCAAGGCCAAGGACATCTTCAACGCCGCTGAACAAGAAGGCCTGATGATTCTGCAGGCTGGTCCGGACGTAATCCGTTTCGCCCCGAGCCTGGTGGTTGAAGACGCGGACATCGACGCCGGTCTGGATCGCTTCGAACGTGCTGCGGCGAAACTGACCCAAGCCTGATTCATGCAAGACCGCCCGGCGTCTGTCGTGATCGACAGGCGCCGGGACCATTTTCCTGTGCCGGGCCTGCCCGGCATTTTTTTCCCGAGTCGGCGCTTTCGCCGACCTGAAGTAGAGAAAGGAGTGACACCATGCTGGTGATGCGCCCCGCGCAAATGGCTGATCTGGGCGAGGTACAGCGTCTGGCTGCGGACAGCCCGATTGGTGTCACTTCCTTGCCGGATGACGTTGAACGCCTGAGCGACAAGATCGCTGCGAGCGAAGCTTCGTTTGCCGCCGAAGTGAGCTTCAACGGCGAAGAGAGTTACTTCTTCGTCCTCGAAGACACCGCCACCGGCAAACTGGTGGGCTGCTCGGCAATCGTTGCTTCGGCCGGTTATTCCGAGCCGTTCTACAGCTTTCGCAACGAGACCTTCGTGCACGCTTCCCGCGAGCTGAAGATCCACAACAAGATCCACGTGCTTTCGCAGTGCCACGACCTGACCGGCAACAGCTTGCTGACCAGTTTCTACGTGCAGCGCGAGCTGGTGGGTTCACCGTGGTCTGAGCTCAACTCCCGTGGTCGTCTGCTGTTCGTCGCCAGCCATCCTGAGCGGTTCGCCGATTCGGTGGTGACCGAGATCGTCGGTTACAGCGACGAGAACGGCGACTCGCCATTCTGGGACGCCATCGGTCGCAACTTCTTCGACCTGAACTACGCCGAGGCCGAGCGTCTGTGTGGCCTGAAAAGCCGGACGTTCCTCGCCGAGCTGATGCCGCATTACCCGATCTACGTGCCGCTGCTGCCGGACTCCGCTCAGGAAGCGATGGGCCAGGTACACCCGCGTGCGCAGATCACCTTCGACATCCTGATGCGCGAAGGCTTCGAGACCGATCACTACATCGACATCTTCGACGGTGGCCCGACCCTGCATGCGCGTGTTTCGGGGATCCGTTCGATCGCCCAGAGCCGCGTGGTGCCGGTGAAACTCGGCGAGCCGGTCAAAGGTGCCGGTCGCCAGTATCTGGTGGCCAACGCCCAGTTGCAGGATTACCGCGCGGTATTGCTCGAGCTGGATTACGCGCCGGGAAAACCGGTGACCCTGGATCTGGAAGCGGCCGAAGCCCTGGGCGTCGGTGAAGGTGCCAGCGTGCGCCTGGTGGCGGTTTAACGCCTTAGCGAGTTTCACGGGTGGCCACGGCGGCCCGTTTGAGGAGATAGCATGATTGTTCGTCCCGTACGCAGCAGCGATTTGTCCGCTCTGATCGACCTGGCCCGCAGCACCGGCACCGGCCTGACCACCTTGCCGGCCAACGAAGAGCGCCTGACCCACCGGGTCGGCTGGGCCGAGAAGACCTTTCGCGGTGAAGCCGGCCGTGGCGACGCGGACTACCTGTTCGTGCTCGAAGACGACAACGGTCGCGTGGTGGGGATTTCCGCCATCGCCGGCGCCGTCGGTCTGCGCGAGCCTTGGTACAACTTCCGCGTCGGCCTGACCGTCAGCGCCTCGCAGGAACTGAACATCTATCGCGAGATCCCGACGCTGTTCCTGGCCAACGACCTGACCGGCAACTCCGAGCTGTGCTCGCTGTTCCTGCACGCCGATTACCGCACCGGCCTCAACGGTCGCATGCTGTCCAAGGCGCGGATGCTGTTCATCGCCGAATTCCCGCAACTGTTCGGCAACAAGATCATCGCAGAGATGCGCGGTGTGTCGGATGACGCCGGCCGTTCGCCGTTCTGGGAAAGCCTGGGCCGTCACTTCTTCAAGATGGAATTCAGCCAGGCCGATTACCTGACCGGTGTCGGCAACAAGGCGTTCATTGCCGAACTGATGCCGAAATTTCCGCTGTACACCTGCTTCCTGTCGCCGGACGCGCGCAACGTCATCGGCCAGGTGCACCCGGACACCGAGCCGGCGCTGGCGATGCTCAAGAGCGAAGGCTTCAGCTATCAGGGTTACGTCGACATCTTCGACGCCGGCCCGGCCATCGAGTGCGAGACCAGCAAGATCCGCGCGGTGCGTGACAGCGAAGCGCTGGTGCTGGCTATCGGCACGCCGGGCGACGACGCCACGCCGTTCATCATCCATAACCGCAAACGCGAAGACTGCCGTATCACGGCGGCGCCGGCCCGTCTGGCCGCCGGCACGCTGGTGGTCGATCCGCTGACCGCCAAACGTCTTCAACTCAACGCTGGCGATCAGGTTCGCGCCGTGGCGTTGTCTGCTGCCCGGGAGTCGAAATAATGAATTCGCTATACATCGCAGGTGAGTGGCTGGCCGGTCAGGGCGAGGCCTTTCAATCGCTGAACCCGGTGACCCAGCAAGTGCTGTGGTCGGGGGAGGGCGCCACTGCCGCTCAGGTCGAGTCGGCCGTGCAGGCTGCGCGTCAGGCGTTCCCGGGCTGGGCCCGTCGTACCCTGGAAGATCGCATCAGCGTGCTCGAAGCGTTCGCCGCTGCGCTGAAAAACCACGCTGACGAGCTGGCCCGCACCATCGGTGAGGAAACCGGCAAACCGCTGTGGGAAGCCGCGACCGAAGTCACCAGCATGGTCAACAAGATTGCGATCTCGGTGCAGAGCTACCGCGAACGTACCGGCGAGAAGAGCGGCCCGCTGGGCGACGCCACCGCCGTGTTGCGCCACAAGCCCCACGGCGTGGTCGCGGTGTTCGGCCCTTACAACTTCCCAGGTCATTTGCCGAACGGCCACATCGTGCCGGCGCTGCTGGCCGGTAACAGCGTGCTGTTCAAGCCAAGCGAGCTGACCCCGAAAGTCGCCGAGCTGACGGTCAAGTGCTGGATCGAAGCCGGTCTGCCGGCCGGCGTGCTGAACCTGCTGCAAGGCGCCCGCGAAACCGGGATCGCTCTGGCGGCGAACCCGGGCATCGACGGTCTGTTCTTCACCGGTTCAAGCCGTACTGGCAATCACCTGCACCAGCAGTTCGCCGGTCGCCCGGACAAGATCCTCGCGCTGGAAATGGGTGGTAACAACCCGCTGGTGGTCGATCAGGTCGCCGACCTCGACGCCGCGGTGTACACGATCATTCAGTCGGCGTTCATTTCTGCCGGTCAGCGTTGCACCTGCGCCCGTCGTCTGCTGGTGCCGGAAGGCGCGTGGGGCGACAGCCTGCTCAAGCGTCTGGTGGAAGTCAGCTCGACCATTGAGGTCGGTGCGTTCGATCAGCAGCCGGCGCCGTTCATGGGCTCGGTGGTTTCCCTTGGCGCGGCAAAAGCGTTGATGGATGCCCAGGCGCATCTGTTGGCCAACGGCGCGGTGTCGCTGCTGGCGATGACGCAGCCGCAGGCGCAGTCGGCGCTGCTGACCCCGGGCATCGTGGATGTGACGGCGGTTGCCGAGCGTTCCGATGAAGAACTGTTCGGCCCGTTGCTGCAAGTGATTCGCTACACCGATTTCGAAGCCGCGATTGCCGAAGCCAACGACACTGCGTTTGGCCTGGCCGCAGGTCTGCTGTCGGATTCCGAAGAGCGCTACCAGCAGTTCTGGCTGGAAAGCCGTGCCGGGATCGTCAACTGGAACAAGCAACTGACCGGTGCTGCGAGCAGCGCACCGTTCGGCGGTGTCGGCGCTTCGGGCAACCACCGCGCCAGCGCCTACTACGCGGCGGATTACTGCGCGTACCCGGTGGCCTCGCTGGAAACTCCAAGTCTGGTGTTGCCGGCGGCCCTGACGCCTGGCGTGAAGATGGCGTGATGCTAATCGCCAGCCTGCTGGCGATGGCCGCGCCGCGGTCTCAAAGAATAGTTACTGAAGCCTATAACAACAGATTCTCGTGGAGCCTCGCTGATGAAATCCTATGAAGTCAATTTTGACGGTCTAGTGGGGCCGACCCATAACTACGGTGGTCTGTCCTACGGCAACGTTGCGTCCCAGAGCAACAGCCAGCAGTCTTCGAACCCGAAGGAAGCGGCGCTGCAAGGCCTGGCGAAAATGAAAGCGCTGATGGAAATGGGCTTTCAGCAGGGCGTTCTCGCACCGCAAGAGCGTCCGGATGTGGCTGCCTTGCGCCGTCTGGGTTTCAGCGGCACCGACGCTCAGGTGATCGAGCGTGCCGCCAAAGAAGCGATGCCGCTGCTGGTTGCCAGTTGCTCCGCGTCGAGCATGTGGGTGGCCAACGCCGCCACGGTCAGCCCGAGTGCCGACACCGCTGACGGTCGCGTGCACTTCACCGCCGCCAACCTGAACTGCAAATACCACCGCAGCATTGAGCACCCGACCACCAGTCGCGTGCTGGGCGCGATGTTCGCCAATCAGCAGCACTTCGCGCACCACGCCGCATTGCCGGCGGTGGCGCAGTTCGGTGACGAAGGCGCAGCCAACCACACGCGTTTCTGTCGTGAGTACGGCGAGGCCGGCGTTGAGTTCTTCGTGTTCGGGCGCAGTGCGTTCGACACCCGTTACCCGGCACCGCAGAAATACCCGGCGCGTCAGACCCTCGAAGCGTCGCAAGCGGTCGCTCGTTTGCACGGTCTGCGTGACGACGGCGTGGTCTACGCGCAACAGAATCCTGCGGTGATCGATCAGGGCGTGTTCCACAACGACGTGATCGCGGTGGGCAACGGCGAGGTGCTGTTCTATCACGAGGACGCGTTCCTCGACACCGATCAGATGCTGGCTGAACTGCAAGCCAAACTGGCGAAGGTTGGCGGCAACTTCCAGTCGGTCTGCGTGCCGCGTTCGGCGGTCACCGTGGACGACGCGGTGCGTTCCTACCTGTTCAACAGCCAGTTGCTGTCGCGTCCTGACGGTTCGATGCTGCTGATCGTGCCGGAAGAGTGCCGTGGCAACGAGCGCGTGTGGAATTACCTGCAAGGCCTGACCAGCTCCGGCGGCCTGATTCGCGAAGTCAAAGTCTTCGACCTCAAGCAAAGCATGCAGAACGGCGGTGGCCCGGCGTGCCTGCGTCTGCGTGTCGCGCTCAACGAAACCGAGCTGGCGGCCGTCAACCCAGGGGTTATCATGACCGCCCCGTTGTACGGTTCGTTGACCGAATGGGTTGAAAAGCACTATCGCGACCGCCTGACCGAAAGTGATCTGGCGGATCCGCAATTGCTGCTTGAATGCCGGACGGCACTGGATGAACTGACGCAAATCCTTAAACTGGGCGCGGTTTATCCATTCCAGATCAATTGATGGCCGGCGTGCCGCCTGAACGTGGCGCGCGGCTTGTCTCCCCCAACAGAGCGTAAAAAAGACATGAGCGATTCCCTGCGGCTGATCCTTGAAGACACCGACGGCAAGCAACTGGAAACTTCCTGCACCCGCGTCGCGGTCATGTGGCAAGGCAAAGAGCTGTGGATCCAGCAGGACGGCCGCGGCCAACTGTTGATCGGCGTGGACGTCGAAGAGGGCGACGAAGAGTACGCCAACCTGCTGTTGCGCCCATTGGCGACTAATCTGGTAAGTCTGCAACTGGAGATGGAACCGGCTGACCTCGGCGACGATGACGGTCACGTGCACGGCCCGGATTGCAATCACGACCACTAAGGAAACCGCTCTATGCTCGCCCTCGGCAAACTGCTTGAACTGACCCTCGCCGGCCGCGAACCGGCGGAGAAGACTCAACTGACTGTCGAAGGCGTGCGCATGCGCTGGTTGAGCGAGGGGGCGCTGGAAGTCCGGCCACCCGAAGCGCGCGACAATGGTCTGGACCTGCTGCTGTCGGCAGGCATCCACGGCAACGAAACGGCACCGATCGAATTGCTCGACCGGTTGCTGCATGACATCGCTCGCGGCGATCTGAAGCCGCGCGCACGCATTCTGTTCCTGTTCGGCAACCCGGAAGCGATTCGCAAGGGCGAACGTTTCGTCGAGCAGGACGTCAATCGGCTGTTCAACGGCCGTCACGAACAAAGCAGCGGTTCCGAAGCCCTGCGCGCCTGCGAGCTGGAACGCCTGGCGGCGAGTTTCTTCAGTCTTCCTGACCGTCAGCGCCTGCACTACGACCTGCACACCGCAATTCGCGGTTCGAAAATCGAGCAGTTCGCCTTGTATCCGTGGAAGGAAGGTCGCCAGCATTCCCGTCTTGAACTGGCCCGCCTGCGCGCGGCCGGCATGGAGGCGGTGCTGTTGCAGAACAAGCCGTCGATCGTGTTCAGCTCCTACACCTACGACAAGCTGGGGGCCGAGTCCTTCACGCTGGAGCTGGGCAAGGCGCGGCCGTTCGGGCAGAACGCCGGGGTCAATGTGTCACTGCTGGAAACCCGCCTGAAGCAGATCATCGAAGGCACTGAGCCGGAAATGGCCGAGCAGGGCCTGGACGGTCTGCAACTGTTCAGCGTGGCACGGGAAATCATCAAGCACAGCGATGCGTTCCGCCTGAACCTGCCGGCGGACATCGAAAACTTTTCGGAACTGGATGTGGGTTATGTGCTGGCCGAAGACCTGGCCAATACCCGCTGGATCATCGAAGAGCAGGGCGCGCGGATCATCTTCCCCAACCCCAAGGTCAAGAACGGCCTGCGGGCGGGCATTCTGATCGTGCCGACCACTGACGAAAATCTTGCCTGAAACTGAACCTCCCCCACGCCGCGCGCGGGGGAGATCGTTATTGCATCAGACCGCTACAGCACGCGGCTCGGTGCGGCGCAATGCACGCACTTTCTGCAACGTATCGGCGCAGGTCTTCGCCGCTTCCTGACCTTTGTGCACGAAATGCTCGAAGAAGAACTTCTGGTGTTCTTCGCCGGCATGGAAGTGGTGCGGGGTCAGCGACACCGAGAACACCGGCACTTCGGTTTCCAGCTGCACCTGCATCAGGCCGCTGACGACCGACTGGGCAACGAACTCGTGACGGTAGATTCCGCCGTCCACCACCAGGGCGGCGGCAACGATACCGGCATAACGACCGGTCTTGGCCAGCAGCTTGGCGTGCAGAGGCATTTCAAAGGCGCCGCCGACTTCGAAGAAATCGATGTCCGATTCCTGATACCCCTGAGCGATCATTTCGGCGAGGAAACCCTTACGGCTCTGGTCGACGATTTCCTTGTGCCAGCAGGCCTGGATGAACGCGACGCGCTCGCCGTGAGTGTGTTTGCTTTTGCTGTCGATAGCGGTGGGTTGCATGTTCTGACTCCTGTTTGTGTGAAAAACAGGGCGTTATGAATCGAAAGGGATTCAAGGGTACGCACGCTCGCGCGAACACGGCGGACGGCCCTTTGGCGTCAATCCCGTTCTCTCTTCATCCGGACTATGACCGTCGGCCCCGGAATCACACCGGGTCTGCTGACCTTGCCGCCGCTCACGGTTTTTGCCGTGCCTGACACCAAGCGCTCGCGGGCTATGCGCATTGCGCGCAATTACCGCCGGTGGGGAATTGCACCCCGCCCTGAGAACGTTTCGCCGCCCTTTATCGGGCGGCGCAGCGTTTTTAACACAGATTGCCGGGCTGTGCATTGCGCCTTTGTGATGATTGCCATCGGATTTTTCGAAGCACAGGAAACGACTTTTCCTTGCGCGAGGGTTGATTAATCCGCGCCGTGCCCGCAGTAATTCACCTTCGTAAAGGGATTTCCCCAGCTGACTTGAGGCCAGGTTCATGAGCGTTATCGATCTTCGCAGCGACACCGTCACTCAACCGACCCCCGCCATGCTTGACGCGATGACCCGCGCCGACACCGGCGATGACGTGTATGGCGAAGATCCGACGGTCAATCGTCTGGAAGCCGAACTGGCAAAACGGCTGGGTTTCGCCGCCGCGCTGTTCGTCCCGACCGGGACCATGAGCAACCTGCTGGGCCTGATGGCACACTGCGAGCGCGGTGACGAATACATCGTCGGTCAGCAGGCGCACACCTATAAGTACGAGGGCGGCGGCGCAGCGGTACTCGGTTCGATTCAACCACAGCCGCTGGAAGTGCAGGCCGACGGCTCGCTGGACCTGGATCAGGTGGCCGCGGCGATCAAGCCCGACGATTTCCACTTCGCCCGTACGCGCCTGCTGGCGCTGGAAAACACCATGCAGGGCAAAGTGTTGCCGCTGGACTATCTGGCCCGGGCCCGCCAGTTCACTCGGGACAACGGCCTGCAACTGCATCTGGACGGCGCGCGGCTGTACAACGCGGCGGTCAAGCTCGGGGTCGATGCTCGGGAAATCACCCAATATTTCGATTCGGTCTCGGTGTGCCTGTCCAAAGGCCTCGGCGCGCCTGTGGGGTCGGTGCTGTGCGGTTCGTCGGCGTTGATTGCAAAGGCCCGGCGCCTGCGCAAAATGGTCGGTGGCGGCATGCGTCAGGCTGGATTGCTGGCGGCGGCCGGGCTGTACGCGCTGGATCACAACGTCGAGCGTCTGGCGGATGACCATGCCAACGCCCAGTATCTGGCTGAAGGCCTGCGCGAGGCCGGTTTCAGCGTCGAGCCGGTGCAGACCAACATGGTTTACGTGCAGATGGGCGACCGTGCCGAGGCGATCAAGGCTTTCGCTGCCGAGCGCGGGATCAAATTGAGCGCTGCCGCCCGCCTGCGGATGGTCACGCACATGGACGTCAATCGCTCGCAAATCGAGCAAGTGATCGCGACATTCGTCGAGTTTTCGCGCAAGTGACAGCGTTAGCCACCCAATTGACCGTTTCTATCGTATAAACACGCTGTACCCCGCGCGCAGGGCCGATATAATGCGGCCCTTTGCCGTCGTTTCGTCTGTTGACGTTTCGTACAGGCCTTTGGCCGCAGCCTCCGTGGAAGAACCTAATGAAAAGCGCAGAAATCCGTGAAGCCTTCCTTCGCTTCTTCGAAGAGCAAGGCCACACCCGTGTAGCCTCCAGCTCTTTGATTCCGGGCAACGACCCAACCCTGCTGTTCACCAACGCGGGGATGAACCAGTTCAAGGACTGCTTCCTGGGCCAGGAAAAGCGCGCGTACACCCGCGCCGTCTCCAGCCAGAAATGCGTGCGCGCCGGCGGCAAGCACAACGACCTGGAAAACGTCGGTTACACCGCCCGTCACCACACCTTCTTCGAAATGCTGGGTAACTTCAGCTTCGGCGACTACTTCAAGCGTGATGCCATCACCTACGCCTGGAACTTCCTGACCTCCGAGAAGTGGCTGAACCTGCCGAAGGAAAAACTGTGGGTCACCGTCTACGCCAGCGATGACGAGGCCTACGACATCTGGACCAAGGAAGTCGGTGTGCCGGCCGAGCGCATGGTGCGCATCGGCGACAACAAGGGCGCGCCATACGCCTCCGACAACTTCTGGACCATGGGCGATACCGGCCCGTGCGGTCCTTGCACCGAGATTTTCTACGATCACGGCGCCGACATCTGGGGCGGCCCACCGGGCTCGCCAGAAGAAGACGGCGACCGTTACATCGAAATCTGGAACAACGTATTCATGCAGTTCAACCGCACCGCCGATGGCGTGTTGCACCCGCTGCCAGCCCCGTCGGTGGACACCGGCATGGGTCTTGAGCGGATCAGTGCCGTGCTGCAGCACGTTCACTCGAACTATGAAATCGACCTGTTCCAGAGCCTGCTGGCCGCATCGGCCAAGGCCATCGGCTGCACCAACGACGCTCAGGCGTCGCTGAAAGTCGTGGCTGACCACATTCGTTCCTGCGGCTTCCTGATAGCCGACGGCGTGTTGCCGTCCAACGAAGGTCGCGGTTACGTACTGCGCCGGATCATCCGTCGCGCTTGCCGTCACGGCAACAAGCTGGGCGCCAAGGGCAGCTTCTTCTATCAGATCGTTGCCGCACTCGTGGCCGAGATGGGCGAAGCGTTCCCGGAGCTGAAATCCCAGCAGGCGCACATCGAGCGCGTACTGAAAGCCGAAGAAGAGCAGTTCGCCAAGACCCTGGAGCAGGGCCTGAAAATCCTCGAGCAGGATCTGGCCGAGCTCAAAGGCGACGTGGTTCCAGGCGACGTGGTGTTCAAACTCTACGACACCTACGGTTTCCCGATGGACCTGACCGCGGACATCGCCCGCGAGCGCAGCCTGACCATCGACGAAGCCGGTTTCGAGCGTGAAATGGAAGCCCAGCGCGTCCGTGCACGTTCCGCCAGCTCGTTCGGTCTGGACTACAACAGCCTGGTCAAGGTTGACGTCGATACCGAGTTCACCGGTTATCACGCCACCAGCGGTTCGGCGAAAGTCGTTGCTCTCTATAGAGATGGCCAGTCCGTGGACGTCTTGAGTGAAGGGCAGGAAGGCGTTGTGGTGCTGAACCAGACCCCGTTCTACGCCGAATCCGGTGGCCAGGTCGGCGATTGCGGTTACCTGCAGGCCGGCAACAGCCGTTTCGACGTGCGCGACACCACCAAGACCGGCGGCGCGTTCCTGCACCACGGCGTACTGGCGTCGGGCAGCCTGATCGTTGGCGCACCGGTGGAAACCCACGTCGAAGCTGACGTGCGTCACGCCACTTCGCTGAACCACTCGGCCACTCACCTGCTGCACGCTGCGTTGCGCAAAGTGCTGGGCGACCACGTTCAACAGAAAGGTTCTTTGGTCGACAGTCAGCGCCTGCGTTTCGACTTCAGCCACTTCGAAGCGATCAAGCCTGAGCAGATCAAGGCGCTGGAAGACATCGTCAACGCCGAGATTCGCAAGAACTCCGCCGTTGAAACCGAAGAAACCGACATCGAAACCGCCAAGCAGAAGGGCGCGATGGCGCTGTTTGGCGAGAAGTACGGCGACAACGTGCGCGTGCTGAGCATGGGCGGTGATTTCTCCGTCGAACTGTGCGGCGGTATCCACGCCAACCGTACCGGCGACATCGGCCTGCTGAAAATCATCAGCGAAGGCGGTGTGGCATCGGGTGTGCGTCGTATTGAAGCGGTCACCGGCGCTGCGGCGCTGGCTTACTTGAACGCTGCTGAAGAACAACTCAAGGAAGCGGCCAGCCTGGTCAAGGGCAGCCGCGACAACCTGATCGACAAGCTGTCGGCTGTGCTGGAGCGCAACCGTGCGCTTGAGAAGCAGCTCGAGCAGTTGCAGGCCAAGGCCGCTGCTGCCGCTGGCGACGATCTGTCGGCTTCGGCCGTGGACGTCAAGGGCGTGAAAGTGCTGGCCGTGCGTCTGGATGGTCAGGACGGCAAGGCGCTGCTGGCGCTGGTCGATCAGCTGAAAAACAAACTCGGCCGCGCAGTGATCCTGCTCGGCAGTGTCCATGAGGAAAAGGTCGTACTGGTTGCAGGCGTAACCAAGGACCTGACTGGCCAACTCAAAGCCGGTGATTTGATGAAACAGGCTGCTGCGGCAGTGGGCGGGAAGGGCGGTGGTCGTCCGGACATGGCGCAGGGCGGCGGTGTCGACGCCGGCGCACTGGATGGCGCACTGGCGCTGACCGTTCCATTCGTCGAGCAGGGTTTATAAGGCGGCCCGTCGGGCCCGCAGTCTAGTGGCGGGCCCGACGGCTGTTTGAGTGATTATTGGGCGCCCTTCATGGGCAGAGGCGGCTTTGAAATGGCTTTGATCGTACAGAAATTTGGAGGCACCTCGGTCGGCACTGTCGAGAGAATCGAGCAGGTCGCCGACAAGGTTAAGAAATTCCGCGATGCCGGCGATGACCTGGTGGTTGTGCTGTCTGCAATGAGCGGCGAAACCAACCGTCTGATCGATCTGGCCAAGCAAATCAGTGGCGAAGATCAACCGGTTCCGCGTGAACTGGACGTGATCGTTTCCACCGGTGAGCAGGTGACGATCGCCCTGTTGGCCATGGCGCTGATCAAGCGCGGTGTGCCGGCGGTGTCGTACACCGGCAACCAGGTGCGGATCCTGACGGACAGCGCGCACAATAAAGCGCGTATCTTGCAGATTGATGACCAGAAGATTCGCGGTGACCTGAAAGCAGGTCGCGTGGTGGTGGTCGCTGGTTTCCAGGGCGTCGACGAGCACGGCAACATCACGACCCTGGGTCGTGGTGGTTCCGACACCACCGGTGTGGCGCTGGCCGCTGCGCTGAAGGCTGACGAGTGCCAGATCTACACCGACGTCGATGGTGTCTACACCACTGACCCGCGTGTGGTATCGGTTGCTCAGCGTCTGGACAAGATCACCTTTGAAGAGATGCTGGAAATGGCCAGCCTCGGTTCCAAGGTGCTGCAGATCCGCGCGGTGGAATTCGCCGGCAAGTACAACGTTCCGCTGCGCGTACTGCACAGCTTCAAGGAGGGTCCGGGCACCCTCATTACTATTGATGAAGAGGAAACCATGGAACAGCCGATCATTTCCGGCATCGCTTTCAACCGCGATGAAGCCAAGCTGACCATCCGTGGCGTGCCAGACACCCCGGGCGTGGCGTTCAAGATTCTCGGCCCGATCAGTGCCGCGAACATCGAAGTCGACATGATCGTGCAGAACGTCGCGCACGATAACACCACTGACTTCACCTTCACCGTGCACCGCAACGACTACCAGTCTGCGCAGACCGTGCTGGAAAACACCGCTCGCGAGATCGGTGCCCGTGAAGTGGTTGGCGACACCAAGATTGCCAAGGTCTCGATCGTCGGCGTCGGCATGCGTTCCCACGCAGGCGTGGCCAGCCGCATGTTTGAATCCCTGGCAAAAGAAAGCATCAACATCCAGATGATCTCGACCTCGGAAATCAAGGTTTCCGTAGTGATCGAAGAGAAGTACCTGGAACTGGCCGTGCGCGCCCTGCACACGGCTTTCGAACTCGACGCTCCGGCCCGTCAGGGCGAGTGATGCGTTGTCTGAAGGGCGCGGTCTGACCGCGCCCTTTATTTTTTGAATGGCGTGGGCCCTGAACTGTTCTTTTGCTCGCGCTGGTCAATACTCAGGCATGTAGGGCTACGATCGCTCCGGTTGTAGGTCGGGTGCCTTTTTTTTGCAGACTGTTGTCCCTGAAATGATTCGCGTGAGGAGAAAGGTATGCTGATTCTGACTCGTCGGTGCGCAGAAAGCCTGATTATCGGTGATGGCGAAATCACCGTGACCGTGCTCGGCGTTAAAGGAAATCAAGTGCGTATCGGCGTCAACGCCCCGAAAGAGGTGGCCGTGCACCGTGAAGAAATCTATCTGCGTATAAAGAAAGAGAAGGACGAAGAACCAAGCCATTAATTTTTATCGATTTTTATGTTTGCAAACGGGGAAGAAGGTGGTTAATATACGCCCCGTGTTGCGGAGAGCTGGCCGAGTGGCCGAAGGCGCTCCCCTGCTAAGGGAGTACACCTCAAAAGGGTGTCGGGGGTTCGAATCCCCCGTTCTCCGCCATTATTTGCTTAGTACGTTGTAATCTGGCTTTTTCTGTAAGTTATTGAAATTTATAGAAAAAGTGGTTGGAATAGAGATTAGACGGGCTATAATGCGGCGCAACAAATGCACTCGTAGCTCAGCTGGATAGAGTACTCGGCTACGAACCGAGCGGTCACAGGTTCGAATCCTGTCGAGTGCACCATTTAAGAGTCAATTGCAGCGATGCAGATGACTCGGTTTCAACCAGTTGTGATCTGGTCTAAAAACACAAAATGCACTCGTAGCTCAGCTGGATAGAGTACTCGGCTACGAACCGAGCGGTCACAGGTTCGAATCCTGTCGAGTGCACCATTTAAGAGTCAATTGCAGCAATGCGGATGACTTGGTTACAGCCAGTTGTGGTCTGGTCTAAAAACACAAATTGCACTCGTAGCTCAGCTGGATAGAGTACTCGGCTACGAACCGAGCGGTCACAGGTTCGAATCCTGTCGAGTGCACCATATACCGAAAAGCCCGCGTTTAACGCGGGCTTTTTGCTGTCCGGGATTTGGCTTTTCCCGTCACGCATCCTTTCTCATCAAAATCGATTTGAGCACTGCGGCCTCGCTTGAGGTCGTAACGATAACTCGTTGCCGAATTTCGGATGCTCACCTTGTCGGGTTTGCCCAAGGCGCTTTCAACATCCTGTTGGCTCATGCCGGCGATGATTCGTTGATTGATGATCGCCTCGCGTTTCTGTCGCGCGTCGATCAGATCTCCACATTTGTCTTGGGTGCGCCCGACGACGGCCATTTCTCGCTTTCTGATATTCATACCGGATATTTCTTCGTGCCGGGCTTCGGGTATCAGGGTGACTGTGGAGCCAGGCGAGTAGGGGCGAACTTCCTGCAATGAAAGGTGCTCATCGTTCGCGCAGCTCAGCGTGGTGAACGTGACGTGACCATCTGAAGCTTCGCAACGATGAAGTGTCGTTGCGCTCCCGATGGCGGGCAGGCAGAGCAGGGTGGTCAGCATGAATCGGGATGTTTTCGATGGCATTCGGCGTCCTCCATGACGATTGTTCTCAAGCGTAGTCGGCAGTTTTTTCACCGCCGGTGTGTTTTCTTTTCAGGATGCGTCGTCGCAGTGTGAAGGATCAGGACAGTGCTCAGCTTTGTCTCGCAAGCGCTTGTTTCAGCCACTATTTTTTAACGTTTAAAACCGTCAGGCGGTGTATCATTGCGCCCGTCAGCCCCGCCGGGGCTTATGGAAAACCTCCATGGACTTACCCAGTAGTTATTCAGTAACCCGTTTCACCAATCATGAATTGACTGATTGATCCTTCCGGCGTGCCCCGCTGCTGGGAGTGGAGTTCGCCTATGTCCGAAATCGAAGTAAAGAAAACACAGGAAAGCCTGCAGGATCGCCTGGCTCAGGTCGTCGAGCTGCTGCAGCGCCAGCGGGTCGTCGAAGACCTGACTCATCGCCAGGAAGGCCCGCATCATGACCGGGTCGAGAACCTGGTCCACCGGCAAAACCTCGTCGAATTGCAACGCAAGCTCGACGATCTGCACTCCGCCGACGTCGCCTACATTCTTGAAGCCCTGCCGCTGGACGATCGTCTGACGCTCTGGCAACTGGTCAAGGCCGATCGCGACGGCGACATTCTTCTCGAAGTATCCGATTCCGTCCGTGAAACCCTGATCGCCGACATGGACGATCATGAGCTCCTGGCTGCGGCCAAGGACATGGATGCCGACGAACTTGCTGACCTGGCCTCCGAGCTGCCGCGAGACGTCGTCCATGAGCTGATGGAGACTCTGGACCAGCAGCAACGCGAGCGTGTGCGTTCGGCCCTCTCCTACGACGAGGAGCAGGTCGGCGCGCTGATGGACTTCGAGATGGTGACCATCCGTGAGGATGTCAGTCTCGAAGTGGTTCTGCGTTACCTGCGTCGCCTCAAAGAATTGCCGGGCCATACCGACAAACTGTTCGTGGTCGACTACGACGGCGTGCTCAAGGGCGTGCTGCCGATCAAGCGTTTGCTGGTGAATGACCCGGAGAAACAGGTTTCCGAGGTCATGGCCAGTGACCCGGTGAGTTTTCACCCGGACGAGGACGCCTATGACGCCGCTCAGGCGTTCGAACGTTACGACTTGATCTCGGCCCCCGTGGTCGACAAGAACGGCAAGCTGATCGGCCGTCTGACCATCGACGAGATGGTCGACCTGATTCGTGAGGAGAGCGAAAGCGAAGTCCTCAACATGGCGGGTCTGCGTGAAGAGGAAGATATTTTCGCCTCCGTCTGGAAGTCCCTGCGCAACCGTTGGGCGTGGCTGGCGATCAACCTGATCACCGCATTCGTCGCATCGCGGGTGATCGGCCTGTTCGAAGGTTCGATCGAGAAGCTGGTGGCCCTGGCGGCGCTGATGCCGATCGTGGCGGGCATTGGCGGCAACTCCGGCAACCAGACGATTACCATGATCGTTCGCGCCATGGCGCTCGATCAGGTCAGCACCGGCAACACCTCGCGCCTGATGCGCAAAGAGTTGGCCGTGGCGTTGATTAACGGCCTGGTCTGGGGCGGTGTGATCGGTGTGGTCGCTTACTTGCTCTACGGCAGCTGGTCGTTGGGCGTGGTGATGACGGCTGCCATGACGTTGAACCTGTTGCTGGCAGCATTGATGGGGGTGTTGATCCCGATGACGCTGGCCAAGATGGGTCGCGATCCGGCGATGGGCGCCAGTGTGATGATCACGGCCATGACCGACAGTGGCGGATTCTTCATCTTCCTGGGGCTGGCGACGATTTTCCTGCTCTGACCGACTGCATAAAAAACAGCCCGCCAATTGGCGGGCTTTTTTTCGCCTGTAAGTAGCCCGAATCGCAGGCAAAAAAAAGCCAGCATTCATGCTGGCTTGAGATGTTCGGTTTGACTCAGGATGCGTCTGCGGCCATTTCGGCGTCGTGGGCGATCAGAGAAACCAGCGCGTTCTGCTGGCGATGGGAGAGTTGGCGGAAGCGTTGCAGCAACTCGCGTTCGTGCAGTGACAGCTCCGGGCTGTCCAGGCGCATGCTCAGCTCTTCGCCCAGTGCACCTTCCTGAATAAGACTCTGCTCAAGGCGCGCAATGATCTCGGAGTTCATGCTGCGATGATGATTGCGAGCCACCTCGGCAATGCGTTCACGCATTCCGTCTGGCAGACGTACGACGAACTTGTCAGCCGTACGGCTGGAATAAATTGCCTGTTTCAATGGGCGCATATATTTAACCGGTTAGTTCAGGGGAGCGGTTCTCGGGATTGGCCGCAGGATGAGTGGTAGGACAAGCATCCGCGCCAAATGGTTCAACCTGAATTGTTAAGAGGCGCGCATCATGCCTCAAAATTGCCAGATCATTGGCGTCAATTCTGTGACAAATATTGATCCGGGTAAAGGCGTAATGCCAGCACCAATTATCAGAAATGCGGACTGGTTTGAAAAGAAAGCATCGGCCCGTATCGCTGACCGCGTCCTGAAACATGTCGACTGATGCCCGAAGGCGTCAGAACGTGCATGCTATGCGGGTTGAATCGTTGTTCCTTACCTTGTACAGGATAGTGGCAAATGGCCGATTTACTAGGGGCAAATGCCCGCCGGAGGGCGTTTTCAGGATGGATGGCAGGCTGATTTACCTCATGGGACCTTCCGGCTCTGGCAAGGACACTCTGATCGAGGCTGCGCGTGAACCTTTACGGGCGTTGGACTGCGAAATCATCAGGCGCGTGATCACCCGTTCGGCCGAATCCATGGGCGAGGATGCGATCGGCGTGACGCCGCAGGAGTTCCAGCAGCGTCAGCATGCAGGCAAATTCTCGCTGTGGTGGGAGGCCAACGGCCTTTCCTACGGGATTCCTGCGGAGATGGATCAGTGGTTGAAAGCCGGTAAGCACGTCCTGGTGAACGGCTCTCGGGCGAACCTCCGGCAAACGCTGGAACACTACCCGACGCTAGTGCCGGTGTTGCTCACGGTTCGGGATGATGTCCTGCGTGAGCGCCTGCTCCGGCGTGGCCGGGAGACGCTTGAGCAGATCGATGCGAGGCTGGCCCGTAACACGCTGTTCAAGGACAGGCGTTCAACCGACAGCCCTGTGCACCTGATCGACAACTCGGGCGACCTGGCCGATGCCGTCAATCATTTGCTGGAGCTGGTCAGGTTTAGCGCAATACCGGATCAAACTTGATCTTGCGCCCGGCCACCAGCGCCAATACGAACAGCGCCGAAAAGACGCCGCAACCGATCAGGGGCAGGGATATTTCGGTTTGCTCGAACAGCGAAAAATGCCCGAGGCCACTCAATAAGGCGAGGATCAGAAATCCTGCAGCTGACTTAGACATGCTGTACTCCTGAGGATATTTCAAAAAACCAGACGTTCAGTCGAATGCGCCGGCAACGCCTGTTCAGATTCGCTGACCGCTTGCGGGGCGAAGCTCTGATCGCTCAACACCGCCCATTGCGGCGCCTTCTGCACTTGCAGGTAATGCGGCATGCGCCCGGCCACTTTCTCGTCGTCCTCGGGGACGAAGTGAAAGCCCACCAGGACGGCCAGTGCGATTGCGTTTGCGAACACGAGGGCGCTGTTCATGAGACGAGTCTCCGATTGTTCTTGTATAAGAATCGGTAAAGCAGCCGTCGTGCCAATAGTCTAACCGCTGTTAAATCCTTTAAAAATAAGCATTTAGCAGGGTTTTTCGAAGTGCACGCATTGCATTCTGCAATGATGGCTTTTTGCGGCGATGCAAATTGCACGGTAAAACGTCCGGCACCCTTGCAAGGCGCCTGCCTACACTTAAAAAGCCCTGCGGACGACATGACAAAACAGGGCCCGGCCGTTAACATGCACGCCGTCTGTCGCACCGACAGATTTGTGTCCCAGTAGCTCAATTGGATAGAGCATCCCCCTCCTAAGGGGAAGGTTGGCAGTTCGAACCTGCCCTGGGACACCATATATTCCGGGCGTCTCCAGTTTTTCTGCATTCTTCGTATTTTCTCTGTGACAGCAGGGTGGCAGCAGGGAGATCAGAAAAGACTGGCGCCGCCGTCGAAGTTGTTATCCGTGAATCAGCGAATTCACTACGTATTTCAACCTTTCGACATCCGCGTTGCTCTCCATAGCAACAATCAATGGGGCGTTGCCTTGCTGGGTGTTCGGCCCCACCCTACACTCCGATCATGATAACGACCTTCAAGCATAAGGGCCTTCGGGACTTTTACTTAACACGGACGACCCGGGGTATTCAGGCCGAGCACGCTGCTCGCTTGATCCGCATCCTTGGTGCTCTTGACGTCGCTGTTAAACCGAGTGATATGGACATTCCGGGCTATCGCTTGCATCAACTCAAGGGGAACCTGGCGAGTTTCTGGTCGGTCACAGTTTCAGGCAACTGGCGCGTGATCTTCCAATTCAACGGCTCAGACGTTGAGCTTTTGGATTATTGCGATTACCACTGACAGGAGGGTAATGACTATGCCTATGCACAATCCGCCCCACCCTGGGGAAATCTTACGCGAAGACGTGCTTCCGGCATTGAGGATGGGTGTTGGAGATTTAGCTGAGCACCTGGGCTATTCGCGCGCCCACTTTTCTACTGTCCTTAATGGACACACCAGCATAAGCGCTGAGATGGCGTTTCGATTGGAAATGGCCGGATTGAGCAGCGGTCGCCAGTGGCTGGCGATGCAATCTGCTTATGATCTTTGGGAAGCAAAAAGCCGTGAGCATCCAGACATCACTCGGCTTGAGCCCGTTTGATACTTAGGAAGCCAAAGCCCTGCCCTTGCAGGGCTTTTTATTTTGCACTCAGACCTTAGCCAGATCCCTTATCCGTAGAACTGTCGTTGTCGAACAGTTGGCGTGCCGAGCTGTAGCGCGAATGCCCAAGCCGGCGTCGAGTAGTTCCGCAACACGCTTGTGAAGATCTTCATCGACTGGTCGACCCTGGTACTTGCCGGCGGCTTTCGCCTTCTCGATACCCTGGGCCTGCCGCTCGCGACGCTGCTCGTAATCCTTGCGCGCGATCGCCGCCATCATCTCCACCAGCATCGAGTTGATCGCGCCAAGCATTCGGCCGGTGAACTCATCACCTTTGGTGTCCTGCATTCCTTGATGGCTCGTTGGCAGATCAAGCGCAACGATGCGCAGGCCTTTGGAGTCGATCGCAGCCTTGAGCTTCTGCCAATCCTCCACAGGAAGGCGCGAGAGGCGGTCTATCGACTCCACAAGCAGTACGTCACCCTTTCGCGCATCTTTGAGCAGGCGTAGCAGCTCCGGCCGATCTGCCGACGCGCCGCTGGCGTTCTCCAGGTACACACTCGCGATCACCTTGTTGTGGTCGGTGGCGAATTGCTCAAGTGATGCCCGAGCGCGGCCGGCGTCCTGCTCTTCGGTTGATGCTCGGAGGTATGCGCGGATGAACATGATGTGCTGTCCGTATCAGTTAAGGTGTTCTACTAATACTGTTGCACTTTGAGTGTTACTTATCAAGCGGGTAGGGCGAATAAACCCGAATTTGTGCGTATCAGCTCAGGCATAGCTAAAAAAATCGTGTACTGAACGATCCTCCGAGCTAAGCTCGTAACGTCAAAACGATATCACTGCGCCCAGCTCAAGAAATAGAAAGGAATCATATGCACTCGTTGTCCGCTTACACGATCAAAGTTCATGACAATTTACTTGCTGGCCCGCGTAGTGAGCGTTATCACGAACTGGACAATATCCGAACTCGGGATATGTTGGACTTTATTCATAGCTTCATGGAGACCTTGAAGGCGTCTCTTCATGATGATAAGGACGCTAAAAAAACAGTTGAGGTTATTGAGGTCGAAAAGAAAGCGCGAACGGTATTCGGCTGGCTCGAATACGGTGAGTATGGGCTGGCAGGTAGTATCGTAGACACTAAGACCAAGAAAAAAACATACAGCAAGAAGCATGATGAAAGCGATGTTCGATCTTTGTATTTTAATTTTAGCATCCCAGCAAAAAGCAGGACCGGGGTTATTCTTCTGCACACAGCTGGAAATCGCGGGATAAAATCGTTCTTTCATCGTGAGTTTAATTTATATTTTAAGAATATGGTTGGGCTTAGCGTGCAGATGTCGCCCCTGGCACATGAGAAGTCGGTGCAAGAATGGTTGGATAAGTCCGAGGTTAAAGAAATTCGTCTTGGCCGATACGCTCTGACCGAAAACGGCGCTGACATCGCAGACAACTTGGGTGTCGATCGAGCTGACCTAATTTTGAAACCAAAAAAAGGTCGGGGTTTTCCGAATATAAAAGGTCTCCGAAGCAGTATGGATGGCGGTGACCGTACATATGTCGAGATCCTTTCCGACTTCGCCGCAGATGTTAAAGCAGTTGTGGAGTCCGGCGGCCGCAAAAAGGTCCTTTCACTAAAAAACGGCGAACCGATTGCTGCTATTGACATTGATGAAGATAACGTTGAGATGGTCGATGGTAGCCCTGTCCCTGCGAGCCTACATAAATTTGCGACTGATCTGGTAAAAGAGTTTTTAGGGAAGGTGTCTAAATGAGCCAGAAAATTAATATATGGTTCATATTGCGAAGGCATTTCAAGTCGGCGATATTTGACGCATCTTCTGAAGATTTTTCTTATTCGGATTTTTTTATATTCGTATTGATCCCCTTTGCCACAGCAGTATTGGTTTTTAATAGCGAGATTTCCGATAAGGCTAATACGATAAGCCTGCTAACTTCTGTGTGTGCTATTTTTGCTGGCTTGTTATTGAATTTGCTTGTCCTGGTTTATGATCAGAATAAACGTGTCACAGAAAAGCTGATCTCTCTAGCGGATAAGAATCGTGGGGCTATAAAGCCTGCTGCAAGTATAAAAGAGTTGCAGGAAGCACCTGCTGAGTTTCCAGAAGAAAGTATGATTCGTCGATTTACATCGCACAAAAGCTTACTCAGTGAGCTGGTAGTAAATATTTCCTACTCCATAATAATCTCGGTTTTTTCGGCAGTACTCTGTATGATTGCATATCTCACCAGCGCTCCCAAGCCTAAGACTCCCCCGGTAGAAGGAATCTTGGGGGCTTTGGCAGAATTTGATTTTAAGAATTTGCTGTTCTCGATTTCAGTGTTCTTAACAGCGAATCTGGTCCTCACTTTACTAATGATTGTAAAGAGAGTATTCAAATTGATGGACGATGAGTGAGTTAGATCGCAAATTCTGTTTACGTTTTGTCCTCGGCAAAGATCGACGCCGATATGATCATCCCGCCCCACCGGCGCTCGCCGATGCAGATTGGCACCGGGTTGCCGCTTGCGGTGGTGTTCTTGGCGCTGCCGAAAGCATAAGACGGGGCGTTTTCCGGAGATGAGCTTTGTTTGAGACCGGTAGCTTGGGGGCTCAGCATCTGAATGACGCCGCCGGCGGCGAGTGCGATGCCAGGTGCCAATGTCGCGCCGTTTGTGACTGAACTCATCGCAATCAAAACCACACCAAGCACAGTCTGAAATATGCCCGCACGCTTGCTGCCGGCGATCACCGGGACTATTCGGATCTCCTGTGCGCCACCCATCTTCAGTTCCTTCTCGCCGATGTTTTTCCGGTTCCGAAAAATCGCAAACTCAAGTCCCTTTCGTCTCGCGTCAGCGAGGTACTTCGCAAAACCGGGATGGTTGACGTCGATCGCCTTCACGGCCTCCCGCGTGTCGCCGGTGGAGAGTTCGTAAATGTGTTCGCGCCCGAACAGCTTGCCGGCTGAGCCGCCAAGCAGGATTCGGGTCTTGGTGCCGTAGTTGGTGGCCATTGCCATGGTTTACTCCTTGGCGCCTTCGGCGCTGTTGTTGGGCACCGAAACGCCCAGTCGGATGGCGAGCAGCGAGCGCGACATCCGCGCCTGGTCGACCGTCACCTGTTCGTGACACGGGTCGTAGTTCCAGATCCGGTCGTGAATCCCTTGGTAGGCCCTGGCACCCCGGAAGGTGCCGCGTAGAAGGTTGGCCGAAACCCTAGCTTCGTCCTCGGTGAAGAACGGCCCGTCAATTGTCACCTTCTGGCCGTCGCGGACGTGCTGGACATCCCACACGACGTAGCCAGAGTCAGGGCCTTGTTTCAGCGTGTAGGGTGCAAAGCGGGTTGTCTTGCACGCCTCGGCGAAGCGTTCCTGGTAAGTGGTCAAGATATCTGCTCCCAGTTGGCGGCCGCATCGTGACGGCCGCATTCGAAACGCTTACGCGGCTTCGGATTCTTCCTCTGCGGCCTTCGGCCCGCCTCGAGCAGGGATCTTTTCCAGCCAGGCGCGCAACGCTTCTGAGCCGTCACAACCCGACCGCCACTTTTCGAACCGGCCCGCGTAACCGGCTGAATTCGCGACCATTCCACTGAGCGCCACTCCGACCTGAGAGGTTGTGGCAAGCACATCGTCGTAGACGGCCAGCATTTGACGGAGAGCGTCAATGTCATCTGCGCGAGAGGCGGCGATGCCCGCCCGGGAAAGGCTCGCTGCTGCTTCAGAGTTGAGGCCAGAGAGCATCGGATTTGCTCTCAGCACTGCTTCGACGATATCGGGGTGACCACCCCGGCGCGCTTCGGACATGAGGTTGCGGCGTTCTTCCGGACTGAGGCCTCGCACAAGGGCTCTCAGTTCTTGGTCTGCGAGAAAGCCTGCGATGTCGCTACTCGCGCGCGGAGTGACAGGAGAGAAGCCTTGGGTGACGGTTTCGGCCAGGGTGAGCATATCCTTCGCGACCGACTGCATTGCAGGAAGTAGGGCGTCTGTCACGCCTGCGATTTTCTCTTTGCTCAAGCGCTCGATCGCGGACGAGTTGAAATCTTTGTTTTCCCGGATCGAGACGATCTCTTCGCCGAAGTCTTTGAAGGTCTCCAGCGCCAGTGTCTGAAGCTGACGAGCTGACTTCATCAAGCCGCCGGCTTGCCATACACCTTTGGTCCCGTCCGGACGCTGGATAGAGAAGGTGTGAGCCTCAATGCGAGAGTGCTCGTATTCGGAGTAGTGGAGGTTGGCCAGGCCGACCTTGAGAACTGAGCGTTTGCCGATTTTCATTGCGTTACCTTTGGATTGTTTGGGATAGGGGTAGGGCGGTGGAGGATGTAGAGGCGTTGAAAATATCGAGAAGAGAGATTTCCCCGATGGCGGCGGCAGCGTCGACGGCTTCGGTGCTCAACTCGTCCATCAGCTGGCTGATCTGCCGAACGTCGCTGCTAAATTTGGAGTCGCCGGCCGCCTGCTTCAGTCGGGCGATTTGGTTACGGATGTTCATTGCGCGCCTCAACGATCCGCTGGTAATGCTCTGCAGCGTGCTGCTCAACCGAGACACCTTCAGGAGGCCAGGTAACGATCCAAGCCCCTTCCTCGGGCGCAGCGCGCATATTGAGTACGCCGACTTGAGGTGTCCGGCCGGCCCGTTCTGTCTGCCGGGTGTGGAGAATGATGGCCTTCGCCATTTGCTCACCCTGGTCGCTATCCATTTCTGCGAAGGGGAAGAAAAGCGATACGTTTTGCCCCTGAATTCGATAGTCGACCTGGTGCCCGGCGGTTTTCGGAAAGTCTTCTTCCGCTTGGGTCTCTCTGGTATTCGCTCGGATCACCGCGAGCACAATCAGCAGTACAGTTTCATCTGCGGCGCCGATCTTCTGGGCGATCCTTTGCAGTTCTGCTTTCAATGACTTGATGCTCATTGCTGCATTCCCTCCATTTGCGTGCGGAGTTCTTCGACGGCCTTTTGAAGCTCAGCGACCTCGATCACCCGGGCGACGGCGCCCAAGCCTTCGATGAGCGACTTGCCCTGGTCGGGCGCGAGTTGTCCGCCGGCAACAGCACGCATGATTGATTTGGCTGCGCTCGGCAGGTCCGTGTCTTCGAGTTCGAATTGCACCGGCTCAGAGGTCGGTTTGATTGGCGGGACAAGGCGCTCAAGGATCAATCGGCAGGCCTGCATATCGCCCTTCTTGGCAGCAGCGAGCACCTTCTTGGTAACTGCGTCAGCACCCTCGGCAAGTCGAGCGCGAAGCTCCTGTGTTTGCCCGGAGCGTCCACCTGGGTTGCCTGACTGCCCGGGCTTCCATTTCCCGCTTTTGTCGCGTTCAGTCATGCGGCGGGCGATTCCATGGCAATGACCGGTTTGTTTTCCGCAAGTGCGATGAGGAGGGCGGATGCTTGGATGCTTCCTTCGCTGGCAGCGTCGCGCAGGCGGCCCCACGCTGCGGCCACCTCTGAGCGAGTCGGTTTATGTTGTCGACCTCGAGCGGTCTTGGCTGTGTTCATGGGATGGCCTCGAGTGGATTTGAATTGGCTTCAAACCCACATTAGGCATGATCTGATCTTATATCCAGTGTTTTTAGGGTGCACCTCAGGTGCTACACGAAATGGGACTGAATGGGACTGAAATAGTTGGTTTTGCCGGGCGAGAAGGGGAGGGATTTTGTTGCAGTAAGTAGCCGGAATCCAAAATGATACGCGGCTGAGTTTTCAGCCCAGTCGTTCATGCTGCGGTGCAGGTGGAGTGGTGGGACTTTTCCTCATTAGAGGAACTCTCCCCAGTGGGGGAAGTTGGTTGGATTTCAAATCCATGCAACCCCCAATGGGGGCTGAACCTGGCCTCCCATTTCGGTATGGCAGGTGTCGCGACACGTTTTGAGAATTATGAAAACGTGTCGCGTACTCGATGCGCTCAGTTTTGAGCACATCTTCCCCCAGAGAGGTAATACCTCGGATGTGAGGGGGTTCGAACTACCGAGAATTCCTCGGCGCTTCATCGCAAAGCGAAGTGAGGGAAAATCACTTCGGTCTGGAGGTTCAAAGGTGATCCAGGATCACAATTAAATAGACCTGCTCCGGCCTGCTGTCAGGAGTTTCTACGTTTCGCTCACTCTGGCATCAACAGTTCATTGTATTTAGCCGGAACCAAGGCGATTTCGCCCCAAGCGAGATTCGTTGCTGCTAAGCCAATTCCACTCTGCGTGATTTTCCCAAAGAACATGACAATGCGCCCCTGCGAATTGTCAGTAATGCCTTTGTCACGGCAGAAGCCATTTGGAAGCTTCAGGTAGAAATCTTTCACCGATCCATTACAAACCAGCTTGGTCATTCGGGTTGATAGGTCATGGCTGCCCGCGTTGCGGCTGGCGATGATCTTTCCGAAGTAGAGGCGCGACGTTTGTGGGGTATCGAGAATATCGTAATCAACATCCGCCACATTCTTGAGAAGCTCAGCTAATTTCACTGCGTGCGAAGCTTCAGGTAGGAAAAAGTATTTGTCTTTGTTTTTCTCGAAGCTTCGGCATATGCCGGCGACGGTAGTAATTGTGCTGGGAAGCTCGAATGATTCTCCGTTGTGCCGACCTATAGGCACCTCCGATAGAGGCCCATCGATGTCTTCGACCGGTGTTTCGTCGTACTCGCCTTCCAACTCCAGCCGGACTTCTGGTTTTTCCTGCAAGAACTGTTTCACGATCGCCAGGTGTTCATGTTCGATCGCTTGCCGAGCCTCTTCCCAAGAGTCGTACCGTTTGCCCACCGGTTTCTTTGCTCTGAGCACGCAGCCAATATGCTGCCATCGTTTCAGGTGGCGGTAAAAAGGGTCGCGCTGGTTGGTGAATATGTCCTTTTCCTTGGGCGTACGCTCGACGTTGGTGTAGCACCCAGGGCAGAACAGATTGCCCATCATCTCTTCTTCGTATTCGTCCGGCACTACCCGCCGACTAGCCTTGAGTGTGTCTCTGTTTCCACCATCGAATGCCCAGCCGGGCAAATAGTGGGCGTAGGCGATTTTTCGTTTTATCGACACTGATTTCGTCCTTGAGTGGAGTAATGACAAATAGCCATACCACGAAGGGCAAATCAAGTCAGAAGGCTAGGGCTGCTACTTTAGTTTAATGGTCTAGCTCGATTCCGCTGGCCCAATTGCCGCGGACCGGGTTCGGTTGTCTGCGATCTGTTTAGCATGGAAAAGGAGCCGTAAATGCTTACCCATTGGATTTTCGTGATGTTCATCGGCGGGCAGCCGGTCATGACCGAGCAAAGAGCTTCTGAGGCTGACTGCAATCGGATGTTGGTGCGCCTTGTCACGTTGGCCCGTGCCCAGGGCAAGGACGCGATCGGTGCTTGCTACCTTCGTGCAACGTCAGATTAGGGGTAGCACAGCGAGACCAAAAACGTCTCAATAAGATCTAAACGTCACACACTGTGTCTATTACGCTAGGGCGCTATCAAAGTGTTTGAACGATGAGGACGATTCTTGTAAAGTTAGGTTAGCATAGTTTTACCCCTTTCTCGTTTATGAATCTACCGTACTTAGATTAAAGTGTGACTACGATGATCATGCTTCTAGCTATCAACTTTTGAGGTTGTAACTCAATAAAGGTCAGAACTAATATTCTGACCCTTGGTATGGCTGTGAGATTGCTTTGATTTTAATTTTTACTTGCGGGTGTGATTTGATCAAAAAAATCAATCAGCCGAAATGCAAGATCAGCTGCGTTATTTATAGCGAGCGGGTGGTCTTCTTGTTGTTCTTTATTGTCCAGTAGGTCTGATATCCCGCGAATCAGTATTCCAGGAATGCCGGTTTCATTCATGGCAGCTAAAAAACCAAAGCCTTCCATTTCAATTGCCAATGCATCAGCATAGGTTGTAGCAATGGTCGTTGCTGATCTGCCACCGGTACTTCCTACTAGTTTTTCTCCGCACGCAATTGGTTTAAAGAACGTTTCATAAGGTTTTTCTATGCCCCTGTCTCGAGTTAGAAAAGCAGTCGCCAAAGACTCTGCTTTTGGAGAAAGTCCAAAAATGCGAGGACGCGGTAATAGTTTATATTCAGTTTCTTTGCCTGATTCGTAGTTGTATACAAGGCTTGCCACAACTACACTTCCTATTTTTGCCTCTTTGCGGCCACCTGCGATTCCGCTAAATATCGTTAGATCTGGTCGCAGTAGTTCTAAAAGTCTCGAGGTGTTAATTGCGGATTTTGTGTTGCCAACACCGACTGAGAACAAATAGATATTAAGGGTGCCACTTGAGGTTTCGTATAGTCCGCGGGTTACGATGAAGTCGCCATATGATACAGGCGTTGGGTCTATCATGCGCGCGTAAAACGGAGCGGCCTCTGATTCAAGAGCAGTGATTATAAGGAGTATACGATCACCGCGACCAGCTGTTTCCCTAGTTTGCATTTCTTGTTCCACTTCAATCCATTGCGTAGGCGATAGGTCGAATTCAGCAGCTGTTTGCTGCCAAATTAGTTTGGATGACATACTATGTAAAAATCTTTTTTCAGGTTTTTTGAAGTAAAACGACAAATCTGCGATTGATAAGCTGGTTAAGGTTGATAATGTCTTTTTCTCAATCATCCTCTCAGTGCAGGCGACCAGCTCGAGAGTGTTGCTTGCTGCCAAGAATCTGCGTGTGACAGTTTGGTCAAATTTCAATTCGTCAGGAATAACCGCGAGGATGCCTTGACGATCAATTAATAGTGTTGAGTCGTCACTTTGTAGTGGGCTATTCTTATTCGTCACATGCTCCACAGTCATTGCAGAGGGATTTCTATGTCTCGTGAGAAGCTGAACTAACTGGCGCGTATTAGGAAGTTCATTGTGCGCCCCTGTAATGCAATTGCAGACGTAGGTTTTTGGCCAGTCCGCGGCAGGCTTGAAATTTTTCTTTTGGGGGCTCTTGATGAGCCCTATGATGGACAGAACTAGATGCTTTAGCGATTTGTCATTACGAAGTATGCTAAGTTTTAATATGTCTGTGTTTTCATCAGTTGGCAGTGCTTGTCGCTCAATTTCCATTGCCAGTAATTTTTTGCCATACAGGCGGAATCTGAAGTTGAAAATAATTCCAGATTCAATATTTTTAAATGGAAATTTGCTCCCATCGAATCCATATTTTTTGCAACAAACACGGAGTAGATCATAAAATCGATTCGTGCAGTGCAAGGTTTGAGGGTTAAATGCAAATTCGGTTCTACCGCCTAAGGTACGAATGAACGACTTACCAGTATCAGCATTAAATATAGTTAGCAGTGACGACAGGCTCTCTTCTGGAAGATCTATCAGAACCTTCCATCGCGTTTGGATTATCGCCATAGGTCGGGGAGACTGGGTTCGAACCAGCCGATAACGTAAAACGCCATAGCGCCCATTGCGCCCCCCCTATGACAAAGAAAACATCTGAATGTTATCGACTACGTTTGCCTGTTACCAGTGTAGAAAAGTATTTTTTACTCGAATTCGCGTTTTTTTGTATCCACCCATTTAGAGCTTCAGTGTGAAAGCACGAGCCGAGCCTGGTCACTTTTTTAGCCTGATTATCGAACCAGAAAGTAGTTCACCCAGATCTCCCATCAGCAAGGTTGGGAGCTCAGTTCCGGATCTGTGAGATAGATGTGAGCAAAAGTCCTCGCATCTCCGGGGTGCAATTTTTTGCACCCTTCCTCTTGTGTGACTGCTAACGATGATCCATTATTGGCCTGTCGTGACTGCTAACGGAGGTTGTTGTGAAGAAGGAAGAATCGAAAGGCCCACTATCTGCGGCCGATCGCCAGAGGATCTACAAAGAGCGTCAGCGCGAAGCTGGTTTTAGGCAAACAACCGTATGGATTCACGGTGAAACAGAAGAGGAGGGCAGGCAGGCAGCCCGAGATGGCAAGCCACTCAAGCCGATGGAGTCGAAAGACCCTCTGAGCTGGGCAGCAGGTTGGATCAGCGAGAAGGCTAAGCAATAACCGGCGGAATATTTTGCCGATTGAATCGATGGCTCTGTTTTGAGCCATCACAGAAAAGGTGCCAAGCCGCTGCGTCAACAGCGGCTTGGCGATCACACGACGTAACTTAAAGGGACACGTCATGCAATTTAAACAGAATACCATCCAAATTTTGGACGCGCACGGCCAGGTCATAACCACCATGGTGCTGCCGGCCAACATCAAGCTGGCCCAGTTGGCGCCTCTAAAGATCCTCGGCGCCATCAGCGTGAAGGTCTTGCCAAGCGCGGCGCCATTCCGTGGAATCTGCGTAGGGGGTGTGCAATGAGTCAGCCAGCCGCTCGTATCGCCGACGAGGCCCTTGAACTGCTGCGCGCCACACATGAACGCATCAGCAATATGCGGGTGCTGTTCAACGCGATCACCAAGGATTTGAAGCACGGAAAGTCGCACGACATCGAAGAGTTGGCCAGCCTTGGCAGCTTCCTTGGTTATGACTGGGCGAACTACGTCGACAGCGAAGTTGAACAGATGCAGAAGGCGCTCGACGCGGCGGAGGTGGCCCAATGAGCGCCGATATTCGATCACGGGACGACCTGAGCTTCACCAAGCGCGATGATTCCGGACGGCTCATCAATTGGCCTCGGTACAACTACGGCGTGCCTGGGGACTGGGAGAAGGGCATCGCCTGCTTCGATGCCGAGATTGCCGAGCTGGCCGCCCACGACGAAACAGAGGCGTTCCATGCGATCCAATTCGCGATCGTGGGAATGGGAGGGCGCTGCACAAGTCTGGAGACGGGCTTCATCGACCGAGTGGCCCGGGCGGCGGTGATTGGGCTGCGTTCACTGCGGGCTGGTGCTGAGAAGTTCGCTCCTGCAGACATCGACTGACAAACTACGAAAGCTTCGCAGTATCGAAGGCACTACCCTGTTACGGGGTGGTGCCTTTTTCATTACCGGCCAGAATGCGGGTATTCGGAGTAGGGCGGGAAGTTGAGCGCATATCGATCCGGCCTGGTCATGGTTCGGACAATCAGGCCGCGCTCAATCAGGTCGATCAGAGCCCTGCGACACCTCAAATGTTCAGAAAAGGCGACGGCTCTGGATGGAAGGATCGCTCTCGGCCGGGCACTGCACGCTTGAGGCAACAGATCCCACAGGATCACTCTCGACACAAGTGGCATACCTCTCCACTGCTCACTATCTATTACCGACATCGGCAAGACGAGGCTGTCAGTCATGGCCGCACGCATCTGGTTTCTATTCATCCTGATCCTTTCGGGTCTGCACTAAAAGCTCAGACAGCATGGTAGATATCTATAAGGGTGCGCACTTTCTGCGCACGTAAACGGGAAATTACGGCGCACATTCTGCGCACGTAGACAGAGGTCAAAAATACAACCGGACAGAGCCGTACAAATGGATCGTTCTACGTGCGCATTTTCTGCGCCGGTATGTGCGCATTTTCTGCGCTGGAAGAATTCGAAGTTGCGAGGCTGCGGATTGTTCGTGGAGGTGCGCGGGTTGGGCCTATTTCAAGATCCTTGCCAGGGCATTCGTCGATGGCAAACCAGCTCAGTGCATAGAGCGCGCAACGCGCGCCATGGCGAGAAAAAATACTGCTCCTGGTCTGGATGATCCAGCCGCCGGCCTCGAGTTCTGCCAGAGCCTTCCGAAGGGTATTGTCAGATGCAATGCCCCACTCCTTTGCCATTGTCCGTGTCGCCGAGAGATCGCCGTTGTTGTTGCCGCGGTACTGCATCATGAGTTCATTGAGGACGCAGCGAGACCAGGGCCCCATAGCCCTGTAATTGGCAGACTGGCCCATGGCAAGAAACAGCATCGCAAAAGGAGGCGTTTTAGCTTTCTTGGTTCGGACTGTTCTTGAAGATGCCATTCAATGGCTCGCAGGCAGGCGCAAGCGCCTCCGATATGGAGGCGCCGGCTAGTCAATGGTTTACGAGGCTTCGCGCATCAAAATGTATTTGGCAACCCGGTGCGGCGGTCGACCCGGCTCGGTCGACTGGTGCGTCCAGTAGGTGCGGATTTCGTGCCCCTTTTTTCTTAGGCGACGAATAGTGCTCGGCGGCTGAACGATGTCGAGCGTTTGAGCTGCCTCGACGGAGGAAACCGGGCCGTTTCTAAGCGCCTCGATCATCTTGCGGTCTTGCTCGGTTGAAGAATGGCGTGTCATAGTTTGCCCTTCACGTTGGTGCTATCCAGTGTGTTTTTGCTAAGGCGGTGCTCGAACACCGCCTTAGCATCCTTCAGCGCGGTCCTGCGCATTCCTCGCTCCTTATTCTCTTCACAATTCATCGTGAGCCGGCCTTTGCGGCGCGCTCAACGAATGCTTTCAGTTCCGATGCCAAGGCCAATCGTCGCCGGCCGATCTTAAATGTTTTGATTTCGCCCTGAGCAATCAGCTCGTAGGTGGCCGAACGCGATATGCCCAAAATACGGGCAGACTCTTCGACGCTCACCGACAACGGTGCCATCTGTTGTTGACCTTGTTCCATGGATATCTCCCTAAATTCCGACACCCAAAGGGGGGCCAGATGTTGCTAGGTTACAATGCATAATTCTAGCAATGCAAGCAAATGCTAAACGTGCACGTATTCGCATGGATTGACAGTGGTTTGCGGGTCGAGCAAGCTGTGCCCATCACGTCAGTTAAATTGACCTTCAGAGAGCAGATGGATTGGTATGGCGACGAAGACAAGTAAGCGAGCTGGCGAGACGAGTACAACCGTTAGCGTCGGTATCAGAATTGATCCGAAGATAAAATTTGCTCTAGACATAATGGGAAGAGTGCAGAAGCGATCACTGACGGCCGTTATCGAGTGGGCGATCGCTCAGGCGATGAGCCAAGCCCACGGGGACTTCGATGGGAATAGTCTCTCCAGCGTGATTGATAAAGTCTGGTCGACCGATGAGTCTGTGCGTTTGGTTAACCTTGCGCTCTACATGCCAGAGGCGCTAACGTACGATGAGCTTCGTATCTGGGAGACAATTAAGGCTAGTGCTTACTTTTGGCAGCATTATCCGGATATGACTTTCTCCACGGAGCCGGATAGGCTGGTAATGTTTCTCGTAACAGACAATTGGGACAAACTCTTAGATCATGTGAGTCTGCACAAATCTAGCCCGACCATCGTTCCTATCACGGATAAAGAGTTGATTCCCTTCTAAATCAGCTCTACTGCTGCGGCTTTCGTCCCAGGCGCCAAGTGGGCATACCTAAGTGTCATCTTGATATCGGCGTGCCCCAGCAGATCCCGTACCGTGTTGAGTGGTACGCCGGCCATCACTAGGCGTGACGCGAAGTCGTGCCGCATATCGTGCCAGCGGAAGCCTTCGATCTCGGCGCGCTCTAGCAGCCTGAGCCAGGCGCTTTTAACGTCCTCCAGACGGCCGCCTTCCTGACTCGGGAACACGTATCGAGATTTGCCGGCCAGCTTTTTCCAGTCTTCCAGTACGCGCACCGTTTCCTTGTTCATCGGGATGTGTCGCGTGTCGCTGGTTTTGGTGGTGGCGCCGGCAGCGGTGATCGTCTTCGTATGGAAGTTCACCGCCGACCATTTCAGGTCAAACAGCTCTCCACGTCTCATGCCTGTATTCAGCGATACCAAGACCATAGGCTTTAGGTGGTCGGTGAATGGGACCTGCAGCAAGCTCGGCATCAGTTCCTTGCCTCGATCCGCTCTCCATTTGTTAGCACTCTCGCGCTCCACCCGTGCCTCGTCTTGACGGGCGTCGAGTGCTTCCCGAAGTCGTTTGGTCTCTTCAGCATCTAAGTAGCGGACCAGTCCCATCGAGTCGACCTTTAAGGCTTTGAGCCTATCCATCGGGTGGGCATCGATGTACTCCCATTCAACGGCTCTGCTGAATACGCCGCTGATAGAGCCCATTTTCCGGTTGACCGTCGACGGCTTGTTGCCTGACTGCATCCATCCCGTGCGGATCTGGTCCAGATCGCGGCCGGTGATGTCGCCTAGGCGCTGCGGCATGATCGCGTCGAAGTTGTTATTAAGCGTGTGCAGGGTTTTCTCATGCCCTTTATGGTGTGTCTTGAACCACGGCATATAGGTGTCGTCGATGAATTCGCGAAGAGACGGCAGGGCAATCCCCTTTCGACCCTGAGCGACTGCCAGTGGCTCGCCGTGGGCGTGCGCGTCGGCCAGGTACTGAGCGGCCTCGGTTCTGGCTTGATCGAGCGTTAGGACACCAACGCGCCCCAAGGTCGCGTTCTTGTTGCGCCCCCATGTGACCATATAGGACTTGTGACCGCTGGGCAGAACGCGGATAAAGAAACCCGGCTGCACGGTGTCATGCACGCGGTATGCTTTCGCCTCGGCGGCCAGGCTGCCAATTAGCTTTTGAGTGATTTTGGTTTTCAAGGATTCGACCGTGACAGCAGGGTGGCAGCAAAAAGCACTATACCGCTCTGTTTTCATGGACTCAATGGGACGAACAAGCCCAGCAATACGGGGCTTATGCCAGATCCTGCTGAGTCTTAATTGTCCCTCCTAAGGGGAAGGTTGGCAGTTCGAACCTGCCCTGGGACACCATCTATTGAAAAAGCCCCGCGCAGAGTGATCTGGCGGGGCTTTTTGTTTTCAGGAATTTATAAGCGAAAGCGACTGACCAGAGTGTTGAACGACGCCGCCAAGTTGGACAGTTCCTGGGTCGAGGCGCTGGTCTGATGTGCGCCTGCCGCTGTCTGGGTGGAAAGATCCTGAATGTTGACCAGATTTCGGTCCACTTCACGAGCAACGTGTGCCTGTTCTTCCGAGGCTGTGGCGATGACGAGGTTGCGATCATTGATCTGCGAGATGCCGTCGGCAATCAGCTCCAATGCCTGGCCGGTCGCTTGCGCCAGTGACTGGGTTTCGCTGACCAGCGCCTGGCTTTTCCCCATGGCGCCGACGGCTTCGTCTGCACTGTTGCGAACGTCGTTGATCATGCCTTCGATTTCCCCCGTCGAAGCCTGGGTTCTTGCCGCCAGGGCTCGTACCTCGTCGGCGACCACGGCAAAACCTCGACCTTGCTCACCCGCGCGTGCAGCCTCGATGGCGGCGTTAAGCGCCAGCAGATTGGTTTGCTCGGCAATCCCCCGGATGACATCCAGAACCTTGCCGATGTCCCGTACTTTCTCTGCCAGGTCCTTGACCATGGTGGTGGAGGTGGCGATTTCCGTGGTTGCATGGTTGATCGCAGCAACGGCGTTTCGCGCTTGATCGCGTCCATTGCTGGCTTCCCGGCTGGTGGTCTGGGAGGCCTCGGAGGTGGATACCGCATTGCGCGCAACTTCCTCCACGGCGGAGGTCATTTCCGTGACAGCGGTTGCAGCCTGCTGAATCTCGTCGTTCTGACGAATCAGTCCGCGGCTTCCATTGTCTGTGACGGCGGTGAGTTCTTCGGCAGCGGACGCCAGTTGATCTGCCGCGCTGGCGATCTGCTGAATAGTGCTTTTCAGACTGCCCTGCATCTCGGCCAGGGCCGTGAGCAACTGACCGGCCTCGTCGCGGCCGGTGCTGACGATGTTTTGAGTCAAGTCGCCCCCAGCGATGCTTCGGGCGCTTTCAACGGCTTTGGAGATGGGGCGGCTGATCAGTCGGCTGATGAACAGGCCAAGCAAAATCGCCGCGACGAAGGCCAGCACGATGCCGATGTACAGCGATGTCTTGGCAGAGGACTCCGTCAGAACCGATCGCTTTGCGGCTTCGCTGACCTGCATGTCGTTGGAGTTGGTCATGATGGTCAATTCGTCCATGACGACGCGGTAGTTTTTCTGCAGGTCGCCGAGCAGCAGTTCGCGGCCATTTTCCAGGTCGCCGGCCTTCATCAGGGCCAGGTACCTTTGCACGATCGCCTGGTAAACGGGCCAGGCTTTCTCCATCCGGTCGCCCGCCGCACGTTCGTCGTCGGCAAGCTCGGTTTTCCGGTATTCGGCAAAGGCTTTTTCGCTCGCCAACTGGTTGGCGCTCATCGAGGCGAGGAATTCGTCTTTGGTGCTCTGGGGCAGGTTGGCGGCTGTGGCGACGTAAAGCCGATACATGTCACGGGTCTGTCCGACAGCCTTGATTTTGGTCTGCGCGATGTTGGCGACGGCGACGAGGTTGTTGCCGAACACCGATCTGAGGCTTGTCGAGAGTTCGGTCACTCCCCGGCTTCCCAGCAGGCCTACCCCCAGGGTGATGAAGGCGCACGCCGCGAAGGCCGTGATCAATTTCGTGGAAAGTCTTGCGTCATTCAACCAACTCATAAGGGGCATCCTGCTGACATGTGGGGGCGGGTCAATATCGAGCGCAGCTCGTAAGCAAATGGCTAGTCGTCGTACATCTTTCGGCTGCGGAGTCCACAACTGTAGGGTTACCAGTTGTTTCTTATTTAAATATATTCTGCATTAAACACCCTTGTAACCAGCGTTTTAGAGCATTCAGCACATACATACAAAAGATGGCACTTGGCCTTTTCTATTTATTGCAAAGTGTTACATTGTATGGAATATTCCAATAAATACGTACGACATCGTACCTCCTCGTTCTTGGCTTCCGAGATGACGAGGACGCTGTGTTCGTGATTTCCAGAACCGTGAAAAAAAAAGAACGAAGCAGCCTAGGGTAGGACTCATGTCGCGTCGCATTGATAAAGGGAAACGCAGGGGGTACGCCTCTGCCGGATTGGTTACGCTGCTGATCGCCATAGCTGGCGCCGCGTACGGCGAGGCGCTCGACAGCACCGCGTCGGTGGGCAAGCGTCTAGCGGTAGCCGCTGACTGTGTGGCTTGTCATACGGCGCCAGGCGGCAGGGCTTTTGCGGGCGGCTATCCGCTCGGTTCACCGATGGGCACGATCTACTCGACCAACATCACGCCTTCGAAAACGGCGGGTATCGGCAATTACACGTCAGAGCAATTCGCCCGTGCGGTGCGTGACGGGGTGGCGGCCGATGGCACTCGGCTTTACCCGGCGATGCCCTACACCTCCTATTCGAAGATGACCGACAGCGACATTGCTGCGCTCTACGACTACTTCATGCATGAAGTGGCGCCGGTCGATACGCTGAACCAGAAAACCGCTCTGGATTTCCCGTTCAATATCCGCGCGTCGATGATTGGCTGGAACGCGCTGTTCCACAGCAAAACACGCTTCACGCCGGATCCGGCCAAGTCCGCCGAGGTCAATCGCGGCGACTATCTGGTCAACGGCCTGGCTCACTGCGATACCTGCCACACACCGCGCAATGTCCTGATGGCGGCCGACAGCGCAAAACCGTTGGCCGGCGGATCACTGGGCAGTTGGTATGCCCCCAATATCACTTCCGACAAAGTCAGCGGCATCGGTGCCTGGTCGAGCGACGAGATCGTGGCCTATCTGCGTACCGGTCACGTCGAGGGCAAGGCCCAGGCGGCGGGGCCGATGGCCGAGGCGGTGGAGAACAGTCTGCAGCATTTGAGCGATGTGGATCTCAAAGCCATTGCGGCCTATCTGCTGCAGACGGCGCCGATCAACAGTGGGGAAACCAAAGCCCGCCACGAGTACGGTCAGGCCTCGGTCGATGAATTGACGCTGCGCGGAGGCAAACCGGGGGACAACCCGGGCTGGCAGATATTCAGTGGCACTTGCGCCAACTGCCATCAGCCGAACGGTCAGGGCACGCGGGAATACCCATCACTGTTTCATAACACTGCCACCAGTCGCAGCGACAACCTGATCGCGGCCATCGTGTACGGCGTGCATCGTGAAGTCGACGGTGTGGCCATCGACATGCCGGGTTTCGGCCCTGACGCGCTGTTCACCGACCGCCTGAACGACCAGCAGATTGCCGACGTCAGCAACTACGTGCTGTCGCGCTACGGCAATGCCGACACGATTGTCACCGCCGCCGATGTGGCGCAGGTACGGGACGGTGGTCCCAAGGCACCGCTGGCAGTAATGGCGAAGTTTACGACCCCGGTCATCATTCTCGTGTGCGTGTTGATGGGCCTGGGCGCATGGGCCTTGATTGCACGTCGGCGCAAGGAGGCCTGAGCAATGGACACTTCAATGACGCACAAACACGAAAAAACTCAAACCGAAAGCTCGACTGGGCTCACTCGCCGCAATCTGTTGCGTGGTTCCGTGACGCTGGGCCTGGCCGCGATGATCGGCAGTGCGCTGCCCTGGCAGTCGGTGCTGGCAGCGCAGGTATCGGGCGACGATTTCATTGCGCTGTCGCAGTTTCTGGTCAGCCGTGCGGTCAATCCGGTTCTGGCCGATCGTTATTACGCTGCGCTGGACAAGCGCGCGCCGAATTTCTCGACCAACGTGATTGCCTTGAAGCAATTGATCGGCGCGCAGGGGTACCGGCATGTCGATGAATACCTGGCGCAACCGAATCCGGATCCATCGCTGCGGGCTACGGCCACCAGCATCATTTCCGCCTGGTATCTGGGCATCGTCGGTGAGCCGGCGGATGCGGAGCTGATCAGCTATTCCCTCGCCATGATGTATCAGCCCACTCACGGCATTCTCATCATTCCAACCTACGGTGGCGGCCCGGATTCATGGGGTCCCAAACCAGCAGTCATTCAGGACTCGACAGTATGAGCAGCGATCAATTCGATGCCGATGTAGTGATCATCGGTTCCGGTGTCATGGGCGGTCTGATCGCCACGGGCCTGGCCAAAGCGAACAAGTCGGTGATCGTGCTCGAGGCCGGCCCCCGGGTGAATCGCCGTGATGTGGTGGAAACGTTCCGCAATGCCCCGGTGAAACTCTCGCTGGCCAATGCCAAGCTGCAGGGCGCCGGGTCGCCCTATCCGAGCCTGCCTCACGCGCCGTCGACCTACGGCGACTATTTGCAGCAGGTAGGGCCAGTGAAATACAACACTTCTTACTTGCGTGTGGTGGGCGGCACCACCTGGCACTTCGGTTCCTCGCTGTGGCGCATGCTGCCCAACGATTTTCGTCTCAAGTCGTTGTATGGCCGTGGTCGTGACTGGCCGATCAGTTATGACGAGCTGGAACCGTATTACGCTCGGGCTGAAATCGAACTGGGCGTTTCCGGTGTCGACGGCCAGGACGAAAGCGGGCAGGGCGGGGACGCCTATCCGCCGCGCTCGATTCCCTATCCGATGGAGGGCCTGAAGCCGAGCTACATGTTCAAGCGCCTCTCCGAATTGCTCAGCAAGGGCGGGTATAACCCGATCCTCGAGCCGAACGGCCGGGCAACCCGCCCCTATGGCAAACGGCCTCCCTGTGCCGGCAACAACAACTGCAACCCGGTATGCCCGATTGCAGCCAAGTACGACGGTTCGATGCATATCGATGAGGCCGAGCGCCATGGCGCCAAGGTGCTGGACAACTCTGTCGTCTACAAGATCGAGGCGGGCGACGACGGCAAGATCACCGCGATCTGGTACATGCGCCCCGACAAGACCAAACACAAACTGACCGCCCGGGCCTTTGTACTGGCGGCATACGGTATCGAGTCGCCGAAGCTGCTGTTGATGTCGACCTCGGAAAAGTACCCGAACGGGATTGCCAACTCCTCGGATCAGGTCGGGCGCAACCTGATGGATCACACCGGCATCAGCATGAACGTCATGACCAAGGAAGACATGTGGCCGGGCGAAGGGCCGACGCAATTGCTGGTCTATCTGAACAGTCGCGATGGCGCGTTTCGCAACGATTACCCGAGCTACAAGATCAAGGTGCGCAACACCGTGCCGACGTCGCAGATCACTTCGAACCTGATTGCCAAAGGCGTGCTGGGCTCGAAGCTCGATGAGCAGATCCGCCTGCAATCGGCGCGCTCCCTGAACTGGGCCGTCGATTTCGAAACCTTGCCGCTGCCGGAAAACCGGGTCACCCCGAGCAAGACCAAGTTCGACGCCATCGGTCTGCCGGTTCCCGAGATCTACTACAGCGTTCCCGACTACTGGCACGCCGGTAAAGAGAAGGCGCTGGAAGACTTCAAGCAGTTTGCGAAATTGCTCGACGCCGACATCCTCAGCACCGACACGGGCTTCCAGAACCGTCAGCACATCATGGGCACCACCATCATGGGCGATGATCCGAAAGACTCGGTGGTAGATCGCGATTGCCGCAGTCACGACCATTCCAACCTGTTCATCGCAGGCACGAGCGTCATGCCATCGTCCTCCTGCGTGAACCCGACGCTGACAGGTGCGGCATTGAGTATTCGGATTGCCGATGTGTTGGTGGCGGAGGTCTGAGAAGCGCCCTGAAGTACAAAGCCCCACGTAGAGGTGTCTGGTGGGGCTTTTTTGTGTCTTTCAATCTTGCAGGAGGAAAGGCTAGAAAATTTCAGCTCCACCCTCTGCCTTTCCAATCGAGGTTGTGACGTTCGTGAAATGTCGGCGGCCGTTGACTGAGAAGCCCCGTTCGGGATCCTGAGACCCAGGCTTGCGCAAAGTCAGCAAGGCGGGCAATCCGTCTTTCTCGCTGTAACTACCAAACCAATTGTTCAGCCTTGCGATGAAGCACTCTTTGTCGATGAAAACTGGCAAGTCCATGACGGTTTCTACTGCGTAGTAACCTGCGCCGTAACTGTAATAATCATCGTCACCCGAGCCCGATGCAGGAATAGGGCAGAGGGGACCTTTGTGTTGGCTGGGTTGTTGAGGTTTACCCGCACCCGATTGGATCAGGGCTTTTATGAGAGTCTTTCGCAAAACTGGGTCCAGTACGTAGCTGGTACTGCTTTCCTCGGAGTATTGATTACTCGGCACGATCAACTTGTAGTCATACCGAACTGTCACCGTTGGTATTTGGCTGTTGATCTTCAGGGGATTGAGCAAGTACACATCATCAGCACCGTATGAGCCGTTGCGGTAGGCGAGATACATTCTTCCGTGAGATTTGATCCAGCCTGCCGACTGGTTGGCGCCGCGATCACTGGTGGAGAACAACGAGCTGCCGGCGCCGGCTTCCGGATCATACGGGGCCAACCTTCTAGTAAAGCGCTCTCCATCTCGACGGAAGGTTTCATGGAAACTGAACAGGCTCGTACCACCGGTATAGGTTGAAACGAACAGATCCCGTTGGCCGTCGCCGTCCAGGTCTATCAATGTGTAATTCACCTGACCTTGCTCGGCATCAGCATCGAGGCCGGAAGCGTTAAGCGCTTTCCATTCATCCTGGGTGACGCCCTTGGGAATACTTTTGGGGAACACGGTCTGATCCTCGGCTGGGTCGTCATTTGGATCGCCGGAGAATGAGGTTTCGCCTTTTTCGCTGGTGAGAGAGCCAAGTGCCCGCTCCAGTGCAAACTCCGGACTTTCCTTACTCATCTCCCGAACCCGTTGCTGCAGATCCTCCATGACCTGTCTATCGATCTCGTCCGGTTTGTAGGCCACCGCGTCGATCCACTGCGCGTGCAATACCTGCAAACGATCCTGATAACGCTGGCTCAGACAACTGGCCTCCTCGCCACACCGATCACGCTCCTGCAGCCACTCACGCTGAGCCTTTTTCACTTCCGCCTGCGCCGGTGCAGCCTTCATCAACTTTCGGTAAGCCGCCCCCATCTGCGCATCCAGCTCATGCAACGGCTTGTCCGCGCAAATCGCCTTCTCCACAACACTCGCCGCCTTTGTGCAGTCCATTCCGCTCGCCAGTGCCTGCTGCAAAAACAGCAGCGCACAGGCCGACACGATGTAGCGTCCCTTGATGTACACGATGAATCCTTTGCCGTTGGAAGGTGAGAACCGCCGCGCAGGGTAATCCTTGCGCAACGAATCTTGAACCCTCGCTTCAAGAGAACCCCTGATCCGGCCGATAACCCATTCGGTGACTTCAGAGTCGCGCGAAATCGCTTGATAGCATTTGGCCGGCAGCTATCATCTGCGCGCCTGGAAATGGTCCATCCTCTTCAATTGCCTGGAAATCCTCGATGCTGTCGTATCACCAAAAGAGTTTTCTGATCGTCGATGATTTCTCGGATTTCCGCAGTTCCGTGCGTTCGATGTTGCGCGAGTTGGGCGTCAAGGATGTGGACACCGCAGACACTGGTGAGCAGGCGCTGAAAATGTGCGCGCAGAAGTCCTACGATTTCATCCTTCAGGACTTCCACCTCGGTGACGGCAAGAAGAACGGTCAGCAGGTGCTGGAAGACCTGATGATGGAGAAGCTGATCAGCCACGAAGCGGTGTTCGTGATGGTCACGGCCGAGACCAGCCAGGCGATGGTGCTCAGTGCCCTGGAGCACGAGCCGGACGCGTACCTGACCAAGCCGTTCAACCGTTCCGGCCTGGCTCAGCGGCTGGAGCGTCTGGAGCAGCGCAAGACCCTGCTCAAGCCGATTCTGCAAGCCCTCGACCGTGGCAAACCGATGGAAGTGCTCAACGCCTGCATCGCCCTGTGCAAACAAGACATCCGCTATTCGCCGCTGTGCCTGCGCTATCGCGCCGATGCGTTGCGCGACATGAACCAGAACGAAGCGCTCGAGCGCCTTTACGACAGCATCATCGCCGACCGGCCGTTGCCGTGGGCGTTTGCCGGGTTGGGCAAATTGCTGTTCAAGCGTGGGCAGGTCAGTCAGGCCAAGGGCGTTTACGAAAAAGCCCTGAAGGTCTTCCCGATGATGCCGGCGCTGTATGACGGCATGGCTGACGTGCTGGTCGCCGAAGGCGATACCAAAGGCGCGCAGCAAGTGCTGGAGGAGGCGATTCGCCTGTCGCCGCTGGCCGTGCGCCGTCAGGCGTTGCTGGGCAAGCTGGCGATGGCCAACGAAGATTTCGACACCGCCTCCCGGGCTTATCGCCAGGCGGTGAATCAGGGCGCGCAATCGCGCTTCAAGGATCCGGAAAGCAATCTCGGCCTGGCTCACGCGCTGATCAGCAAGGGCAGCGAGCGCGGGCTCGACACCCGCACGCGTCTGGAGATCAACACCACCCTCAGCGCCGTGGCCAAGGAAAACCCGACCGACCCGGGCCTGCAGATTCGCGCGCGTCTGATGAAGGCCACGAGCCTGTTGCTCAACGATGCCGAGACCGCCGAAAAACTTACCGAACAAGCGCTGATGCGCCTCGACGGCATGGAGCAATTCATGAGCCCCGAGGCGGCGTTGCTGGTGGCCAAGCAATTGCAGATGCTCGGCCAGGCCGAGGCGGGTACGTCGATGCTCAAGAGCTGCGCGGAAATCTACGGCGATGACCCGACGGTGATGAAAGACATCGCCAAGCTCACCGACGACCCGACTATTCTCAGCTCCAGCAACGCTGCCGCCGACCTCAACCGTCAGGGCGTGCGCGTGTACAAGACCGGCAACCTGGTGGAGGCCCGCGAGGTGTTCCGCAAGGCGCTGAAGATGCAACCGAAGAATATCAGTATCGCGCTGAACATGGCCCAGTCGCTGCTGCACGGCACCGACACCAATGTGCCGTCGGCGGAGCTGGAAGAATGTCGGGCCTGCCTGAAACTGGTGGGTCTGATGCCCGACACCGACGCGCGTTATCCGCGTTATCAGAAGCTGAAAAGCAAGGCGTTTGGCGAATGAACCAAGACGAGCAGGCACTGGATTTTTCCACGGTGATCGCCTCCACCGTGCACGACATGAAGAACTCTCTGGCGATGCTGATGCAGGCCCACAGCCAATGGCTGGCGCGTCTGCCCGAAGCGCAGCGCCAGGGGCCGGAGCAGGGCGTGATCGACTTCGAGTTCGCCCACCTCAACGGCATGCTGGTGCAACTGCTCGGGCTGTACAAGCTCGGGGTCAATCAGATGCCGTTGCAGCCGGCCTATCACGAGCTGGACGATTTTATCGAGGCGCAGCTGGCGGCCCATCAAGAGGTATTCGCCAGTCGCGGAATTCTGGCCACTTACGAAGTCGATCCGCTGAGTCCGCTGGGTTTCTTTGATCGTGAACTGATCGCCTCGGTGCTGGGCAACTGCATCAACAACGCGATCCGTTACGCCCGTGAATCGCTGCTGATCACCGTCAGCGACGAAGCCGGGCAATTGGTGCTGAGCATCAATGACGACGGCGACGGTTACCCGGCCGAAATGCTCGAGCGCCAGTCCGATTACGTGCAGGGCATCAACCACAGCAGTGGCAGCACCGGGCTGGGTCTGTACTTCGCCGGACGCATCGCTGCGCTGCATCAGCGCAACGGTGTTGGCGGTCGGACCGAGATTCGTAATGGCGGCCCGTTGGGCGGCGGCGTGTTCAGTATTTACCTGCCCTGAATCACCGATTCATCGACCGGAATTCTTTTTGTTGGCTGCTGCTTGATATTCCGAACAGCCGAAGCCTATTTTGTCCGGGTCGCCGTTCGCGGCTCGCACAATAACAAGGATTGCGTCATGACAACCGATGGCCAGCGTTCACTCGCGCAGCGATTGACGGGCATTGATGAGATTGAATGTGTCACGCCGGATTTGAACGGTGTGCCACGTGGCAAGGTAATGACCGCCGAGGGTTTCCTCGAAGGGCGGCGTTTGCAGTTGGCCCGGGGGGTGCTGCTGCAATGCATCATGGGTGGTTATCCCGCCGCGAAATTCTATGGCAGCGATGACGGTGACCTGGCGCTGGTGGCCGATCCGGCGCAGATCCATCCGTTGCCATGGAGTGAAGAGCCGCGGGCCTTTGCCATCTGTGATGCCGACGAGCTGACCGGCGAAAGCTCCAACCTGTCGACCCGTGGTCAGCTCAAGAAAGTCATCGCCCGCTACGCAGCCCTAGGTCTGGCGCCGGTGGTGGCGACCGAACTCGAATTCTTTGTGTTCGCTCCGAACACCGACCCGAACCAACCGTTCCAGCCGCCAGTCGGTCTCGACGGTCGTCGCGAGGACGGTCACTCGGCGTTCAGCGTCAGCTCCAATAACGGTCTGCGGCCGTTCTTCAGTGAAGTCTATAAATGCATGGCGGCCCTCGGTCTGCCGCGTGATACCTTCATGCACGAAATGGGCGTCAGCCAGTTCGAGATCAACCTGCTGCACGGTGATCCGCTGTTGCTGGCCGACCAGACCTTCCTGTTCAAACACCTGCTCAAGGAAGTCGCGCTCAAACACGGTTTGACCGTGGTGTGCATGGCCAAGCCGCTGGCGCACACGCCGGGCAGTTCGATGCACATTCACCAGAGCATCGTCGAGATCGGCAGCGGCAAGAATGTGTTCAGCGATGCGGACGGTCAGCCGACTGCGATGTTCCGCCACTTCATCGGCGGGCAGCAGGCGGGCATGGCTGACTTCACCGCGCTGTTCGCGCCGAACGTCAATTCCTATCAGCGCCTGTGCCATCCGTTTGCGTCGCCGAACAATGCCTGCTGGTCCCACGACAATCGCGCCGCCGGACTGCGCATTCCGGCCAGTTCGCCGGTTGCGCGTCGGGTCGAGAACCGCTTGCCGGGCGCCGATGCCAACCCGTATCTCGCGATCGCCGCGAGCCTGGCCGCCGGCTTGTACGGCATTGAGCATGAACTCGAACCAAGCGAAGCGATTCAGGGCGAGTTCGAAGTGCCGGACAATCTTTCGCTGCCGTGTACCTTGCACGCGGCGCTCGAACGTCTGAAACGCAGCCAGCTTGCAAAGGAACTGTTCGGCACGGAGTTCATCGAAGGCTACATCGCTTCGAAGACCATGGAGTTGACCAGTTTCTTTGACGAAATCACTCCCTGGGAACGCCGTGTTCTAGCAGCCCAGGCCTGACGACATGTCGCCGTCGGGCTATCGTTTGATAGCCCGATACTTACCGCAAGGAGCCGCTCGGAACGCCGATGCGCCAAATCTGGAAATCCTTTCGAGCGCTGTATTTCGCCTCGCTGATGATGTTGATCGGCTCGGGCCTTCTTTCTACTTATCTGGCTTTGCGTCTGGCTGCCGACCATGTCGACGGGTTGTGGGTCGGTGCGTTGATGGCGGCCAACTATTTCGGTCTGGTGCTGGGCGGCAAGATCGGTCACCGCCTGATTGCTCGGGTCGGGCATATCCGTGCCTACTCGGCGTGTGCCGGGATCGTCGGTGCGGCGGTGCTCGGTCATGGCCTGGTGGACTGGCTGCCGGCCTGGCTGGTGCTGCGGACCATCGTCGGCCTCGGCATGATGTGCCAATACATGGTCATCGAGAGCTGGCTGAACGAGCAGGCAGACGCCAATCAGCGCGGTCTGGTGTTCAGCGGCTACATGATTGCGTCGTACCTGGGGCTGGTGCTCGGTCAGCTGATTCTGGTCATGCACCCGGGCCTTGGCCTGGAACTGCTGATGTTGGTCGCGCTGTGCTTTGCCCTGTGTCTGGTGCCGGTGGCGCTGACCCGACGGATTCACCCGGCGCCGCTGCATCCGGCGCCGATGGAGCCGCGCTTCTTTATCAAGCGCGTGCCGCAGTCGCTGAGTACGGTGCTCGGGGCCGGGCTGATCATCGGTTCGTTCTACGGTCTGGCGCCGCTGTATGCTTCGCAGCAGGGGTTGTCCACCGAGCAGGTCGGTCTGTTCATGGGTAGCTGCATTTTTGCCGGGCTGGTGGTGCAATGGCCGCTGGGCTGGTTGTCCGACCGCTATGACCGGGCGCTGCTGATTCGCTGCTTTGCGTTGTTCCTCGCGATTGCCGCGTTGCCGCTGGCGATCCTGCCGCAGGTGCCGCTGGAGGTTCTGTTCGTGGTCGGCTTCCTCTGCTCGCTGGTGCAGTTTTGCCTGTACCCGTTGGCGGTGGCGTTTTCCAACGACCACGTTGAAGGCGAGCGCCGGGTGTCGCTGACGGCGATGCTGCTGGTGACTTACGGCGTGGGCGCCAGTATCGGGCCGCTGGCGGCCGGGGTGCTGATGAAGCTGTTCGGGCCGCAGAGCCTGTATGCGTTCTTCACCTTTTTCGCGTTGGTGCTGGTGTGGCGGATCCGACCGAAAGCCGTGACCAATCTGCACCAGGTGGACGATGCACCGCTGCATCACGTGGCGATGCCGGACAGCATGTCCAGTTCGCCGCTGGTGGCAGCGCTTGACCCGCGAGTCGACGAGCAGGTGGTGCAGGAGCAGATGCAGAATACGGTCGTTCCTGAGCCGGAACCCCAGCCGGAACCTGACGTGCCAACCGACTCGACAGTTGAGAGTGACGGGCCAGATATCAGCCCCGCCAAGCCTTGAATCGGGCACAAAAAAACGGGCAGTCACCGCAGTGGCTGCCCGTTTTTTATACCTGCCGATCAGAGATCGTCTTTATCGAACCGACGCGCTTCGCGCTGCAGTTGATAAACGAAACGCTCGACGTTGCGGGCCGCCGGGCCGCTGATGTTGTGAAAGCGCAGGCCGGCGAAGGTGATGTTGAGCTTTTCTTCGAAGTGCAGGTAACGCAGCTCGACCGATACCGGTTGGTTGCCGAACAGCGGTGCGGCGATCAGGCGATCATAGACCTGGCCCAATTGCAGGCGGTCGGTGATATCGCCTTCAAAGCGCAGCTTGCAACCGGTGGCAGAGATATCCAGCAGTTTGCCGCCGATCGGCGACTTGAGCTTTTCGCCACCCAGTTCGACGCTGACCAGGTCGGTCAGCTTCAGGGCGGCGCGGAAGGCATTGCGGCGCTGGTGATAAACCACTTCGGTGGGCAGGTCGCCGGTGTAGAAGCGGTCGCCGTCGGAATCCTTGATGCTCAGCGTTCCTGTACATTCCCAGGCGATGCGCACGCCATCATGAAAGCCCTCAACCTTGAACGGTTCGCCTGCTTCCAGAAAACGTTCGCCGTCGCGCGGGATCATTTCATCAAGCTTGATCGAACCGTTTTCGCGATCGACTTCAATCAGGTAGCTCTGGAAGCGCTGGCTACGCTCGTGAAAGGTGATGATCAGCGGATCGTGGCTCTCTTGCAGCTGGCGCAGATTGCTGGAGATCTCCAGGGGCGTGGTGAGCACCTTTGGGGGCTGCGGAGCGTCATCGTTGGACACGTTAAATCAATCTCCAGACAAAATTTGACTACGGCTGGCCAGTATTTTGCCAGCATGTTTCGCACGTTGATAGGGCGCAAGCATAGAAGAAAGCATCACGCCTGGCTGAGCGCGCGCGGTTTCTGCAGTTTGGAGAAGGTGCCACTGGCGTCATAGAGCGCGGGAGGCTCGCCGCCGGTGAGGATTTTCAGCTGATTGGCCGTGGCGGCCTGCTGCATGATGATCGACTGGCCGTTCTTGACGTTGGCCGCCTGGCACTGGGCAATCAGGTCGGTCAGGACATCGCTCTGGCTCAGCAACTGATCGCCGATGCTCGACTGGCTGGCCAGTTGTTCCAGGCCTGCGCGGTCGAGCGACAGATTGAGACTGGCGAGGATTTCGCTGCGCTTGCGGCCATGCTGTTCGAGCAGAATGATCAATGCCTGTTTGCGCGCCAGAATTTCTTCCAGCAGAGGCATGTCGCGACCGTGCAAGGCGAGGGACTCGGTTTGCAGTAACTCCAGCAATTGTTGAGCTGGAGCAAAGTCGTCGGTGATCAGTTGCAATAAATTAGTGTCGTGCATGGCTGGCCTTGGGTTTTAAGCGTCCAAAAGCCTGGCGCTGACCGAGGCCTAGCGCTGGGCTTCGAAATTAAGCAGTTTGCTGGCTACACGGTTGCTGTCGACCTTGTAGCTGCCATCGGCAATCGCTGCTTTCAACTCGGCCACGCGGGCTTTATCGACGGCAGGCTGATCGCGCAGCTTGTCAGTGACCTTCTGCAACTGTTGAGCCTCATTGCTGAGGTGTACCGATTCCCCGCTTTTTGCGGTACTGGCCTGTTCGGCCGGGGTATTCAGCGGCGCGGAGGTGCCGGTTTCGGCGGTTTCCTTGGCGTTGCTGGTACGTGTACTGCCCGTAAGTGACGAGGAGCTGTTCAAACGGCTGAAATCGATGACCATGTTAAAAACCTCTGGGAATTTGGACGCTTGCCATGTTCTCGGCCATCCCCTGGAAAACTTTAGGCTCATTTAGCAATGAGCTTGCATGCGCCGTTGCAGATCCTGCTGCGGCACAGTTTAGGGAACAGCTCTGGTCAGCGCCAGTTTTCTGCTTGAGTACTCAGAGGCTTTTCAAACATCCGTTCATACAGCCGCTCACATCACCGCTACATGGCCGCTCACATGGCAACTTCCACCTGGCCCGGCGCGATAACCTGCGCCTTGATAACCCGTTGGGAATTGAGGTTTTTCACCCGAATCTGTTCTTTCAGGCCGCCGTTCGACAGGGCTTCGCCCGGCATGCGGACGGCGAGGGTGCCGCTGCGGGCGGTGATCACCACTTGATCGCCCTTGCGAACCACTTCCGCCTGTTCCAGATGCACCAGGGTAATGACTTGATCGGCTACCGTTGGTCGGGTCAATTTTTGTCCGATCGCTTCATCCACCGACGTCAGGAAACCCTGATTGATCGTGCTGACGTCGCGTTCGCGCAACGTCACGTCCTGAGGCTCGATGATGCCGGCGCGTTTGAGTGGTCGCGTGGTGGTCACAATCTCGCGAAACAGGCGGACTTGAGCGGGCACGAACACCGTCCAGGGGGAGGTGCCTTCGCAGCGGACCTTGACCGTGACACGGCCCAGAGGGCGTGCCGGACTCTCCAGTGTCGCTGTCAATTCCTTGTCGCACATAGGCATGCGCATGCGTGGATCGAGCTGGTTGACCTCGATTTCATAACGGCCTTCCGTTTGACTGGTAGCCAGATAGTCTTCTACGGTGAATTCAAGAAAGCCCTGAGTGACGCCGATAAGCATGTCAGGCAAGGTAACCGCATCAGCACCGGCAGGGCTGCCAGCGAAAAAAAGGCAAATGGCGGACATCGCGCAAAGCCCTCTGCGGAGGGGAGATGTCAGGCGTCGGAAAAATGTCGTTTGAGCGTTCATACGAGTTAAAAAGCAAGCGCCGTGCCGTTTAGCAATGAATGTGCGTCGCAACAACACTTGGCGTTGGTGTAGGAGTCTGGGCATGGCTGGTGTAATGGATTCGGTGAACCAGCGCACGCAACTGGTGGGGCAGAATCGCCTGGAGCTGTTGTTGTTCCGTCTCGACGGCCAGCAGCTCTACGGGATCAACGTGTTCAAGGTTCGGGAAGTGCTGCAATGCCCGCAACTGACGCTGATGCCCAAGTCCAGTCCTGTCGTGTGCGGGGTGGCGAATATCCGGGGGGCGACCATTCCGATCCTTGATCTGGCGATGGCGACCGGCTCCGGTGCTTTGAAAGACAAGAACAGTCCGTTCGTGATCATCACGGAATACAACACCAAGACGCAGGGTTTCCTGGTGCGCTCGGTGGAACGTATCGTGAACATGAACTGGGAAGAGATCCATCCGCCGCCCAAGGGCACCGGACGCGATCATTACCTGACCGCTGTGACTCGGGTCGACAATCAGTTAGTCGAAATCATCGACGTCGAGAAGGTGCTGGCGGAAGTTGCGCCGACGCCGGAAGCGATTTCGGTCGGCGTGGTGGATGTCGAGACCCAGAGCAAGGCGTTGTCGCTGCGGGTGCTGACGGTCGATGACTCGTCGGTGGCGCGCAAGCAGGTGACGCGTTGCCTGCAGACGGTCGGCGTCGAAGTGGTGGCGTTGAACGACGGCAAGCAGGCGCTGGATTACCTGCGCAAGCTGGTCGACGAGGGCAAGAAGCCGGAAGAAGAGTTCCTGATGATGATCTCCGACATCGAAATGCCGGAGATGGACGGGTACACCCTGACGGCCGAGATCCGCAGCGACCCTCGCATGCAAAAGCTTCATATCATCCTGCATACTTCGTTGTCGGGTGTGTTCAATCAGGCGATGGTCAAGAAAGTCGGTGCCGATGACTTCCTGGCCAAATTCCGTCCTGATGACCTGGCATCCCGGGTAGTCGACCGGATCAAAGCAGCAGATATCAGCTAAGGGCCTTTTGCCCCTGGCGTTCAACACGATTTAAGAGGCGGCATCATTTGTCTACGGGTAATTTGGATTTCGAACAGTTCCGGGTCTTCCTGGAAAAAGCCTGTGGCATTTTGCTCGGTGAAAACAAGCAGTACCTGGTGTCGAGCCGTCTCAACAAACTGATGGAGCAGCAAGGCATCAAGTCCCTGGGTGAGCTGGTTCAGCGCATCCAGACCCAGCCGCGCAGCGGTTTGCGCGAGCAGGTGGTCGATGCCATGACGACCAACGAAACCCTGTGGTTTCGCGACACCTATCCGTTTGAAGTCTTGAAGAACAAGGTGCTGCCCGAAGCGATCAAGGCCGCTCCCAACCAGCGTCTGCGGATCTGGTCGGCGGCCTGCTCGTCGGGTCAGGAACCCTATTCGCTGTCGATGTCGATCGACGAGTTCGAGCGGACCAACATCGGCCAGTTGAAGATGGGTGTGCAGATCGTTGCCACCGATCTGTCCGGCAGCATGCTGACCAACTGCAAGACCGGCGAGTACGACAGCCTGGCAATCGGTCGCGGTCTGTCCGCCGATCGTCTGCAGCGCTACTTCGACCCGAAAGGGCCGGGGCGCTGGGTGATCAAGGCACCGATCAAGAACCGGGTGGAGTTCCGCTCGTTCAACCTGCTCGACAGCTACGCAAGCCTGGGCAAGTTCGACATCGTGTTCTGCCGCAACGTGCTGATCTACTTCTCCGCCGAGGTGAAGAAGGACATCCTGTTGCGCATCCACAGCACGCTGAAGCCGGGCGGTTATCTGTTCCTTGGCGCTTCCGAGGCGCTGAACGGTCTGCCGGATCATTACCAGATGGTTCAGTGCAGCCCGGGGATCATCTACCAGGCGAAGTGATCAAGACCGGCAACACAAGAAACGGGAGTCCTCAGGGGCTCCCGTTTTTTTATGCCTGAAGGTTTTGCCGGTGGCAGGCGGCGGCAGAAAAGCGGCGTCCGGCGGAAACCGGTTGCCGCTTTTCTGGCATTGCCGCGTTGCCGGTTCCGCGCAAAGCCCCGTAATCCGGGGCTTTCTCAAACTGGCACGCCGCTTGCTATAACCCTGTTACGAAAAATCCGGTCACCTGAAGGTTCCCGACATGAGCATCAGCTTCGATAAAGCGCTCGGCATTCACGAAAAGGCTCTGGGCTTCCGCGCCCAGCGTGCCGAAGTGCTGGCCAACAACATCGCCAACGCCGATACCCCGAACTACAAGGCGCGGGATCTGGAGTTCTCCAAAGTGCTCGAAGCACAGAGCCAGAAGAACGCCAACGGCACCATCGCCCTGAACATGACCAACAGCCGTCACATCGAAGCTGAAGGGCTGGGCAATGGCGACGAGTCGCTGATGTATCGCACGCCGATGCAGCCGTCGATCGACCAGAACACCGTGGACGCCCAGCTGGAACAGTCGAACTACGCGGAAAACGCGGTCGGCTTCCAGGCCAGCTTCACCCTGCTCAACAGCAAATTCAAAGGGCTGGTATCAGCCCTGCGCGGAGAGTAATCCATGTCCCTGTCCAGCGTTTTCAACATTGCCGGCAGCGGCATGAGCGCCCAGACCACCCGCCTCAACACCGTGGCTTCGAACATCGCCAACGCCGAGACCGTCTCGTCGAGCATCGATCAGACCTACCGTGCCCGTCACCCGGTATTCGCCACCATGTTCCAGGGCGGCCAGAGCGGCGGCAGCAATTCGCTGTTCCAGAACCAGGATGCTGCGGGCCAGGGCGTGCAGGTCATGGGCGTGGTCGAAGACCAGAGCAACCTCGAAGCGCGCTACGAGCCGAACCATCCGGCAGCCGACGCAAAGGGCTACGTCTACTACCCGAACGTCAACGTGGTGGAAGAAATGGCTGACATGATTTCCGCGAGCCGGTCGTTCCAGACCAACGCCGAAATGATGAACACCGCCAAGACCATGATGCAGAAGGTACTGACCCTCGGTCAGTAATAAGGGGCGACTGCCATGAGTGTTACCGATACCACCAGCAGCCTGACGATGAACGACATACTGGCCAACTCTTCGAAGAAGACCAGTAGCACGACCACCGGCGGCATCGCTTCGGCCACCAACAGCTCGACCGGCGGCCAGGCCCTGGGCAAGGACGCGTTCCTGCAACTGCTGGTAACCCAGCTGAAGAACCAGAACCCGCTCGACCCGCAGGACAACAGCGCATTCGTTGCCCAGTTGGCGCAGTTCAGCAGCCTTGAGGGGATCACCACCCTCAACAGCACCGTCAGCTCGCTGGCCGGCAACTACAACTCGTCGCAAGCCCTGCAGGCTTCGTCGCTGGTCGGCCGCAACGTGATCGTGCAGACCAACTCGGTACAGCTCGACGATCCGAGCAAAGGCATGACCGGTTCGGTCACCGTTCCGTCGTCGATTGCCGGCGGCACCGTCTCCATCACCGACAGCAGCGGCACCGTTGTTCGCACCATCGACCTGGGCAGCCGCGCCGCCGGCAATGCGAGCTTCACATGGGACGGCAAGGACAAGGACGGCAACCTGGTGAAAACCGGTACCTACACCGTCAAGGCGAACGCCTCGATCAACGGTACCTCGACCGATATGGCGACCTACCTGCCAGCCACGGTCACCAGCGTGACGATCAGCCAGACCGGTGGCGAGCTGATGCTCAACCTGTCCGGCAAGGGCACCGTTGCCCTGTCCAAAGTACAAACCATTGGTATATAGAGCCGACTAACCGGCACAAAGGAGTGGAATATGTCTTTCAATATCGGCCTTAGCGGTCTCTATGCAGCCAACAAGCAACTGGACGTGACCGGCAACAACATCGCCAACGTTGCGACCGCCGGTTTCAAATCGTCCCGTGCAGAATTCGAAGACGTCTACTCGGCCACTCGCCTGGGTAGCGGCAGCAAGGTCATCGGCAACGGTGTGCGCCTGGCCAACGTTTCCCAGCAGTTCACCCAAGGCGACATCAACAACACCGGCAACGTGCTGGACATGGGCATCAACGGTTCGGGCTTCTTCACCCTGAGCAACAACGGCTCGATCTCCTACACCCGTGCCGGTACGTTCAAGGTCGACAAGGACGGCTTCATCACCAACACCGACTACACCTCGCGTCTGCAAGGCTATGGTGTGGACTCCAACGGCAAGGTCATCAACGGCGTGTTGACCGACCTGAAGATCGACACCTCGAACCTCGCGCCGAAGTCCACCTCGCTGGTGACCTCGACCATCAACCTGAACTCGACCGCTCCGGTGATCGACGACACAGTGGCGGCCGGCAAGTTCGACCCTAGCAAGACCGAGACCTACACCAAGTCGTTCAGCACCCCGATCTATGACAGCCAGGGTAACTCCCACGTCATGGACCAATACATGGTGAAAACCGGTGCCAACACCTGGAAGGTCTACACCCTGGTAGACGGTCGTAACCCGGATGCTACCGGCAGCGATCCGAAAGTCACCGCACCTGTCGCTTCGACCATGACCTTCGACTCCACCGGTCAACTGACTCAGGTCAGCACGCCGCCTGCCGTGATCAGCAGCGACCTGAAACTCACTGGCTGGGTACCGGGTACTGTCACCAACGGCGTGTGGAAGGCCAACGGTGCTTCGGCGAACCCGGCTGGCATCACCATTTCGATGGCCAAGACCACTCAGTTCAACGCTGACACCGCGCGTTCGATCCCGACTCAGGATGGTTACGCGACTGGCCAGATCACCAACCTGACCATCGACGGTACCGGTACGCTGTTTGCCAACTTCAGCAACAACCAGAGCAAGGCCATCGGCCAGGTTGCGCTGGCGAGCTTCACCAACGAGCAGGGTCTTCAGCCGATTGGTGGTACCAGCTGGAAAGAGACTTACGCTTCGGGTATTCCGGGCTACGATGCGCCGGAGACCGGTACGCTGGGTTCGGTTGTTTCGAACTCGCTGGAGGAGTCGAACGTTAACCTGACCAATGAGCTGGTTGATCTGATCAAGGGTCAGAGTAACTATCAGGCGAATGCCAAGACCATTTCGACTCAGAGCACCATTATGCAGACCATTATTCAGATGACCTGATTTCTGGGTTTGGTTTTGTATGGGAGCCCCTCTTTTTGAGGGGCTTTTTTTTGGCTGCGGTTTGGGGTGTTTATCCGTTTCTGCGGGTGTTGCCGCTGGCGGTTTCGCCCTTACGGCGAGTCCCTTTTGCAAACGCCCAAAAGGAACCAAAACGCTGGGCCCCGGCGTTCGGCACCTCGCTTTGGCTCGGTGTTCCTTCGTTACGGGATTCATCCGGGGGCATCGCCTACGGTTTGCTTCGCTGCACCTCCTCTCGATGCATGCGGCTGCGCCGCACGGTCGCTGCGCTCCCACCCCCGGATAAATCCCTCCACTCAGCCTTCCGATGGGGCCGGCACGTCAAAAGCCTTACTCGAGCTAACGCTCATCGTATTGAGTGGTGGAAGCAGGGATGTTTGCTTTAGTTCAACTCGGTCTTTCACGTCGGCGTATCTCTCCCAAACAACTCGGTCAGTCCCCTCTCCCTCGGGAGAGGGTTAGGGTGAGGGGGCTTTGGAGAGGAAGATGCGGGAGTTGAGTTGGATGCGTTTCAAAACCCAAGTTCACCTCGGTATTTCACGTCGGCGTATCTCTCCCAAACACCTCGGTCAGTCCCCTCTCCCTCCGGGAGAGGGCTAGGGTGAGGGCGGCTTTTGCTTTTATCGCGGGCAAAAGAAAACCCCCGACAAACCAGAAGTCTGTCGGGGGTTTCTCGGATCAGGCGTTTCGCAACGCCCGATTCAGCTCAGCTTATTGGCAAGCTTCGCAATCCGGCTCGTCGATGGCGCAAGCCTTCGGTACTGGAGCCGGGCCGGCAGGGGCTGCCAGGACCGAGTCGTCGCCGTGGTTGCCGCCGCTGGATACAGCGTTCAGCTTGCCGGTGTTGATGGTCGACTTCTCGGTGCTGGTCGCGGCCAGGGCACGGAGGTAGTAGGTGGTTTTCAGACCACGGTACCAGGCCATGCGGTAGGTCACGTCCAGTTTCTTGCCCGATGCGCCGGCGATGTACAGGTTCAGCGACTGGGCCTGGTCGATCCACTTCTGACGACGGCTGGCGGCGTCAACGATCCACTTGGTGTCCACTTCGAATGCGGTCGCGTAGAGCTCTTTGAGTTCTTGCGGGATGCGCTCGATCTGCTGAACCGAACCGTCGTAGTACTTCAGGTCGTTGATCATGACCGAGTCCCACAGACCGCGAGCCTTCAGGTCGCGAACCAGGTACGGGTTGATCACGGTGAATTCGCCCGACAGGTTCGATTTCACATACAGGTTCTGGTAAGTCGGTTCGATCGACTGCGATACGCCGGTGATGTTGGCGATGGTCGCGGTCGGTGCGATGGCCATGATGTTCGAGTTACGGATGCCTTTCTGTACACGGGCGCGAACCGGTGCCCAGTCCAGGGATTCGGTCAGGTCGACGTCGATGTACTTCTGGCCGCGTGCTTCGATCAGGATCTGTTGCGAATCCAGCGGCAGTACGCCTTTGGACCACAGCGAACCCTGGAACGTCTCGTACGAGCCGCGCTCGTCGGCCAGGTCGCAGGAAGCCTGGATCGCGTAGTAGCTGACCGCTTCCATCGACTTGTCGGCGAACTCGACGGCAGCGTCGGAACCGTAAGGAATGTGCTGCAGGTACAGCGCGTCCTGGAAGCCCATGATGCCCAGGCCGACCGGACGGTGACGGAAGTTGGAGTTCTTCGCCTGCGGTACCGAGTAGTAGTTGATGTCGATCACGTTGTCGAGCATGCGCACGGCGACGTCGATGGTGCGCTTGAGCTTGGCGGTGTCCAGCTTGCCGTCGACGATGTGGTTCGGCAGGTTGATCGAGCCCAGGTTGCAGACCGCGATCTCGTCCTTGTTGGTGTTCAAGGTGATCTCGGTGCACAGGTTCGAGCTGTGAACAACGCCGACGTGCTGCTGCGGGCTACGCAGGTTGCACGGGTCTTTGAAAGTCAGCCATGGGTGGCCGGTTTCGAACAGCATCGACAGCATCTTGCGCCACAGGTCTTTGGCCTGGATGGTCTTGAACAGCTTGACCTTGCCCGGGTACTCGGTCAGGGCTTCGTAGTACTCGTAGCGCTCTTCGAAGGCCTTGCCGGTCAGGTCGTGCAGATCCGGTACTTCGGACGGCGAGAACAGGGTCCATTTGCCGTCATCGAAGACGCGCTTCATGAACAGGTCAGGGATCCAGTTGGCGGTGTTCATGTCGTGGGTACGACGACGGTCATCACCGGTGTTCTTGCGCAGCTCGATGAACTCTTCGATGTCCATGTGCCAGGTTTCCAGGTAGGCACAGACAGCGCCTTTGCGCTTGCCACCCTGGTTAACGGCGACGGCGGTGTCGTTCACCACTTTCAGGAACGGAACCACGCCTTGCGATTTGCCGTTGGTGCCCTTGATGTACGAACCCAGTGCACGCACCGGCGTCCAGTCGTTGCCCAGGCCACCGGCGAATTTTGACAGCATGGCGTTGTCGTGGATCGCGTGGTAGATGCCCGACAGGTCATCCGGCACGGTGGTCAGGTAGCAGCTCGACAGCTGTGGACGCAGGGTACCGGCGTTGAACAGGGTCGGGGTCGAAGCCATGTAGTCGAACGAGGACAGCAGGTTGTAGAACTCGATCGCACGGTCTTCTTTCTGCTTCTCTTCGATCGCCAGCCCCATGGCCACGCGCATGAAGAAGATCTGCGGCAGTTCGAAACGCACGCCATCCTTGTGGATGAAGTAACGGTCGTACAGGGTCTGCAGGCCCAGGTAGGTGAATTGCTGGTCGCGCTCGTGGTTGATCGCCTTGCCCAGTTTTTCCAGGTCGAAGGAGGCCAGAACAGGGTTCAGCAGTTCGAACTCGATACCTTTGGCGACGTAGGCCGGCAGTGCCTTGGCGTACAGGTCGGCCATCTCGTGGTGAGTGGCGCTCTCGGCCACGCCCAGGAAGCCCAGGCCTTCGGCACGCAGGGTGTCCATCAGCAGGCGGGCGGTCACGAACGAGTAGTTCGGCTCGCGCTCGACCAGGGTACGCGCGGTCATCACCAGAGCGGTGTTGACGTCGTTCAGGGCCACGCCGTCGTACAGGTTCTTCAGGGTTTCGCGCTGGATCAGGTCGCCGTCGACTTCAGCCAGACCTTCGCAGGCTTCGGTGACGATGGTGTTCAGGCGACCCATGTCCAGTGGCGCGAGAGTGCCGTCGGCGCGGGTGATGCGGATCGACGGGTGCGCCTGTACCGGTGCTTCGGCGGTGGTGCGAACGGCGCGTTCCTTGGAACGGGCATCACGGTAGATCACGTAGTCGCGAGCCACTTTCTGCTCGCCGGCACGCATCAGGGCCAGTTCGACCTGGTCCTGGATTTCTTCGATGTGGATGGTGCCGCCCGACGGCATGCGACGCTTGAAGGTCGCGGTGACCTGTTCGGTCAGGCGGGCAACGGTGTCGTGGATTCGCGACGAAGCGGCAGCGGTGCCGCCCTCAACTGCGAGAAACGCTTTGGTGATAGCGACGGTGATCTTGTCATCGGTGTAAGGAACGACAGTGCCATTACGCTTGATCACGCGCAGTTGGCCAGGCGCGGTGGCAGCCAGATCCGAATTCGAATCGGCGGCCTGCGGCAAGGTGCCCTGCGGGTTCTCGCGAGTTGTGTCGGTTTGCATGGGGGGTGATCTCCACATTCTCTATGTTTGTTTGGGCACCATCATGGTGCTCACCGTTCTGGTCCGAAGCACTACAACCGACGGGTGTCGGGCATAACAACTTCGGACCAGTAGGAAAAAGGCTAATGACGCCGCATCCTTGCCGAAGTTTTCGGCCGCGAGCCAAGGCTCGAGCCGGATTACTTCCAGGGTGGCAGTAACGACTGCAACACCCGTACCGTTCCGGTCGTTGCCAACCTGAAAAACGGTGCCATCCGCAAGTGCGGTTTGGGCTTTGAAAAACTTGCTTGGTTCAACCGGAAACTGGCAATAAAGCACTTGAGTTTCAGGTCCGAAATGTGGTTGGGCTCTTGAATGGAAAACCCTATATGTAGGGTCTGTCCTCGCGCCGTGCTACAAGATAATGCGTTTCGAGGGGGCTTGCAACGTACGAGCTGTGGATAAACCTGTGCGTAAATTGTGTAAGAAACCAGGAATTCCCGTGTAGGCCGCTAACCTGCTGAGCTAGACCGTTTGTCACTGTTTTTCAGTCGGGAAAAACGCTTCAGCGGATTTTTAAGGGCGCGAACCCTATCACAAAAATCCGCCTTGTCCGAACGCATTTACCGACTTGTGTTCTGGCTGTACGCCGTTTATACAATCGGGCCATGCGCACGCATTCTTATCCTCCTTAAAGATGACAAAAAGACGGGAGGATCCTTCCTTTATAAGCAGCATCGGCAAGCAGAGGTCACCCGTGGAGCAAGAAGCCTGGCAGGTATTGATAGTCGAGGACGACCAGCGTCTGGCCGAACTGACCCGTGAATACCTGCAAGCCAACGGATTGCGCGTGGAGATCGAAGGCAACGGTGCGCTGGCGGCGGCGCGGATCATCAAGGAACAGCCGGACCTGGTGATCCTCGACCTGATGCTCCCCGGCGAAGACGGCCTGAGCATCTGCCGCAAGGTGCGTGACCGTTACGACGGCCCGATCCTGATGCTCACCGCGCGCACCGATGACGCCGACCAGATCCTCGGGCTCGACTTGGGTGCCGACGACTACGTCTGCAAACCGGTGCGCCCGCGACTGTTGCTGGCGCGTATCCAGGCGCTGCTGCGACGCAGTGACACACCGGAGGCGCCAGCGGGCAATCCGCGTCGTCTGCAGTTCGGTCCGCTGGTGGTGGACAACGCCTTGCGCGAAGCCTGGCTCAGTGACAGCGGCATCGAGCTGACCAGCGCCGAATTCGATCTGCTCTGGCTGCTGGTATCCAACGCCGGGCGGATCCTGTCCCGGGAAGAAATCTTCACCGCACTGCGCGGCATTGGCTACGACGGCCAGGACCGCTCGATCGATGTACGCATCTCGCGCATCCGCCCGAAAATCGGCGACGACCCCGATCACCCGCGCCTGATCAAGACCGTGCGCAGCAAAGGTTATCTGTTCGTGCCGGAAGCCTGCGTAGAACTGCCGCTGTGAATTCGATCTTCCTGCGCATCTATGGCGGCATGTGCGCGGCGCTGATTCTGGTGGCGGTGCTCGGCGTGCTGGCGCTGCACCTGCTCAACCAGGTGCGCAGCGAGCAATACCGCGAGCGTCTGGCCCACGGCACGTTTTCGCTGATGGCCGACAACCTGCAACCGATGAATGAAACCGAGCGCCATCGCGCCTTGCTGGTGTGGGAGCGGCTGCTCGGGATTCCGCTGGCGCTGAAGACCTTTGCCCAGACCGATCTCGATCTGACCCAGCGCACCCGGGTGCAGCGCGGCCAGGCGCTGGTCGAACAGACCGGCCCGCACGCGGCCAAGGTCTATCGGCTGGTCAGTGACAAGGATCAACTGGTGCTGGTGGGCGAGGTGCAGCAGATCAGCGAGCAACTGGCCCGGGCGACCATCTACCTGTTGGCCGATGAGCTGGTGCGGGTGCCCGTGGGCGAGCAGCCCAAACGTCTGGCGCAGTTGAAAGAGGACAAAGGCTTCGGCTTCGATTTGCGGCTGGTCACCGTCAGCGACGCGGACATGGACGAAGACCAGAGCCGTCGGGTGTCCGAAGGCGATACGGTGATGGCGCTGGGCAAGGGTGGCGATTCGATCCGGGTGTTCGCCGGCATGGTCGGCACGCCGTGGGTGCTGGAAATCGGGCCGCTGTATCAGATGAACCCGTACCCGCCGGAATGGCTGGTTTTGATCGCCGCGCTCGGCCTGACCCTGATCGGTCTGATCGTCTATTTATTGGTGCGTCAGCTCGAACGGCGTTTGCGCGGGCTCGAAGCTGCCGCCACGCGCATCGCCAAAGGCAGTCTGGAAACCCGGGTGCCGGCCCGGGGTGCCGACTCGGTGGGCAAGCTGGCGGCGGCGTTCAACGGCATGGCTGAGCACTTGCAGCAGTTGCTCGCGATCCAGCGTGAACTGGTGCGCGCGGTGTCCCACGAATTGCGCACGCCGGTGGCGCGCCTGCGTTTCGGCCTGGAGATGATCGGCTCGGCCACCACCCCGCAGGCACTGGAAAAATACCGCGAGGGTATGGACCACGACATCGAGGACCTCGACAAGCTGGTCGACGAAATGCTCACGTACGCCCGGCTGGAGCAGGGCTCGCCGGCGCTGACCTTCCAGCGCATCGACCTGGATGCACTGGTCAATCAGGTGATCGAAGAGCTGGCGCCTCTGCGCGCCGAAGTCACGGTACAGCGCGGTTTGTGCCTGTCGGCGGCGGATTGCGATGACGCCTGGGTCGAGGCCGAGCCGCGTTACCTGCACCGTGCCTTGCAGAATCTGGTGAGCAACGCCATGCGCCATGCGCGTTCGAAGGTCACGGTCAGTTATCAGGTCGGGCAGATGCGCTGTCGGGTGGATGTCGAGGACGACGGCCCCGGTGTGCCGGAAACCGCCTGGGAGAAAATCTTCACGCCGTTCCTGCGCCTGGACGACAGCCGCACCCGGGCGTCCGGTGGACACGGACTGGGCCTGTCGATCGTGCGGCGGATCATCCACTGGCACGACGGTCGGGCGCTGATCGGCAAGAGCAAGAGTCTGGGCGGAGCGTGCTTCAGCCTGAGCTGGCCGAGGAATCAGGAGCGGCGCTGAAACCGCTTACGCCTGGATGCTGACCAGACTGAGCAACTGCCCGTCCTGCACGCCGAATTGCGCATCGAGCTCCGTGCCGTTGCGCCATTCGCTGGAGAGATCCGTCAGCAACCGCAGCCGCACCTGACCATGTTCATTCCACTCCAGAACCTCGGCGTGTTCGAAGTAGAAGCGCTGCTGCACGATCGGGTACAGCGCCTTGAACAGGCTTTCTTTCACCGAAAAGGTCAGGGTCACCCAGAGTGCGATCTGATCCCGGGAACCGGCGGCCATGCGCTGCAATTCCGGCGGGGTCAGGATCTCTCCGGCCAGTCGTTCGGCGCGTTCGGCGTTGAGCAGGTTTTCCAGGTCCATGCCCAGCCCGCGCCAGTGCTGTTTGTTGGCGACAATCGCCGCCGCACGGCCGGTGCTGTGGGTGATCGAGCCGCAGATGTGTGCCGGCCAAATCGGCGCGCGATCCTCGCCGATCGCCGGAACAGTGCTTGAGCCTTCCAGCTGCTGCAACGCCGCCCGTGCACAAATCCGCCCGGCAAGGAATTCCGCCTGCCGCTTCGCCACCGAACGCTGAATGCTCGGCGGCGACTCGATGGCGCTGCGGCGGAAGTCATCACCGAGCAATTGCGACGGATCGAAATGGGTGCTCAGCAGCACGGTGTCGGGCAACACCGTCGGCAGCGGCCAATGGGCATCGAGCGGGGTGCAGCAGGCGGGGAGGAAAGGGTTGGAGTTCATGTGGCGCATTTTGCCGGGTTGCCTTAAGGCTGGATAGTGTCGACATGATCGTTCCCACGTCGAACCGTGATCGCTCCGACGCTGCGGCCCCGAATTGTGATCGTTCCCACGCTCCGCGTGGGAATGCAGCCTCGGGACGCTCCGCGTCCCTTCGCTGTGTGACGCGGAGCGTCACTGTATGCATTCCCACGCAGAGCGTGGGAACGATCAGCAACAGGGGTTCAGCCAAAGATTTTCTTGAAGAACGCCTGCATGTCCGCCCAGGATTTTTCATCGGCCGCCTTGTTGTAGCCGATATCCGGGCCACCGTGATCGCCGTGGCTCAGGCGATCCGCGTCGGGATTGCTGAACCCGTGCTTGGCACCGTCGAGGCTGACGAATTGATAGTCGGCGCCGGCCTTGTCCATTTCCGACTTGAACGCCGCGACGTTGTCCGGGGTGACCATGCTGTCCAGCGCGCCGTGCTCGACAAGGACTTTCGCCTTCACGCTACCCGGCGTAGCCGGCGTCTTGGTGGCCAGCGCACCGTGGAAGCTCACCACGCCGGCCAGCGGCACGCCCTGACGCGCGGCATTCAGCACCACGCCACCGCCGAAGCAGTAACCGATGGCGGCGATTTTATCCTTGTCGGTCTGTGGCTGTTTCTTCAACAGATCCAGCCCGGCCTGAAAGCGCTTGCTGGCCGCATCGGCGTTTTGCGTGGCGGCTTGCATGAACGCCATTGCGTCTTTCGGGTGCTCGGTGTTCTTGCCTTCACCGTACATGTCGATGGCCAGCGCGCTGTAGCCGAGCCCGGCGAGATCCCGGGCGCGGCGCTTGGCGTAGTCGTTCAGGCCCCACCATTCATGCACCACCACCACGCCGGGGCGCGGGCCCTTTATTGCATCGTCGTAGGCGTAGTAACCGATCAGTTTGGTGCCGTCAGCACTCTGATAGGGGATTTCCTCGGTCTTGATCGCAGCCTGGCTGAGGCCGCTAAAGACAAGGAGGGCGAGGGTTAGAAGCAGGCGCATGATCGGGTCTCCTGACAATAAAGGGTCAAAACAGCCTAGTTCATTTCATTCAGGCCAGGTTCAGAGAGCGTTCAGGGGCGGTACAGGGGAGGGGCAGTAACCTTGCGCCATACCCAAACAGCACTGTGAAAGAGGAAACTCCATGACTCGTTTAAATAAACTGCTGCTGGCTTTTACCGTAATGAGCGCCAGTATCGCGGCCCACGCCGACACCACCAGCAACTTCGCCGGCCTGACCTTTGGCCAGACCAGCGACAAGATCAAAAAATCCAACGCACTGAACGACAACCTCGGCCACCCGGACGCCACGGCGGCCATCGACGGCAACAACACCTACGGCCTGCGTCTGGGGCAGCAAAACAGCCAGGGTCGCTACTACGCCACCTACGACAACGTGTCGGGCTCGCACAATGGCATTAAACTGCGCCAGGAAAACCTGCTGGGCAGCTACGATCTGTTCTATCCGGTGGGCGGCAGCACCAAGCTGTTCGGCGGTGCCACGGCGGGTCTGACCAAGCTGACCCAGGATTCGCCAGGCTACAGCCGTGACAGCGACATCGGTTACGCCGTCGGCGGTCAGTTCGGTGTGCTGCAGCAAGTCTCGCAGAACACCTCGGTCGAACTCGGTTACCGTTACCTGCGCAGCAACGCCAGCACCGAGATGAAAGAGAGCGGCGGCAGCAAGCAAGGCTCGCTGGATTTGACCAGCAGCGCCCAGACTTACCTGTCGGCCAACTACGCTTTCTAAGCGATTGGCGTCAGGCCCGCGCCGGGTCGTCCTTCGAGGGGCGACCCGGCGTAGCCATGTGAGGCGAAAGCCTTTGGAGTTGTCGATTTACCCGGGAGAGCGTCATGAAACTGTTGGTCGTCGAAGATGAAGCGCTGTTGCGCCATCACCTGCAAACCCGCCTGACGGAGAGCGGTCACGTGGTCGAGTCCGTGGCCAATGCCGAAGAGGCGTTGTACCAGACCGGGCAATTCAACTTTGACCTGGCGGTGATCGACCTTGGACTGCCGGGCATGAGTGGCCTCGACCTGATCCGCCAGCTGCGCTCGGGCGCCAAGACGTTTCCGATCCTGATCCTCACCGCGCGCGGCAACTGGCAGGACAAGGTCGAAGGTCTGGCAGCCGGGGCTGACGATTATCTGGTCAAGCCGTTCCAGTTCGAAGAACTTGAAGCGCGGCTCAATGCGTTGCTGCGCCGCTCCAGCGGTTTCACCCAGTCGACCATCGTCGCCGGCCCGCTGTTGCTGGACCTCAATCGCAAGCAGGCGACCCTCGACGAGCAACCGCTGGCGCTGACCGCCTACGAGTACCGGATCCTCGAATACCTCATGCGCCATCACCAGCAGGTGGTGCCCAAGGATCGGTTGATGGAGCAGTTGTACCCGGATGACGACGAGCGCGATCCAAACGTGATCGAAGTGCTGGTCGGCCGTTTGCGCCGCAAGCTCGAAGGTCCGGCCGGGTTCAAGCCGATCGACACCGTGCGCGGCCTCGGTTACCTGTTCAATGAGCGCTGCACTTGATCCGTTCCCTTCGCGTCCGGCTGATGCTTGCCGCCACGACCCTGGCGGTGTTGTTCATGCTCGCGTTGCTCCCGGCGATGCAGGGCGCGTTCAGCCTGGCGCTGCAGGACTCGATCGAACAGCGGCTGGCGTCCGATGTCACCACGCTGATCTCCGCCGCACGGGTTGAAAACAACCGCTTGATGATGCCGGCACAATTGCCCGACGAGCGCTTCAACCTCACGGACAATCGCCTGCTCGGCTACATCTATGACCGCGAAGGGCATCTGGTCTGGCGTTCGAAGGGCACCCAGGAAGAGAAGATCAACTACACGCCGCGCTACGACGGCCTCGGCAACGAGTTCGCGCGGATCCGCGAAGCCAACGGGCAGGAATTCTTCGTCTATGACGTCGAAGTCAAACTGCTTGGCGGCAAAAGTGCAGCCTTCAGTATCGTGGCCCTGCAACCGGTGCGCGAATACGAAACCACCCTCGAAGGCCTGCGGGAAAATCTCTACCTCGGTTTTGGCGCGGCATTGCTGGTGCTGCTGGCGCTGCTGTGGATCGGCCTGACCTGGGGCCTGAAAGCCTTGCGCCGGCTCAGTCAGGAACTCGACGAAATCGAAGGCGGAACCCTCGAAAGCCTCAGCGAACAGCACCCGCGTGAACTGCTGCGCCTGACCGGTTCCCTCAACCGCTTGCTGCACAGCGAACGCCAGCAGCGCAGCCGGTACCGCGACTCCCTCGACGATCTGGCCCACAGCCTGAAAACCCCGCTGGCGGTATTGCAAGGCGTCAGCGAAGACATGGCCCAGCGCCCCGAAGACCGCGATCAGGCGTGGGTGCTGCAAACCCAGATCGAACGCATGAGCCAGCAGATCGGCTATCAGTTGCAACGCGCCAGCCTGCGCAAAAGCGGTCTGGTGCGCCATCAGGTGCGCCTGCGCCCGGTGCTGCAAAGCCTGTGCGACACGCTGGACAAGGTCTACCGCGACAAACACGTGCGCGTCGCCTTCGATCTGCCGGAGCACTGTTACGTGCCGATCGAGCAGGGCGCCTTGCTGGAAATGATGGGCAACCTGCTGGAAAACGCCTATCGCCTGTGTCTGGGCGAAGTGCGCATCAGCGTGCGTGAAAGCCTGGACGGAATCGAACTGTGCATCGAAGACGACGGCCCCGGCGTACCACCGGATCAGCGCGCACGGATTCTCGAACGCGGCGAACGCCTGGACCGCCAGCACCCGGGGCAGGGGATCGGGCTGGCGGTGGTCAAGGACATCATCGAGAGCTACAGCGCCAAGCTGACCCTGGGCGATTCGCCGATGGGCGGGGCGGCGTTCAGGATTCATTTTCCTGCGGTGTGAAAACGATCGGCCCTCACCCTAACCCTCTCCCAGAGGGAGAGGGAACTGATCGAAGTGTCTCTAGAAAATGATCGACCTGAGCGATTTGCATCGAATATGGATTCAACAGCAAGCTTCCAGGTCGGCGTATTTATTGAGCATCCCCCAATCAGTCCCCTCTCCCTCTGGGCGGTCCGACGTTTCGGGAGGGTTAGGGTGAGGGGGCTTTTGATCTTTGGCCTCACTGCTCCTGCGCCCGATAAGCCCCCGGCGTCAGCCCCGTCCACTTCTTGAACGCCCGGTGAAACGCCGACGGCTCGGAAAACCCGAGCTGTTCGGCGATCTGTTGCAACGACAGATCGGCCCGCCCCAGGTGATAAATTGCGATGTCCCGGCGCAACTGATCCTTCAATTCCTGAAAACTGGTGCCTTCCTCGCGCAGATGCCGGCGCAAGGTTTGCGGGCTGATGTGCAGGTGCGCGGCAACTGCTTCGAGGTCCGGCCAGCGTGCGCTGTCATGGCTAAGCAAACGGCGCAGCCGGCTGCTCAGGCTGTTGCCGTCGTCCGGGCGGGACAGCAGGTCGGCGGGGGAGCGTTCGAGGAAATGCTTGAGGGTGCGTTCATCCTGCAACAGCGGCATGTGCAGATAACGGCTGTGAAACACCAGGCTGCTTTGCGTTGCCGAAAATTCCAGCGGGCAGGAAAACAGCAGATCGTATTCCGCCCCGTGCGCCGGTTTCGGGTAGCTGAAGCTCGCCTGTTCCAGACGAATCCGCTGGCCGATCAGCCAGCTGCCGAGGCGATGCCAGATCACCAGCAGGCTCTCGCTGAGAAAGTGATCCGGGTCCCACAATTGCGCATCGTCGAGGCTCAGGCGTACCCATTCGTCTTCGGGAGTCAGGGTCAGGCGCGGGGCTTCGGGGAATAGGCTATAAAACAATAAGCCGCGTTGCAGAGCCTTCTCCAGGCTGCGGCAATGGATGATGGCGTGGCACATCATGGCGAAGCTGCCGGGTTTGCTCGGAGCGTTGCCAAAACCCAGGTATTCGTCGTCCAGGGCCAGCCACAGGTTCTGGATCAGTTGGGTGAATTGTTCCGGGGCGATCCGCGCGCGCGGCTCGTCGAGCAGTTCGGGGCTGATGCCCAGTTGCTGCAGCAGGTCCGAGTAGTCGTAACCCGAGCGCCGCGCGCCACCGAGGGCGGCGCGGGCAAAGTGACTGGCGATGGTGCGTTCGCGCATGAGCGGCAGATCCTTCCTCTGGCGACCGATGGTAGCGGCTGCCTTTGATCGGTAACAAGGCGGATTTCCGCCAAATTGTAGGACGAGGTCGGGCGAGTTGGCGGAAATCCGCCACACTTGAGTAACCGAACGGTGACACAGAAAAAGCCGGATCCCCTGATATCAAAAGGCTTGCAGCGATTTGCACCAAAGTGGCACGACGTTTGCGATAAGAGCGACAGAAGCGTGCGCCGAGCCGGTCCGGAAAGCGCCGTTCGACACAACAAATCCCTCCAGTGCAGGAGGGTTCGCAATTCAGGTTTCGCGTTCAACAGATGGATGTTGCCACGCGGGACTCTTGAGGAACTTTGCAATGACGACTCGTCAGCCACTGTACAAATCCCTGTATTTCCAGGTGATCGTCGCAATCTGTATCGGTATTGCGCTCGGCCACTACTACCCGCAGTTCGGCGTGGCCGTAAAGCCGCTGGGTGACGGGTTCATCAAACTGATCAAAATGATCATCGCCCCGATCATCTTCTGCACCGTGGTCAGCGGCATCGCCGGCATGCAGAACATGAAATCGGTCGGCAAGACCGGCGGTTACGCACTCCTGTACTTCGAAATCGTTTCGACCATCGCCCTGCTGGTCGGCCTGATCGTGGTCAACATCGTGCAACCGGGCAACGGGATGCACATCGACGTCAGCACCCTCGATGCCTCGAAAGTCGCGACCTATGTTGCTCAAGGCGCAGACCAGAGCGTTGTCGGCTTCCTGCTCAACGTGATCCCGACCACTATCGTCGGCGCGTTCGCCACCGGTGACATTCTGCAAGTGCTGATGTTCTCGGTGATCTTCGGTTTCGCCCTGCATCGCCTGGGTGCCTACGGCAAGCCGATCCTGGACTTCATCGATCGCTTCGCCCACGTGATGTTCAACATCATCAACATGATCATGAAGCTCGCGCCAATCGGTGCCTTCGGTGCGATGGCGTTCACCATCGGTGCCTACGGCGTCGGCTCGCTGGTGCAGCTGGGTCAACTGATGATCTGCTTCTACATCACCTGCCTGGCGTTCATCCTGATCGTGCTCGGCGGTATCGCCCGCATGCACGGCTTCAGCGTGCTGAAGATGATCCGCTACATCCGTGAAGAGCTGCTGATCGTGCTGGGTACTTCCTCTTCGGAATCGGTACTGCCACGCATGCTGATCAAGATGGAGCGTCTGGGCGCGAAGAAATCGGTGGTAGGTCTGGTGATCCCGACCGGCTACTCGTTCAACCTCGACGGCACCGCGATCTACCTGACCATGGCGGCCGTGTTCATCGCTCAGGCGACCGACACCCACATGGACATCACTCACCAGATCACTCTGCTGGTAGTGTTGCTGCTGTCCTCCAAAGGCGCAGCCGGTGTGACCGGTTCGGGCTTCATCGTACTGGCGGCCACCCTGTCGGCGGTAGGTCACCTGCCGGTGGCCGGTCTGGCACTGATCCTCGGTATCGACCGCTTCATGTCCGAAGCCCGCGCCCTGACCAACCTGGTCGGTAACGCCGTAGCCACCATCGTCGTGGCCAAGTGGGTCAAGGAGCTGGACACCGATGTGCTGCAATCCGAGCTGGCCTCGGGCGGTCGTGGTATCTCCGACGAGCGTGAGGAAGATGACCTGGGCGTGGCCGAAGGCCCGACCCCGAGCAATGTGAAGTAAGCATCGCTTGAATGGAAAAACCCGCTTCGGCGGGTTTTTTCTTGCCTGCTGTTTGAGCGCAACGGTCAGCGCGACTGATGGATCCGGTAATTGCCCCATCGCCGATGGCTGCCTAGGCTGCATGCATCGTTGATGGAGATTGCCCATGTCTGCACCGCTGGCCTCACTGAAGATTCTGGATTTCTCGACCCTGCTGCCGGGGCCGTTTGCCTCGCTGCTGCTGGCGGATATGGGCGCCGAAGTGCTGCGCATCGAATCGCCGACCCGCCTCGACTTGGTGCGGGTGTTGCCGCCTCACGATCACGGCGTCTCGGCCAGTCACGCTTATCTCAACCGCAACAAGCGCAGCCTGGCGCTGGACCTCAAGCAGCCCGAGGCGTTGGAGCTGGTGAAGCAGTTGCTGGTGAATTACGACATCGTGCTGGAACAGTTTCGCCCCGGTGTGATGGAGCGGCTGGGGCTGGGTTACGAGGCGCTGAAGGCGATCAATCCGAAGCTGATTTATGTGTCGATCACCGGTTACGGCCAGACCGGACCGTACAAGGATCGCGCCGGCCACGACATCAACTATTTGGCGCTGGCCGGGCTCTCCAGCTACACCGGCCGCGCCGACAGCGGGCCGTTGCCGCTGGGCATGCAGGTGGCGGATGTCGCCGGCGGCTCGCTGCACGGGGTGATCGGCTTGTTGGCGGCGGTGATTTCCCGCCAGCAGACCGGGCAGGGCACCCATCTGGATGTGAGCATGACCGATTGCGCGTTCAGCCTGAACGCCATGGCCGGTGCCGGGTATCTGGCCTGCGGCGAGGAGCCGGGCTGGGAGGATCAGATGCTCAATGGCGGCAGCTTCTACGATTACTACCGCTCCCGCGACGGGCGCTGGATGTCGGTGGGCAGTCTGGAACCGGCCTTCATGCAGCAACTGTGTGCGGCGCTGGGCCGGCCGGAACTGGCGGCGCAGGGCTTGTCGCCCAAACCCGAGCAGCAGCGGGCGCTCAAGGACGCCTTGAAGGTCGAGTTCGAGAAGCATGACTTTGCCGAACTGTGCGAGCTGTTCGCCGGGATCGATGCCTGCGTCGAGCCGGTGTTGAACCTGGGCGAGGCGGTGCAGCATCCGCAATTGCAGGCGCGGGAACTGGTGACCCAGGTGCCCCGCGGTGATGGCACGGTGCAGGCGCAGATCGCCTGTCCGCTGAAGTTTTCCGAGGCGTTGCCGGCGCCGCGGCATGTGGGGGCAGCGCTGGGGCAGCATACAGATCAGGTGTTGACGGAGTTGGGGTTGAGTCCTGAGCGGATTGCCGAATTACGCGCCGCGAAAGTCATCGCGTAGCTCGTGGGTTACTCGACCCGCATCTCGCCACTGAACACCAATGTGTTGCGACAGCGCCGGCACAGATAGCGCCGACCCTGCCTGACCAGGCTATGGCGCTGCGCCGAAAACGGAAAATCGCTATCGGCACACGGGCATTTATAGATGTAGCGGGTCACGCTGCGGCGTTTGACTTCATAGGTATGGCAGCGGTCCGGCGGCAATTCGTAAACGCCGCGCATGATCAGTTGCCACTCCTCGCCGTGGGGCTGGATGCGGTCGCCGAACAGTTGATGGGCGATCAGGTGCGCGACTTCGTGGGCCACGGTCTGCTTGAGGAAATGTTCGGTGTTTTCCCGGTACAGCTGCGGATTGAAGCGCAGCAGGTTCTCGTGCAGATGCGCGACCCCGGCTTTTTGCCCGCGCAGCTTGAGGCTCACCACGGGGCGTTTGAAGGGACGTTTGAAAAAGGATTCAGCGAGTTGGAAACAGTCTTCGACGCGGGTATTGAGTTGCTCGGGCATGCTTGATGGATCTCCAGAGATTTGGAGTATGCCGCAACCTTTCGGCGTTGCGTATCGCCAAACTGCCGAATGGTCGCGACGTTCATTCCAGGCATGAGAAGGCCGCCTTGCGGCGGCCTGTGTTGGCGGATCTTGTTCTTCTCGGGAGGAACCGGTCGTTAATTGGTGTAGACAGGCCCCACGCCCAGACCCCAGACAATCACGGTAAACGCCATGATGGCGACCAGCACCACCAGACCCACCGCCAGCACCGAGCTGGAAAACAGGAAACCCTCGTCGGACGGAATGTTCATGAAGGTCGGCAGCCCCACATACAAAAGGTAAACCGTGTAGCAGATGGCCGCCGTGCCGACGATCATCCCCAGCCACATGTGTGGATAGAGCGCCGCCAGCCCGCCGACGAACAACGGTGTCGCGGTGTAGGTGGCAAATGCCACGCAACGGGCCAGGCTCGGGTTGGCGTCATAGGTGCGGGCCATCCAGTGCACGAAGGCACCCATGACCGCGACTCCGCCGAGCATTGCCAGGTAAGACATGATCGTCATCCACAACGCGCTTTCGACGGTGAGCATCACCGGTGCGCGGTTGCCGATCACCCAGCCGACCTGAGTCGTGCCGATAAATGCCGAAACAGCGGGGATCGCCGCCAGAATCAGCGTGTGCGTCAGGTACATGTGGCTGATGCTTTCTTCCTGGTCGCCACGGATTTCCTTCCATTCCTGATCGGGGTGGGTAAAAAGTCCCACTACGTGATGGATCATGCCAGTCACTCCTCTCGTTATTGCCATCGCCCCCCAGCGGAGCGCCTACGGGCCAATGCGGCCGAGCAAATACAGGTCTTCAGATTGTGTGCGACCTTATGTCGCAGTATAGAAAGGTCTTAACCGCACAGGTGATGGGGGCTTAGAGCAAATCGCGCTGTAAAACCGCGGGGTAATCGCGTCGGGGTCTGTGTAAGCAGGCACTTGAGGGGCGACAACCTGTGGCCACAAGCCAAGTGTTTTTGCGTAAAATGCCCGCCTTTCGTCACACCTCACGGATTTCGCGTCATGGGCACTCTTACGGTCAACCAGAACAAACTGCAAAAGCGCCTGCGCCGCCTGGCCGGCGAAGCCGTCACCGACTTCAACATGATCGAAGACGGCGACAAGGTCATGGTCTGCCTGTCCGGGGGCAAGGACAGCTACACCATGCTCGACGTGCTGATGCACCTGCAGAAGGTTGCACCGATCAAGTTCGAGATCGTCGCCGTGAACATGGACCAGAAGCAGCCGGGTTTCCCCGAGCACGTGCTGCCGGCCTACCTGAAAGAGCTGGGCATCGAGTACCACATCGTCGAGAAGGACACCTACTCGGTGGTCAAGGAGCTGATCCCGGAAGGCAAGACCACCTGCTCGCTGTGCTCGCGCCTGCGTCGCGGCACGCTGTACACCTTCGCCGACGAAATCGGCGCGACCAAAATGGCCCTCGGTCATCACCGCGACGACATCGTAGAGACGTTCTTCCTCAACATGTTCTTCAACGGCAGCCTCAAGGCCATGCCGCCGAAGCTGCGCGCCGACGACGGCCGCAACGTGGTCATCCGTCCGCTGGCCTACTGCAACGAGAAAGACATCCAGGCCTACTCGGACTTCAAGCAATTCCCGATCATCCCGTGCAACCTCTGCGGTTCCCAGGAAAACCTGCAGCGTCAGGTGGTCAAGGAAATGCTGGTGGACTGGGAGCGCAAGACCCCGGGCCGTACCGAAAGCATCTTCCGCAGCCTGCAGAACGTGATCCCGTCGCAACTGGCTGACCGTAACCTGTTTGATTTCACCAGCCTGAAGATCGACGAGACGGCGGCTTCGCGTTTCGTCAATGTGGTGAACCTGTAAGTGATCTGATCGCTCGAAAGAAACGGCGCTCGCGGGCGCCGTTTTCAATTCATTTTTTAGGAGAGGGCATGCGCGACTACAAGTGGCTGCACGAATACTGTCTGAACCGCTTCGGTTCGGCGGCTGAACTGGAAGCCCATCTGCCCGTTCCCAAGACCCCGGCGCAACTGCGCAAGATCAGCGACGACCGTTATCTTTCGACCATGGCCCTGCGGGTGTTTCGCGCCGGGCTCAAGCACAGCCTGGTGGATGCCAAGTGGCCGGCCTTCGAGGAAGTGTTCTTCAAGTTCGCCCCGGAAAAGGTCGTGCTGATGAGCGCCGAACACCTTGAGCGGCTGATGCAGGATGCGCGGATCATCCGTCACCTGGGCAAGCTCAAGAGCGTGCCGCGCAATGCGCAGTTCATTCTGGACGTCGAGAAAGAGAAGGGCAGTTTCGGTGCGTTGCTCGCCGACTGGCCGGTGACCGATATCGTCGGTTTGTGGACCTACCTGAAAAAGCACGGTCATCAATTGGGCGGGCTGTCGGCGCCACGGTTCTTGCGGATGGTTGGCAAGGATACCTTTGTGCCGAGCTACGACGTGGTCGCGGCGTTGAATGCACAGAAGATCGTCGACAAGGTGCCGAGCAGTCTGCGGGATCTGGCGACGGTGCAGAATGCGTTCAACCAGTGGCATGAAGAAAGCGGTGGACGGCCGATGAGCCAGATCTCGATGATGCTGGCTTACACCGTCAACCATTGAGTTCAAAGCGATCGTTCCCACGTCGAGGCGTCGAACCGTCCGCGTGGGAATGCATAAAGAGACGCTCCGCGTCTCAGGGACGCAGAGCGTCCCGGGCGGCATTCCCACGCAGAGCGTGGGAACGATCCCGGCAGACTCGGTGAACTCGGCGATCTGGCGAGCAGTCAGGCGACGGAGACTTCGCCTTCGCCCGCCAGTTTGCGATTCAACTGATACCGCCACCGCACATACAGCAGTGCCGAGCAAAACACCGCCAGACTGGCGATCATCTCCAGCACACCGAACAGCTGCCGGCTCGGGTCATACGCGGCCAGTGCGCCTTTGATGAAATACAGATTCACCACAAAGCACATCCATGAATGCCCGCGTGCGCTGCCCATGATCATGCCCGGTGCGAGCACGATCCACGGGATCAGCTCGATCAGCAGAATCACCCACGGCCGCGCGCCGTGCAGGTCGGCGAACATCAGGTAATAAGCGGCGAGCAGTCCGGCCAGGCCGAAAAAGCAAAGCAGACTGATCACCCGCATCGCCCGCACCCGCGGCTCCAGCCACTCGACGGCGGGCAGGACTTTCGTCTTTCTGGCCATCTCAGTTCCCCAGTTTCCGGGCCGTCTTGGCCAGACGTGCGCCGAGGGCGCGGCACAGCGTCACTTCGTGCTGATCGAGACCGCTTTTACCGTCGGCCCCGGCGTGATGGCTGGCGCCGTACGGCGTGCCGCCGCCCTGGGTTTCCAGCAGCGCCGATTCGCTGTAGGGCAGGCCGGTGATCAGCATGCCGTGGTGCAGCAGCGGCAGCATCATCGACAGCAGGGTGGTTTCCTGACCGCCGTGCAGGCTGGCGGTGGACGTGAACACTCCGGCCGGCTTGCCGACCAGCGCGCCGGTCAGCCACAGGTTGCTGGTGCCGTCGAGGAAGTACTTGAGCGGCGCGGCCATGTTCCCGAAACGGGTCGGGCTGCCGAGGGCCAGGCCGGCGCAGTTCTTCAGGTCATCCAATGTGGCGTACAGCGCGCCTTCATCCGGAATGTCCGGCGCCACGGCTTCGCACTCGGTGGAGATCGCCGGCACGGTGCGCAGGCGCGCTTCGAGGCCGGCCTGCTCGACACCACGGGCAATCTGCCGGGCCATCTCGTTGGTCGAGCCGCTGCGGCTGTAATACAGAACCATAATGTACGGCGCACTCACGGCAGCAGCTCCAGGATCTGCTCCGGTGGACGACCGATGACGGCTTTGTCGCCGGCCTCAAGAATCGGTCGCTCCATCAACTTCGGATGGGCCGCGATCGCTTCAATCAATTGTTTCTCGGTGAGACTGGCATCGGCCAGATTCAAGGTCTTGTACTCGTCTTCGCCGGTGCGCAGCAGTTGCCGTGCGCTGATGCCCAGCTTGCCGAGCAAGGCCTTGATCTGCGCGGCGTCCAGCGGGGTTTCGAGGTAGCGCACCACGGTCGGCGTCAGGCCACGGGCTTCGAGCAGTTCGAGCGCACCGCGGGATTTCGAGCAGCGCGGGTTGTGATAAAGCGTCAGATCGGTCATGGGCGGGTCGCTTCTTGCGTAGAGTGGCGGCTATTCTAACTGTGCAGCGCGCAATCCAGAACCTTGGGAGGCGATGGGTCGCAGGCGCATTCAATTTTTCACAAGGAACACGACATGACACGGGCACTGGCAGCGGCATTGACGATCATCGGGGCGTTGATGCTGGGGGGCTGCGGTAACGACTACGGCATCGACCAGAACGGGCAGAAAGTGGCGTCCGAGCGCCTCGACAAACAATGGGTCGTGCTCAATTACTGGGCCGAATGGTGCGGCCCGTGCCGCACGGAAATCCCGGAACTCAATCACCTGGCGGACGAACTCAAGGGCAAGAAGATCGGCGTGTTCGGGGTCAATTTCGACAACGTGCAGGGTGAAGAGCTGAAGAGCGCCAGCGAGAAGCTGGGCATCAAGTTCACCGTGCTGGCGCAGGACCCGGCGGAATTGTTCGAACTGCCGCGCAGTGAAGCCTTGCCGGTGACTTACATCATCGACAACAAGGGCAAGGTGCGGGAACAGTTGATGGGCGAGCAGACGGCGGCGGGGGTGATGGCGAAGCTTGAGGCGTTGCAGGCTACAAATTGAGTTGCCGCTAAAAAGCATCCCTCACCCCAGCCCTCTCCCGAAGGGAGAGGGGGCCGACCGAGGTGTCTGGCGATTTGCATCGACCTGGAGGATCAGGTCGACTGAAGATTCGTCAGAGCGGAATCCGGTTGGTTATGGATTCGGTGAAGGTCTTTCAGGTCGGCGTATCTCTCCAATATCCCCCAATCAGTCCCCTCTCCCTTTGGGCGGTCCGACGTTTCGGGAGGGTTAGGGTGAGGGGCTTGGCGATCTAAAGCATCAACCTTCTTCCAGCCACCAGCGCAACGGCTTGCCTTCAGCCGGCCAGAAGCGCATCTGCTCGATCGGCGAGATATCCCAGCGTTCCACGTGTTCCAGGGCCTGGAGGAAGCGTTGCTCCTGCTCCATCAGCGCCGGGGCACACAGTTTGCGGGTTTTGCCGATCTTGCCGAAGCTCAGCTTGTCGCCTTCCAGAGTGTACGGCGCGAACCAGTGGTTGCAGCCGCCATTACCGTACGCCCGGCCATCATCGCCGAGGGTCACTGTCAGGTGGCTGTAGTCCATCAGCGGACGCTCGCCGATCCATTCCAGAATGTAGCTGCGGTTCTGTTGCAGTTGCACAGGTTCCGCGGCGCAACCCATCAGGCCGGCGCCGACAACGGCGGTCAGGGCCAGGTGTTTCATCACGCCGGCTCCTGGCATTTCGGGCACAGGTGCTTGTCGCCGACGGCTTTCCAGCCCAGCTCCGCAATACGTGCCGTGGCGGCCGGTTTTTCCGCAGGTTTGCCGAGCTTGGCGTCCACGGCGAATTCGAAGCTCAGCTCCTTGGCGCAGCTGTCGCAGTTGACCTGCCAGGTGTGGATCGCCAGTTCACCGAACACCGGGCCGGTGGTCATGGCAGTCCATTGACCCGGCGGGTTGATCAGGTGGCGGACGGTGTCGACGGTCAGGCGCATGGACAAGTCCTTGCTGCCTTTGAGGGTCACGACCAGCACGTCGCCGATGCGGATCGAGCCACCGTTGCCGGTGACCTGATAGCGGCCCGGAACCAGGGCGCGGCATTCGGTGAGGGTATGTTGCGGGTTCATCAGGGTGTAGCGGAAATCGTGTTCGACCATGGGTCCTCCAAATATGCGCGACATGCTAGCACGGGCTTGATTGCAGAATGATGCGCGCGTGCGACCTTCGATCCGGTTCAAATCGACACCGCAGTCGTGGCAAACTGCCGCCTTCATTTTCAAGGAACGGAACATGGCGCTGATCGAATGTTATGAATGCAAGCGGAGCATCAGCTCAGAAGCCACGGCGTGCATTCATTGCGGGGCTCCACTGGCAGATGCACAGGCTCCTCACGCCGAAAAGGGCGCGTCGACGATTTCCTTTGGCAGCCTGCCGCGTAACAAGGCCGTGCCCGAGGCCTTCGTTCCGCCGCCGGCTCCCGAGCGGCCGAAGATCATGCCGGCCGCGGCGGGGCGACGCCGTCGTTCGCAGCCTGTCGAACCGGTGTTGAACCCGGACGGTTCGCGCCCGGTGGAAGGCTGGCTGAAAATCATGGCGTTTCTGATGCCGCTGGTGTTTGTCTGGTTCCTGCTGCGCAGCGGCCACTCCCTCAAGCAACGTTTGCTGGGGTTCGGCTGGCTGGCGCTGTTGATCCTGTGCGTGGCGATTACCCCGACGCCGCCTCCGGTCTGAGTCTGATCGTTCAGCCTTCGACCTGGTTCTGCGGCGTACCCGCCGCCCAGGTCGCGATGTTGTGCAAGGTGGTCGCGGCAATCGCGCCCAGCGCCTCATGGGTCAGGAATGCCTGATGCGCGGTGACGATCACATTCGGGAACGTCAGCAGCCGCGCCAGCACGTCGTCCTGTAGCGGCAGATCGGAGCGATCTTCGAAGAACAGCTGCGCCTCCTCTTCATACACATCCAGTCCCAGATAACCGAGCTGGCCGTCCTTCAGGGCGTCGATCAGCGCCGGCGTGTCCACCAGACCGCCGCGCCCGGTGTTGATCAGCATCGCCCCCGGTTGCATGTGCGCCAGCGAATCGCGGTTGATCAGGTGTTTGCTCTGTTCGTTGAGCGGGCAGTGCAGGCTGATGATCCGTGCTTGCGCCAGCAGGTCCGGCAGGCTGAGGTAGCGCGCGCCCAACGCTTCGACGGCAGGGTTCGGGTAAGGGTCGTAGGCCAGCAATTCGCAGCCGAAGCCGTGCATGATCTTCGCGAAGGTCGCGCCGATCTGTCCGGTGCCGACGATGCCGACGGTTTTGCCCACCAGATCGAAACCGGTGAGCCCGTGCAGGCTGAAATCACCTTCGCGGGTGCGGTTGTAGGCGCGATGCAAGCGCCGGTTGAGGGCGAGGATCAACGCCACCGCATGTTCGGCCACCGCATGGGGCGAGTAGGCCGGTACGCGCACGACGGCCAGCCCCAGACGTTTGGCGACGGCCAGATCCACATGGTTGTAGCCGGCCGAACGCAAGGCGATCAGGCGAGTGCCGCCCGCCGCCAGACGCTCCAGCACCGGGGCGCTGAGGTCATCGTTGATGAACGCGCAGACTACTTCGTGATGTTCGGCCAGCGCTGCGGTATCGAGACTGAGCCGGGCTGGCTGAAAGTGCAGTTCGATCCCGGCCGGGCAGTCGGCGGCGAGGAAACTGTCGCGGTCGTAGGTCTGGCTGCTGAAAACGATCGTGCGCATGAAATCCTCCTGGAGCATCGACGCGGGCGCAAATCACCCGCGACAACTTTAGCTGCGTCGACGTTGACCGGCATTGCCGTGGATCAGGCGCTGATCTTCGCCTGGGCCGCCAGGCGATTGATTGCCCGCTCCAGCTCGTCCAGCGCAGTCGATGCCTTGGGGTCCTGCTGCTTGAGCAGGGTTTCGCTGCGCTGGCAGGCGGCGCGCAATTGCGGCACACCGCAGTAACGGGTGGCGCCGTGCAGACGGTGCACCCGTTCGAGCAGACTGTTCTGATCCTGACTGTCGCGGGCGGTGCGGATGGCTTCGCGGTCGGCCTCGAGCGAAGCCAGCAGCATCGCCAGCATGTCCGCCGCCAGATCCGCCTTGCCGGCAGCCAGGCGCAAACCTTCTTCGTGATCGAGAATTGGCAATTCCTGATTGCCCAGCAGGCTTTCGCCGCCACGGTCCGGCGCCTGATTGCGCAACGCCAGGCCCGTCCACTTCAGCACGACTTGCGCCAGTTGCCGCTCGCTGATCGGCTTGGTCAGGTAGTCGTCCATGCCGCTTTGCAGCAGCGCGCGTTTTTCATTGGCCATGGCGTGGGCGGTGAGGGCGACGATCGGCAGCGGCGTGCAGTGCCGCTCGCTTTCCCACTGGCGAATGGTTTCGGTGCTCTGGCGTCCGTCCATGCCGGGCATCTGCACGTCCATCAGCACCAGATCGAAGGTTTCGTTCTGTACTGCCTTGACCGCGGCGTAACCGCTTTCCACGGCCAGCACCTTGGCGCCCATGTCTTCGAGCAGCGTTTGCACCAGCAACAGGTTGGCCGGGTTGTCGTCGACGCACAGCACTTTCGGCGCGCGGCTCGACAACGGTTCGCCCGGTTCGCTGCGCGGCTGGCGCGGGTTGACCATGTCCGACAAGGCCCGGCGCAGTTTGCGGGTGCAGGCCGGTTTCGATTGCAGCTGGCTGTGAGGGTTGGGCACCGAAAGGTGATACAGCGTCAGTTCGGTGGTCGGGCACAACACCAGCACCCGGCAACCGAGGTGCTCAAGGTCCCAGATGTGCTGGTTGAGGCGTTCCGGCGGCATATCGTTACTGGTGATGCCGAGCACCGCCAGATCAATGGCCTGATCGGTTTGATGGGCGCCGGTAACGCCATTGGTCAGGCTTTCCAGGGTATTGAACGGCGTGACATCGAGGCCGCAGTCTTCCAGTTGATGCTGCAGGGCCTGACGCGCCAGTTCGTGGTTTTCCAGCACCGCCACCCGGCGCCCGAGCAGTGGCGCGGAAGGCAGGTCTTCGGCGTCGTCGCGGGTCTTGGGCAGGTTCAGGCTGATCCAGAATTCCGAGCCTTCCCCCGGCGTGCTGTCGACGCCGATCTCGCCGCCCATCTGCTCGATCAGACGCTTGGAAATCACCAGCCCCAGACCGGTGCCGCCGGGCTGGCGCGACAGCGAGTTGTCCGCCTGGCTGAACGCCTGAAACAACGCGCGCACGTCCTCGTTCGACAAACCGATGCCGGTGTCCTGAATGCTGATGCGCAACTGCACGCTGTCGTCGTTTTCTTCTTCGAGCATGGCGCGGGCGACGATGGTGCCTTCGCGGGTGAACTTGATCGCATTGCTCACCAGATTCGTCAGGATCTGCTTGAGCCGCAGCGGATCGCCGACCAGCGACAACGGCGTGTCGCGGTACACCAGACTCACCAGTTCCAGCTGCTTGGCGTGAGCAGCGGGGGCGAGGATGGTCAGGGTGTCCTGCAACAGGTCGCGCAGGTTGAACGGGATATGGTCGAGCACCAGTTTGCCAGCCTCGATCTTCGAGAAATCGAGGATCTCGTTGATGATCCCCAGCAGGCTGTCGGCGGACTTTTCGATGGTGCCCAGGTAGTCGAGCTGGCGCGGGGTCAGCTCGCTTTTCTGCAACAGGTGGGTGAAACCGAGAATGCCGTTGAGCGGTGTGCGGATCTCGTGACTCATGTTGGCGAGGAATTCGGATTTGATCCGGCTCGCTTCCAGCGCTTCCTTGCGGGCCAGGTCCAGCTCGATGTTCTGGATCTCGATGGTTTCCAGGTTCTGGCGCACGTCTTCGGTGGCTTGGTCGACGCTGTGCTGCAATTCTTCGCGGGCGTTTTGCAGGGTGCCGGCCATGCGGTTGATGCCGGACGCCAGTTCATCCAGTTCCTGACTGCCCAGCGGTGGCAGACGGGTTTCCAGGTGACCGTCCTTGAGCTGGGCGACGGCCTGTTTGATCTGGCTCAGCGGGCGGTTGATCGTGCGGCCCATGCGCAAGGCCAGCAACGCGGCGCCGGCCAGACCCGCGCCGATCAGCAGCAGGCTGGCGAACAGGCTTCGATAGCCGCGCAACAGCATGCCGTTGTGCGACAGCTCCAGTTCGACCCAGCCGAGCAGGCGGTCGGACTCTTGCGGGATCAGTTCGCCGGCGAGGTTGCGGTGTTTGCCGAAAACCGGCAGCAGATAGCGCGTGGCATCGTTGCCGCTGCGCCGCAGCAAGTGCGCGCTGTCGCCGCTCGGCGCCTGATTGAGCATGGTCGGGCCGGCGTGGGCGAGGGGAGAGCGGTCGGGCGCGAGGAAGGTCACGGCGCGCACGTCCGGTTGTTCGAGGGACTGAGTGGCGATGCGCTCGAGCAGTTCGGCATCGCCGTGGCCCATGGCCGGTGCTACCAGCGGGGCCAGTTGCTCGGCGATCATTTCGCCGCGCTGCATCAATTGGGCTTGCAGGTCGGACTGCTGCGTCCAGGTGAAATACCCGCCCAGCACCAGTGCCATCAGGCTGGTCGGCAACAGGGTCAGCAGCAACACGCGACCTTTGATTCCCAGTTTCTTGAGCACGCCTTTCTCCTGCATCCCGCTGATCGTTGACTCACACGTGCGTCCGGCACGCGGTATCGGCGCAGTGTAGCGATTTGCTTGCGGGCAATCTTGGGAAAAATGATGTCGTGGTGGTTCACTCGCAGGCCGGTCATCTGTCCGACAGGTCAAGCTTGGGTTGCCGGGCGCCGGGCAATCTTGAATAATCGCCCAACTGAGAATTATTTGCAGATAGTCATGACTCCTGTCTCTATTGGCCAACCCCGCATTCTTTCCATCGAAGACGATCCCGTCCTCGGTGCCTATGTCCATGAACAACTGGGTCGCAGCGGCTTCCAGGTCACCTGGTGCCAGAACGGCAGCGAAGGCCTGAGCATCGCCCGGCGCCAGCCGTTCGATGTGGTGCTGATGGATATTCTGTTGCCGGGGCTGGATGGATTGAACGTCCTGACCCAGCTGCGTCAGAGCCATTCCACCCCGGTGCTGCTGATGTCAGCCCTCGGTGCCGAAGCCGACCGTATCAGCGGGTTTCGCCTCGGCGCCGACGACTATCTGCCCAAACCCTTCAGCATGGCCGAGCTGCATGTGCGGATCGAAGCGATCCTGCGCCGGGTCGCCCTCGACCGTCGTCCGGCTGCCGTCACCCCGGTGGTGCCGGTCGGCGGGCTGCGTTTCGACGACGAGCAGTGCGATGTGTTCTACCTCGACCAGCCCGCCGGCCTGACCCGCAGTGAATACCGTCTGCTGGAAACCCTCAACCGCAACGACGAGGAAGTGCTGAGCAAGGCCTTCCTTTATCAGCACGTTCTTCAGCGCGGTTATGCCGCCCACGACCGCAGCCTCGACATGCACATCAGCCAGATCCGCCGCAAACTCAAGTCGGTCGGCTACACCGAGCGGGAAGTGCGCACGGTGTGGGGCAAGGGTTACGTCCTGAGTGCCGTCGATGAAAGTGTATGACCTGCCGGGCCGGCACTCGCTGTTCTGGAAACTCGCCTGCCTGCTGGTGGCGTTCTGTCTGCTGATGATCTGGCTGAGCTGGTCCTGGGGCCGGTACATGGAACAGCGCAACCAGTTCCTCTCCGACGACGCCCGCCGCACGCTGAGCCGTTATGCCGCCGAGGCCGAACGCGCCTGGCAGCAGGGCGAGCGCGATGGCATCGATAGCTGGTTGCAAAGCATGGAGCTGCGCGAAGCCGGCTGGGTCGGCGTGATCGGTGGCAATCTGCAGTCGCTGGGCAGCCAGCCGTTGAGCACTCAAGAGCTTCAGCACCTGACTTTCCTGCGAGGCCTTGACTGGCCGATTCACAAAAAGGGCCGGCCGTGGCTGCGGGTCCCGTTCCCCACTGACCCGACTGCCGGCAGTCTGGTGATCGAGTTGCCCGAGCGATTCCTGCCGGGGAAATACCGTGTGTTCTGGCGGGTCATCACCAACGGTGTGATTCCCGGTCTGTTCACCTTGCTGCTGTGCGTCGGCCTGTATCGCCTGCTGGTGGTGCCGCTGAACAATCTTCGCGAGCAGGCCAATGCCTGGCGCGCCGATCAATTGAATGTGCGGTTGTCGAGCGGCATCACCCAGCGCCCCGATGAGCTCGGTGAACTGGCCCGCGCCTTCGACTCGATGTCCGAACGCCTGCAATCCACCGTGGCCCTGCAACAGCAATTGCTGCGCGACCTGTCTCACGAACTGCGCACGCCTCTGAGCCGGTTGCGGGTTGCCAGCGAAAGCGAGCAGCAGCTGCAACCTTTGCGCGAACGCATCGGTCGCGAAGTCGACGTGATGCAGCGGCTGGTGGAGGACACCCTGCAACTGGCCTGGCTCGACACCGAGCGCGCACCGTTGCCGGACGAAGCGATCCAGATTCAGGCGCTGTGGGAAATGCTCACGGAAAATGCCTGCTACGAAAGCTGCTGTCCGGTGGGGCAGTTGCAATGTGGGGTGGAAGCTTCCTGCTGGGTACGCGGCAATCTCAACACCCTGGCCCAGGCCCTGGAAAACATTCTGCGCAATGCGATTCGTCATTCGCCGCCGGGCGGCATCGTGCGACTCGACGGTCGGCGGGATGGCGATTACTGGCACCTGTGGCTGGAGGACGAGGGCGGCGGTGTGGACGAGGCGGATCTGGAACGGATCTTCTCGCCCTTCATTCGCCTCGACGGCTCGCGGCCGGGGGGCGGTGGATTTGGTCTGGGACTGAGCATCGCGAGGAACGCGGTGCAACGCCAGGGCGGAACCCTGTGGGCCGAGAACGGCCCGTCGGGATTGCGACTGAATCTGCGGTTGGTGGCGGAGGACAGTGCTGTCAGTCCCGACGTCTTCGCTGGCAAGCCAGCTCCCACCGGGGACATGAGCCGCCCGCAGATAGTTTGAGCTGCACAAGAAAGTGTCAGCGCTGCTGACACTATTTAAAAGTCGCACCACTGGCGCGACTTTTATTGCTTATTCCAAGAAACCATAAGCACCACACTTTGCGTGATATGGCCTGCGCAGGTTTGCCGGTATGATAGGCGCCCCCGCTGTCCGGATTGCGAAAAACGCCATGACCTTGCAGTACCCAACCATCGCCGATTGCGTCGGCAACACGCCGCTGGTGCGTTTGCAGCGCCTGCCCGGTGTCACCAGCAACACCCTTTTGCTCAAGCTCGAAGGGAACAACCCGGCGGGTTCGGTCAAGGATCGTCCGGCGTTGTCGATGATTACTCGCGCCGAGTTGCGCGGGCAGATCCACGAAGGCGATACGCTGATCGAAGCGACCTCGGGCAACACCGGGATCGCCCTGGCGATGGCCGCCGCGATCAAGGGTTACAAGATGATCCTGATCATGCCGGACAACTCCAGTGCCGAACGTAAAGCGGCGATGACCGCGTACGGCGCGCAGCTGATTCTGGTCAGCCAGGAAGAGGGCATGGAAGGCGCTCGCGATCTCGCCCAGCGGATGGAAGCCGAAGGCCGTGGCAAGGTGCTGGATCAGTTCGCCAACGGCGACAATCCTGAAGCGCACTACACCACCACCGGCCCGGAAATCTGGCGTCAGACCCAGGGCTCCATCACCCATTTCGTCAGCTCCATGGGCACCACCGGCACCATCATGGGCGTGTCGCGCTACCTCAAGGAGCAGAACGACAACGTGCAGATCGTCGGCCTGCAACCGATGGAAGGCTCGGCCATTCCCGGCATCCGCCGCTGGCCGCAGGAATACCTGCCGAAGATCTATCAGGCCGAGCGTGTCGACCGCATCGTCGACATGGCGCAAAGTGAAGCCGAAGACGTCACTCGTCGTCTGGCCCGCGAAGAAGGCATCTTCTGTGGCGTGTCCTCGGGCGGTGCGGTGGCAGCGATGCTGCGCCTGTCCAAAGAAGTTGAAAACGCGGTGATCGTTGCGATCATCTGCGACCGTGGCGACCGTTACCTGTCGACCGGCATTTTCGACGCGCCCAACTGATGGCCAAGCACGAGAGAGGCCTGCGCTTCCAGCCCACCGGCGGCAGCAAGGCCCCGCAAATCCCGACCGGCAAAAAGCAGCGTTTGAGCATCGAGCGCCTGGCCAATGACGGTCGCGGCATCGCGTTTTTTGAAGGCAAAACCTGGTTCGTCCTCGGCGCCCTCGCGGGTGAAGAGGTCGAAGCGCGGGTGCTTGGTGCCCACGGCAAAGTGGTCGAGGCGCGCACCGAGCGCGTATTCACCGCCAGTGAATTGCGCCGTCCCGCACCTTGCCAGCACGCCGGCCGTTGCGGCGGTTGCAGCGTTCAGCATCTGCCCCACAACGAACAGCTTGCCCTGAAACAGCGCATGCTCGCCGAGCAGTTGTCGCGAGTTGCCGGTGCCGAACCCGAGGAGTGGGCGGCGCCGTTGACCGGTCCAGAATTCGGCTACCGTCGCCGCGCCCGGATCGCCGTACGCTGGGACAGCAAGGCCAAAAAGCTTGAAGTCGGTTTCCGTGCCGCCGGCAGTCAGGACATCGTCGCGATCAGCGAATGCCCGGTGCTGGTACAGCCCTTGCAGCCGATCATGACCCGCTTGCCGGAGATGCTTCGTCGCTTGAGCAAACCTCAGGCGCTGGGGCATGTCGAATTGTTCAGTGGCTCGTCACTCGCCGTTCTGCTGCGTCACATGGCGCCGCTGTCCGAGGCTGACCTGACGATCCTCAAGGATTTCTGCGCGTTCCATGAAGCGCAACTCTGGCTGCATGGCGAAGGCGAGCCGCAGCCGGTGGATGATGCACTGTCGCTCGGCTATCGCCTGGAACAATGGGATCTGCAACTGGCCTACCGGCCGGGGGATTTCATTCAGGTCAATGCCGGGGTCAACGAGGCCATGGTGGCGCAAGCGCTGGACTGGTTGAAAACGACGAGCGATGAGCGCGTGCTCGACCTGTTTTGCGGTCTGGGCAACTTCGCCCTGCCGCTGGCGAAAGCCGCGCGTGAAGTGGTGGCGGTCGAAGGCGTGCAGACCATGGTCGATCGCGCGGCGGCCAATGCCGCTAGCAACAATTTGCATAACACAAAGTTTTTTCAGGCCGATTTATCCCAGCCTTTGACCGATGCCCAGTGGATCGGAAACGGCTTTTCTGCGGTACTCTTGGACCCACCGCGCGACGGTGCTTTCGAGGTGGTGCGCAAGCTGGCGACCCTGGGCGCCAAACGGTTGGTGTACGTGTCGTGCAACCCTGCAACTCTGGCGCGCGATACGGTCGAATTGATCAAGCAGGGCTACCGGTTAAAACGTGCCGGGATTCTCGATATGTTTCCTCAGACGGCACATGTCGAGGCCATGGCGTTATTTGAAGCGAGCCAGGATGGCTCGTCTGATCCGACTGGTCGTCCGTAGCGCTCGCATTGGCCCCGCGAGCGCGAACGGGCATTGACGGTCAGTGATTTGACGCATTGAATCTGCGTCGTAGGGAAGGTAAAGCAAGATGGTACAGGTGAGAGCACACCAGCCGATCAACACTGACGGCAGTATCAATCTCGAGGCTTGGCTCGATCATGCGGTCAGTGTCGATCTGGCACTGGATCGCGAAGCCTTGAAAGAGGCCTGCGAGTACGCTCGCCAGGCCGAGCAACAATCCAATGCGGCGAAGAATCTCTGGTCCGAAGGCAGCGGCAGTTTCAGCACGGGCCTCGAGATCGCCGAGATCCTCGCCGACCTCAAGCTCGATCAGGATTCGCTGGTGGCTGCGGTTCTCTATCGCGGCGTGCGCGAAGGCCAGATCGAACTCGCGGCGGTCAGCCAGCGCTTCGGCCCGGTGGTCGCCAAGCTGATCGACGGCGTGCTGCGCATGGCGGCGATCAGTGCCAGCCTCAGCCCTCGCCAGTCGATGGTTCTCGGCACCCAGGGCCAGGTGGAAAACCTGCGCAAGATGCTGGTGGCGATGGTCGACGACGTGCGTGTCGCGCTGATCAAACTCGCCGAACGCACCTGCGCGATCCGCGCGGTGAAAACCGCCGACGACGAAAAACGTAACCGGGTCGCCCGGGAAGTGTTCGACATCTATGCGCCGCTCGCGCATCGACTCGGCATCGGTCATATCAAATGGGAACTGGAGGACTTGTCCTTCCGTTACCTGGAACCCGATCAATACAAACAGATTGCCAAGCTGCTGCACGAGCGGCGGCTCGACCGCGAGCGTTTCATCGCCGACGTGATGACCCAGCTCAAGGACGAATTGCAGGCCACCGGCGTCGAAGCCGACATCAGCGGCCGGGCCAAACACATCTATTCGATCTGGCGCAAAATGCAGCGCAAGGGTCTGGAATTCAGCCAGATCTACGACGTGCGTGCGGTGCGCGTGCTGGTGCCGGAAATGCGCGACTGCTACACCGCGCTCGGCATCGTCCACACCCTGTGGCGGCACATCCCGAAAGAGTTCGACGACTACATCGCCAACCCGAAAGAGAACGGCTACCGCTCGTTGCACACGGCGGTGATCGGCCCGGAAGGCAAGGTGCTGGAGGTCCAGATCCGGACCCATTCGATGCACGAAGAGGCCGAGCTCGGCGTCTGCGCGCACTGGCGCTACAAGGGCACCGACGTCAAGTCCGGCTCGAACCACTACGAAGAGAAAATCTCCTGGCTGCGTCAGGTCCTCGAGTGGCACGAAGAGCTGGGCGACATCGGTGGTCTGGCCGAACAGCTGCGGGTCGATATCGAGCCGGACCGGGTCTACATCTTCACCCCGGACGGTCACGCCATCGACTTGCCGAAGGGCGCGACGCCGCTGGACTTCGCCTACCGCGTGCACACCGAAATCGGTCACAACTGCCGTGGCGCGAAGATCAACGGGCGCATCGTCCCGCTCAACTACAGCCTGCAGACCGGCGAGCAGGTCGAGATCATCACCAGCAAGCACGGCACCCCGAGCCGTGACTGGCTGAACCCGAACCTCGGTTACGTCACCACGTCCCGGGCGCGGGCGAAGATCGTGCACTGGTTCAAGTTGCAGGCGCGCGATCAGAACGTCGCGGCGGGCAAGACCCTGCTCGAACGCGAACTCAGTCGCCTCGGCCTGCCGGCGGTGGATTTCGACAAGCTGGCCGACAAGGCCAACATGAAAACCGCCGAGGACATGTTCGCCGCCCTTGGCGCCGGCGACCTGCGTCTGGCGCAACTGGTGAATCTGGCGCAACAACTGGTCGAGCCGGAACGCGGCAACGAACAGCTGGAACTGATTCCGCGCAAGGCGACCGGCTACAAACCGGGCAAGCGCGGCGACATCCAGATCCAGGGTGTCGGCAACCTGATGACCCAGATGGCCGGCTGCTGCCAGCCGTTGCCGGGCGATGCGATCGTCGGCTACATCACCCAGGGCCGTGGCGTGAGCATTCACCGTCAGGACTGCGCCTCGGTGCTGCAACTGGCCGGGCGGGAGCCGGAGCGGATCATTCAGGTCAGCTGGGGCCCGGTGCCGGTGCTCACCTATCCGGTGGACATCGTCATCCGCGCCTACGACCGTTCCGGTCTGCTGCGTGACGTTTCGCAGGTGCTGCTCAACGAGCGGATCAACGTGCTGGCGGTCAACACCCGCTCGAACAAGGAGGACAACACCGCGCTGATGTCCCTGACCATCGAGATTCCGGGTCTGGACGCGCTGGGGCGGTTGCTGGGGCGGATTTCCCAGTTGCCGAACATCATCGAAACGCGGCGTAACCGGACTCCATGAAACCGATCTACAGCCTTGAAGACCTGCTGCACCTGATGAACCGTCTGCGCGACCCGCAGTACGGTTGCCCGTGGGACATCAAGCAGACTTACGCGACCATCGTCCCGCACACCCTTGAAGAGGCCTACGAAGTCGCCGACGCCATCGAGCGCGGCGACTTCGACCACCTGCAGGGCGAGTTGGGCGATCTGCTGTTTCAGGTGGTGTATTACAGCCAGCTGGCACGGGAGGAGGGGCGGTTCGAATTCGCCGGCGTGGTCGACAGCATCACCCGCAAGCTGATCCGTCGCCATCCGCATGTGTTTCCCACCGGTGATCTGTATGCGCCGCTGGATGTGCCGCGCCTGAACGAAGAGCAGGTCAAACAGCGCTGGGAGGAGATCAAGGCCGAAGAGCGCGCCGAGAAATCCGCCGAGCCGCAGCAACTGTCACTGCTCGACGATGTGCCGGCTGCATTGCCGGCCCTGTCCCGCTCGGCCAAGTTGCAGAAGCGCGCCGGGCAGGTCGGTTTTGACTGGCCGGATGCCTTGCCGGTGCTGGACAAGGTCCGTGAAGAGCTCGATGAAGTACTCGAAGCCATGTCCGAAAATGACCCGCAAGCGGTGGCCGACGAGATTGGTGACCTGCTGTTTTCCGTGGTCAATCTGGCCCGGCACCTGAAGGTCGATCCGGAAAGCGCGTTGCGTGGCGCCAACGCCAAGTTCGAGCGACGTTTCCGTTTTATCGAACAGGCATTGCGCGACACCCACCGACCCATGGAAGATTGCACCCTCGAAGAGTTGGACGCCCTGTGGGGCGAAGCCAAACGTCAGGAAAAGAATTCGCCCAGCTGTGGCTGAGCCGTTGCCCAAGTGAGTAAGCATCAATGAGCCTTTCCCTTCGCGACCAGTTGCTCAAGGCAGGACTGGTCAACCAAAAGCAGGCCAAGCAGGTCAGCAAAGACAAACAGAAACAACAGCGCCTGGCCCACAAAGGCCAGATCGAACTGGACGACTCCCAGCAGCGTGCTGCCCAGGAAGCCCAGGCCGAGAAGGTCAAGCGCGACCAGGAGCTGAACCGTCAGCAGCAGGAGAAGGCGGAAGCCAAGGCCCGCGCCGCCCAGGTCAAGCAGTTGATCGAAGTCTCGCGTCTGCCGAAGCTGACGACCGAGGACTACTACAACTTCGTTGACGACAAAAAGGTCAAGCGCATCTCGGTCAATACGCTGATGCGCAACAAGCTCAGCAGCGGCTCGCTGGCGATCGTGCACCATGCCGGTGGTTACGAAGTGATTCCTCGTGAGGCGGCCCTGAAGATTCAGGAGCGCGATCCACAGCGCATCGTGCAGCTCAACGAGAAGGTCGAAGAGGTCAATGCCGAGGACGATCCGTACGCGGCCTATGTGATCCCTGATGATCTGATGTGGTAAGCGGGTTCCGCCGGGCTGCGAAGCGGCCCTGAAATCCCCAAAACGACAAACCCCGCTCATGGCGGGGTTTGTCGTTTTCAATGCTGTGGTTTTGCTTCAGGCGGATTTCCGATCCCGCTGCTGTTCCTGCAGTTCCAGTTCGGCCTTGTAGTTGTGGGCGTCGATCTCGTTGTGGAACATGCCGACCAGCAAGTCTTGTTGGTGCACATCCCAGATCCGTACGCCGGCGGCTACGCCTTCATGGGACATGTGTGAATCGTCGCGTTCAGTTACTTTTACAGTCATCTGCTAGCTCCAAATCTCAAGTTATCTGCAGCAAGGCGTGTGCAGGACTCTTTTATAGATTTTGTTAGCCTGCTAAGTAAACGCCCGATTTGTGCAATGTATTCTTGCGAAATCTGCAACAGCGCTGGAGCCCACTGAATCCGCGACATTCAGTCGCAGGGCGGTAAGTTGCATGACAAACGTTTCATCTTGGCGCCGCTGAAAATGCCTTTCTCCAGGCGAAAAAAAACGCCCCGAACCGGTCGGGGCGTTTTCATGTGCGGCTCAGCGGAAGGGAATTACTTGCCTTCCCAGCGCTTCAGCACGAGGGTGGCGTTGGTGCCACCGAAGCCGAAGCTGTTGCTCATCACGGTGTTGATGGTGGCGTTCTCGCGGGTCTTGGTCAGCACCGGCAGATCGGCCACTTCAGGGTCCAGTTCGTCGATGTTGGCGGAACCGGCGATGAAGTTGCCTTCCATCATCAGCATGCAGTAGATCGCTTCGTGAACGCCGGCGGCGCCCAGGGAGTGACCCGACAGGCTCTTGGTGGAGCTGATGGCCGGGGCCTTGTCGCCGAACACTTCACGCACGCCTTTCATTTCCGCAACGTCGCCGACCGGAGTCGAAGTGCCGTGGGTGTTCAGGTAGTCGATCGGGGTGTCGACGGTGGACAGCGCCTGCTGCATGCAGCGGATGGCGCCTTCGCCGCTTGGAGCCACCATGTCGTAGCCGTCGGAAGTCGCGCCGTAGCCAACGATTTCCGCGTAGATCTTCGCGCCACGGGCCAGAGCGTGTTCCAGCTCCTCGACCACGACCATGCCGCCACCGCCGGCGATGACGAAACCGTCACGGTCGGCGTCGTAGGCGCGGGAAGCTTGTTCCGGGGTGTCATTACGCTTGCTGGACAGGGCGCCCATCGCGTCGAACAGGAACGACTGGCTCCAGTGCTCTTCTTCACCGCCGCCGGCGAAAACGATGTCCTGCTTGCCCATCTGGATCTGTTCCATGGCGGTACCGATGCAGTGAGCACTGGTGGCGCAGGCAGATGCGATGGAGTAGTTCAGGCCCTTGATCTTGAACGGGGTGGCCAGGCAAGCCGAAACGGTGCTGCTCATGGTCCGCGTTACACGGTATGGGCCGACGCGCTTGACGCCTTTCTCGCGCAGGATGTCCAGCGCTTCCATCTGGTTCAGGGTCGACGCGCCGCCGGAACCTGCGATCAGGCCGGTACGCGGGTTGGACACCTGCTCTTCGGTCAGACCGGAGTCAGCGATGGCGTCTTTCATGGCCAGGTAGGCGTAAGCCGCTGCGTGGCCGACGAAGCGATAGATCTTGCGATCGATCAGCTCTTCAAGGTTGAGGTCGATGGAGCCGGAAACCTGGCTACGCAGACCCATTTCGGCGTATTCCGGGTTGAACCGGATGCCAGGGCGGCTTGCACGCAGGTTAGCGGAGACGGTCTCTTTGTCATTGCCCAGGCACGAAACGATGCCCAGACCAGTGATAACGACGCGGCGCATGCGAATAACCCTTAGAAGTTGTCAGTGGAGGTGAACACGCCGACGCGAAGGCCTTCGGCGGTGTAGATTTCGCGACCGTCGACAGTCACCGAACCGTCGGCAATGGCCAGGTTCAGCTTGCCCTTGAGGACGCGCTTGATATGAATGTTGTAGGTGACTTTCTTGGCGGTCGGCAGGACCTGGCCGAAGAATTTCACTTCGCCCGAACCCAGCGCACGGCCGCGGCCCGGCAGGCCTTGCCAGCCGAGGAAGAAGCCGACCAGTTGCCACATGGCGTCCAGACCCAGGCAGCCCGGCATCACCGGATCGCCTTCGAAGTGGCACGCGAAGAACCACAGGTCAGGGTTGATATCCAGCTCGGCGACCAATTCACCTTTGCCGTACTTGCCGCCTTCTTCGCTGATCAGGGTGATGCGATCCACCATCAGCATGTTCGGGGCGGGCAGTTGCGCGTTACCTGGGCCGAACAGCTCACCGCGACTGCAGCGCAGCAGGTCTTCCCGAGTAAAGGCGTTTTGTTTGGTCATGCGAGCTCCTCAATAATCCCATGCGGCAGGTGGGGCAAATCTTCCCGGCCGATCGACGCGTTCATGCCTCGAACCGGCAGCCTACTCATAGACTATTGCGTTGTGGTGAAAGTCACAGCACCAAGGACATGAATGTACACTTGTGCACTGAAATTTTTAATCAAGCCCCTTTTGAGGCTCGTTCGGGTGCCTAAGACTGCCGCACTTTCGCTTTTCACGCCAGTCGCAGATGCTCGAAAGGGCCCCGTTACTGCACCCATCGCTGCAGAATCTGCTGCAGATCATTGCGTTTGAATGGCTTGGCCAGGTAATCGTTCATCCCCGCCGACAAGCAGTTTTCGCGGTCGCCCTGCAACGCATTGGCGGTCAGGGCGATGATCGGCACATGGCCGCAGCCGGGCAGGCGGCGGATCTGTCGGGTTGCCTCGTAACCGTCAATCAGCGGCAAGCGGCAATCCATCAGGATCGCTTCGAAACGGTTGTCCCCGGCGCTGCGCACCGCCTGCACACCATCGGTGGCGACGCTGACGGTAAATCCCAGACTGCGCAACATCGCTTCGATCACCGTCTGGTTGACCGGGTTGTCCTCCACCAGCAGCACATTGCGTCCTTCGCCGTGACCGTCGCCGTTCAGTGTGCGCGGTGCCGCCAGCGCGGGCAGTGCCTGCTTATATAAAGCCAATGGTATTTCCAGAGTGAATACCGATCCGCGACCTTCTTCGCTCTGAGCGCGCAAGGTGCCGCCCATCCGTTCGGCGAGGGTGCGGGCAATCGGCAGGCCCAGGCCGGTGCCGCCATATCGACGGGAAATCGAACTGTCGGCCTGCTGGAACGCGTTGAACATCAGCTCCAGGCTCTCCGGCGAAATGCCGATGCCACTGTCACGTACCGCGCAGGTGAACCACAGCAATTCGTGATCCAGCGACTGCCACTGCGCCTCGATGCTGACGCGCCCCTGTTCGGTGAACTTCAGCGCATTGCCGACCAGGTTGACCAGAATCTGCCGGATCCGCGTCGGATCGCCCTGTACCTGCAAGTCGCGCATGTCGTCGGGAATCCGCAGTTGCAGGGCCAGCCCGCGTTGCGCCGCGCTGTGCTGGAACGACTGGGCGCAGGCGCCGATCACTTCGGCGAGATTGAACGGAATGTGCTCGAGCTCCAGCTCCGAACGCTCGATGCGCGAGAAATCCAGAATGTCGTTGATCACCTTGAGCAAATGCTCGGTCGACTCGGAAGCCAGCGCCGCGTACTCGACCTGCTCTTCGGTCATGTCGGTGGTTTCCAGCAATTGCAGCATGCCCAGCACGCCGTTCATCGGGGTGCGCAGTTCATGGCTCATCATCGCCAGGAAATCCGATTTGGCGTTGTTGGCCTTCTCCGCCTCTTCGCGGGTCTGGATCAGTTGCGCCATCGCCTGATGCTGTTCGCGGCTGGCCTGCTCCAGCGCCTGGGCCAGGTTGTTGATGTGCTGGGACAGGGCGCCCAGCTCGGTGTCATCGACAATCGGCAGCGGGGTCTTGTAGTCGCCGTCCTGAATCGCCTTGACCGCATTGCCGATGTCGCGAATCGGCTGCGACAGGCTGCCGGCCAGTCGCCGCGCCAGCACAAACGTGAAGAGCAGGGCGAACAGCGCCAGAATCCCGGCCTTGAGCAAAATCTCCTGTTGGCGCTGGCTGAAGGCGTCATTCGACAGCCCGACGATCACCCGCCCCAGGTAATCCTCGCTGGCCACGCCGGGATTGCTCTTGCCGTCCTGAAAGAAATCGTTGTGCAGGGCAATGCGTTGCAGCCGCACCGGCGCCTGGAACACCTCGACCTGATGCGGACGATTGTGCGCATCCGCCGGCTGTTCGACGTAGGCCAGAATCCGGTTGGCGCTGTCCTGCACTTCCAGAAACCGCACGTTCGGCGTGGCCAGCGTGGCTTTGAGCAGGCTTTCCAGCACTTCGTTGTTGCCGGAAATCACCCCGTACTCGGTGGCCGGTGCGAGCTGGTTGGCGATCAACTGGCCGGTGTGGTTCAGCTCCTGACGCAAATCCTGAATGCGCACGAAGGTGAAAAAGCTGATCAGCAGCAAGGTCAGCAACAGCGCAGGGCCCAGGCTGATCAACTGGGTGCGGGTGTTGATGTCCCAACGGCGGAAAATCATGGGCGGCGCTCTCCTTCGGCCAGTTCTGCGGCGACAGACGCTTCATTCATCGGTTCTATCCCTAAGGAACGAGCCACCTGCGCATTACTTGAGACTTTAAAACGCCCGGGATAGAGCGTGCGCGGCCAGGTGGCCGGTGGCCGGTCGAGCAATTCGTCGAGGACGGCCAGCCAGTCGTTCTGATCGCTGTAGGTGCTGGCCAGGCTGCCGGCGCGAACGAACGAGACATTCGGCCCGACCAACGCCAGTTGCCGAGAGTAACTGCTGAGCAACAGGTTCTTTGCGGTTTTCGGGTTGTACAGGTCGGGGTCGTCGAGGCCCAGCAGCACGTCGCTGTTTTTCAGCACCGTCTGCAAGGGGCGGCTGTCGTGGGTGTTGTCCCAGCGCTGCGGGACGATTTGCAGGTTCAGCGGCTGGGCGGCCGATTGCAGCTCCTTGAGCAGGAACTCGCTGTGCTGATCGAACAGCACGCCGACTCGCCCGGCCTGGGGCAGAATCCGGCGGATCAGTTGCAACTGACGGCTCAGCGGCGGATCGGCCCACAGCAGGCTCAAGTGGGGCGGTTGCGCGTCGCCGAAGCGTTGCCGGGCTTGCAGGCGGCTGATGCGCAGGACCAACGTCGCCGGGCCTTGGCTCTCCTGCATGCGCCAGTCGAGGCTTGGCAGATCCAGCAGAATCAGGCGCAGGCTCGACGGCAACTTGCCCGGCGCCGGCAAACTGGCCAGCGGCTGGAAATGCACGCGGTCGGTCGGGCGCAGTTCGCTCAGGGCCTGGACGAAGGACTGCACGCCGGGGCTTTCTTCGGCGCCGGTCAGCAAAATGTCGGCCGCCTGCACCGCCACGCCATGCAGCCATGCCGTCAGGAACAGACACAGCCCGGCCAGCCATTGGCCGAGCGTTGGCATCTTCCGTGACATGGCGTAGCGCATCTAGAACTCCAGCTCGGCGCTGAAATACACCACGCGGCGTTCGTCGTAATCGTTGTCGACGAAGGTGGTCGGCTCATGGTCGAGGCGTTGTTGCAGCACGCCTGCCAGTTGCAGTTGGGCCTTGCCCAGGGCGATGCGTTTGGCGATGCGAGTGTCGACCCGCTCGAAGCGGTAACCGTTGAGCGCGTTGTCACCGTAATAGAAGAGGGCGCTGTTCCAGCCGTGGCCCCAATCGCGCAGCCAGCCCGCCGAGCCGCTGTTGCGTGCGGTGAATTGCTGGTCCAGCGGATTGCTCGCCTCGGCGTCGACGAAGGCGTAGGTCAGACGCAAGCGATCGGCCGCACTCAGGCGCCAGTCCAGTTGCGTCTCGGTGCCGCGAAAGCGCGAATCGTTGGCGTTGCTGGCGATGTATTGATTGTTGCGCAGCGGCTCGCTGATCATCCCGGTGATTTCGTCGTAGAACAGCTTCACGTCCAGCGCCAGGCCCCATTCCGGGAAAAAGCCGTTGTAGCCCAGTTCCCGCGAGCGCATGTGTTCCTGGTCCAGATCGCCGGGGCCCCGGGTCTTGACGAAGTAGCGGGCCGAAGACTGGCCATAGGCGGCGGGCCGCAGGTTGGTCACCTGATAACTCCAGTTGACGTTGTTCTCGAACATGTCCGGCGAACGGATGGCTTCCGAATACACCGCGCGCAGGCTGTGGCGCGGATTGAACAGGTAGTTGACCGCAAACCGGGGCGTCAGCGAGCTGCCGATCAATTGCGTGTCTTCGAACATGGCGCCGCCCTGCAACAGCCAGTGTTCGCTGGCGCGCCATTCCAGCTGGCCGAAGGCGCGCCAGGTGGTGTCGTCCAGCGTGCCGTTGAAATAGGTCTCGGAATCGGCACGGTCGTAACGATAGTTCAGGCCGCTGACCAGACGCAGGCTATCGGACAGGCTGAGGGTGTCCTGCAATTCCAGGTCGTAACGCGATTCCCGGGCACTCTGGTCGATGTCGCCGCACAGGGTCTGGCGCGCGCCGTTGCGCCACTGGTCCAGCACCTGATTGGCCAGGGCCATTTCCTGCGGCGTGCCGGCGGGTGCGCCGGGGCCGGTGAACAGGGTCATGTTGCGGGCCAGGCGTTCGGTGTAGTTCGGGTTGAGTTGCCACAGCTCCGTGAGCTGCGGGCTGAACGACACCTCGGCGTCACAGGCGCGCCAGGTTTGCTGGCGATCCCAGTGTTGCGCCGAGCCCTGCACATAAAGACTGTGATCGGGGTTGAGGTCCAGATTCCAGCGCACCGAACCGGCATAGTCCTTGGCAACCACGTCGGAATTGTTCCCGGCAGCCGTAATCCCGGAGAACACCGGACGGTAGGTATAGGGCCGTTGATTGGCCCCGTCCTTGGCGTTGATCTGCCAGTCCAGGCTCTGGTTGTCGCTCAGGGTCTGGCTGACGGCGAGACTGAAGCGGTTCAAGCGGCGGCTGTCGCGGTAATCGGCGCCGGTGCGGTCGCTGTCAAAGCCGTCGTCTTCCTGGCCGGACAGAGAAAGACGCAAGTCGCCGTCATTCCAGCCGGTGCTCTGGCTGGCATAGAAGTCGTTGATGCCGCGTTGGCCGCGCGTCAGCTTCAGCCGCGTGCCGTGGCTGTCCGCCGGGTTGCGGGTGATGATGTTGACCACTGCCATCAGCGCGTTGGCGCCGTAGCTGACGGTGTTCGGGCCGCGAAAGACTTCGATGCGCTCGATGTCTTCCATCGCCACCGGGATGTCGCTCCAGTCCACGGTCGCCAGACCGGCGCGGTACACCGAACGGCCGTCGATCAGCACCTGCATGCGTCGGGCTTCAGTGGCGTTGGTTCCGTGATAGTTCACCACAGCCTGATTGCCGCTGATGTTGCCGACCATCATCCCCGGCACCAGCCGCAACAGTTCGCTGATGTCCCGGGCACCGCTGGCGGCGATCAGTTCGCTGTCCAGTACGGTCATGCTGCCCGGGACTTCCGCCGGCGACTGTTTCAGGCGCGTGGCGGTCAGGATCTGCGGCAAGGCCTCACTGTCGACAAACAGGTCGTCCGCCAGCAGCACCGGGCTGAACAGCAGCGCCAGCAGCAGGGACGAACGCGGGGAAGGGGGGCCAGAAAACACGACGCAGCCTTGATAGCAAAGAATTGGCGCATGTTAACTGAGGTCGACGACTTTTCCAGTCACGTTGCAGGCATTTTCCTCGGTTTTATTGGTCTTCTTCCTACAAGTGCGGGTAATTGACGCCGGGGCTGTCCGAGAAGGGGACGCTCCGTATAATGCCGGCATCGCCACTGGTATGGATTAACGGATTACATATGACTGAACAGCGCCCGATTGCGGTCCTGGGAGGCGGAAGTTTCGGTACCGCCGTGGCCAATCTGTTGGCCGAGAACGGCCATCAAGTCCGGCAGTGGATGCGTGACCCCGAGCAGGCCGAGGCCATCCGGGTCAATCGCGAGAACCCGCGTTACCTCAAAGGCATCAAGATTCTGCCGGGCGTGACCGCGGTCACCGACCTGCAGGAAACCCTCGACGCCTGCGATTTGTGTTTCGTCGCGTTGCCGTCCAGCGCGCTGCGTACGGTGTTGGCGGCGCACGCCGAACGCCTGAGCGGCAAGATGCTGGTCAGCCTGACCAAGGGCATCGAAGCCCACACCTTCAAACTGATGAGCCAGATTCTCGAAGAGATCGCCCCGCAGGCTCGCATCGGCGTGCTGTCCGGGCCGAACCTCGCGCGGGAAATCGCCGAGCACGCGCTGACCGCCACTGTGGTTGCCAGCGAAGACGAAGAACTCTGCAAAGCCGTGCAGGCCGCATTGCATGGCCGCACTTTCCGCGTCTACGCCAGCGCCGACCGTTTCGGCGTGGAGCTGGGCGGTGCCCTGAAAAACGTCTACGCAATCATTGCCGGCATGGCGGTGGCGCTGGAGATGGGCGAGAACACCAAGAGCATGCTGATCACCCGCGCCCTGGCCGAAATGACCCGGTTTGCGGTGAATCAGGGCGCCAACCCGATGACCTTCCTCGGTCTGGCCGGTGTCGGCGACCTGATCGTCACTTGCTCGTCGCCGAAAAGCCGCAACTACCAGGTCGGTTTCGCCCTTGGTCAGGGCTTGAGCCTCGACGAAGCGGTGTCGCGCCTGGGTGAAGTGGCCGAAGGCGTCAACACCCTGAAAGTGCTCAAGGCCAAGGCTCAGGAGGTTGGCGTCTACATGCCGCTGGTCGCCGGACTGCATGCAATCCTGTTCGAAGGGCGCACGCTTGAGCAGGTGATCGGTCTTCTGATGAGAGGCGAGCCGAAAACCGATGTCGACTTTATTTCCACCAGTGGTTTCAACTGATTCAGCAGGGAGCAGGCCATGAACGATCCGAAAACCGAAGCCAAATATGAATCCATCCTCCTGCGGGTGTTGTGGATGATTGTTTACATCCTGGTCTGGCAGGTAGCGCAGTTCATCCTCGGCGCGGTGGTGCTGGTGCAGTTGATCTATCGTTTGATCTATGGCGCCCCGAGCGCCAGCCTGATGAATTTCGGCGACAGCCTGAGCCAGTTTCTGGCGCAGATCGGCCGTTTCGGCAGTTTCCACAGCGACCAGAAACCCTGGCCGTTCGCCGACTGGCCAACACCGCGTACTCCGGAAGGTGAAGCGCCACACGTTGTCGCGCCGGCACCGCATCCGGCCCGGGATGAGGAACCCAAGCTATGAAACTCTGGGTATTGCGTCACGGTGAGGCCGAGCCCTATGGCTCGCGCCCAGACTCCGAGCGGGAACTGACCGCCCACGGTCGCAAGGAAGTGTTGAGCAGCGCGGCCCGCTTGATGGGCCAGCCGCTGACCGCCATTTACGCCAGCCCGTACCTGCGGGCGCAGCAGACCGCGCAACTGGTGCGCGAAGCTCTCGGCTTCGAGCCGGAGATCCGCACGGTCGAGTGGCTGACCCCGGAAGTTGACCCGGACCGCGTGGCCGAGCAACTGGTGTCGGTGAGCAACGTGCTGCTGGTCAGCCATAACCCGTTGGTGGGAAACCTGCTCAGCTACCTGCAACACGGTGCGGGTTACCCACCAGAAAAGGTCAGCACCGCCGGGCTTGCCGAGCTCGAACACAGCGAATTGCTGATCGGTTCGATGACGCTCAACAGCCTTAAACATCCCTGAAATTTTTTGTACGAAATAGTCAACCAAGCACTTGCTTGGTTGACTACGCTTGCTCCAGACCAAAAAACAGGAGCGAGTCGAATGTCTTCCGCCTTCCGTTTGCCGCTGGACGTGTTTTACGAACGCGAGGCCCGGCACCCGCGTCAGCGTTTTCTGGTGCAGCCGATTGGCGGCGGGCAGGTCGAGACACTGACCTGGGCCGACGTCGGCCATCAGGCCCGCTGCGCCGCGCACTGGCTGCGCTCCCGGGAATTGCCGCAAGGCAGCCACATCGCCCTGATCTCGAAAAACTGCGCGCACTGGATCATCGCTGATCTGGCGATCTGGATGGCCGGGCATGTCTCGGTGCCGCTCTATCCGAACCTCACCGCCGAATCGGTGAATCAGGTGCTCACCCACTCGGAAAGCGTGCTAGCGTTCATCGGCAAACTCGATGACTGGCCGGGCATGTCGCCGGGTGTACCGGCCGGCCTGACCACCGTCAGCCTGCCGCTGCATCCGCCGGGCACATTCGATTTCAACTGGGATGACCTGCAACGCAGCTCGCCGATCCAGGACGATCCGTGTCCCGCCGCCGAACAACTGGCGACCATCATTTACACCTCCGGCACCACCGGCCTGCCCAAGGGCGTTATGCACAGCTTCGCCAATCTCGGGTTCGCGACGACGCGCGGCACGCAGCTGTTCGGGCTCAATGAGCACGACCGGCTGCTGTCGTATCTGCCGCTATGCCATGTGGCTGAACGGATGTTCGTCGAACTGGCGTCGATCTACACCGGGCAGACTGTGTTTTTCGCCGAGAGCCTCGATACCTTTCTCGCCGATCTCAAGCGGGCGCGGCCGACGGCGATGTTCGGGGTGCCGCGGATCTGGACCAAGTTCCAGATGGGCGTCTACAGCAAGATCCCGGCAAAACGTCTGGATTTCCTGCTCGGTCTGCCCTTTATCGGCAAACGGATCGGCCACAAGGTATTGGCGGGGTTGGGGCTGGATGCGTTGCGCGTGGCGCTGTCCGGTGCGGCGCCGGTGCCGCTGACCCTGTTGCGCTGGTATCAGAAACTCGGGCTCGACGTGCTGGAGGTCTACGGCATGACCGAAAGCTGCGGGTATTCGCACATCTGCCTGCCGGGGCAATACAAGGAAGGCTGGATCGGCCGGCCATGCCCCGACGTGGAAGTGCGGATCGACGAGTCCGGCGAAGTGCAGGTGCGCAGCCAGGCGAACATGCTCGGCTATTTCAAGGAACCGCAGAAAACCGCCGAGACCCTCACCGAAGACGGCTTCCTGCGCACCGGCGACAAGGGCGAACAGGACGCCGAAGGGCGCTTGCGCCTGACCGGGCGGCTCAAGGAAATCTTCAAGACCAGCAAGGGCAAGTACGTCGCCCCGGCGCCGATCGAAAATCGGCTGGCGGTGCATTCGCGGATCGAACAAGTCTGCGTGGTCGGCGATGGCCTGAGTGCGCCGCTGGGGTTGTGCGTGCTCTCGGCGGTGGGCCGGGAAGAGCCCCGCGCGCCGCTGCATTCGAGCCTGGAAAAACTGCTGGAGGAGGTCAACGCCGTGCTCGACAAGCACGAGCGCCTGCGCCGGCTGGTAGTGGTCAAGGACAGCTGGGCGGTGGAGAACGGCTTCCTCACGCCGACTTTGAAGATCAAACGCAACATCATCGAAGACACCTACGGAGCACGTTTCGAAGAATGGAGCGAGCGCAGCGAGGCGGTGCTGTGGCAGGATTGAGCGTCGATCAAAACAACAAAGGAAGCCTGCGATGACCTTGTGGCGCACCACTCCGAACATCGAGCAGTTGAACGCAATCCAGAAAAACACCATCGGCGAAGTGCTGGACATCCGCTTCGAGTCCTTCGACGAAGAATCCCTGACGGCCAGCATGGTCATCGACCATCGCACCCATCAGCCTTACGGCCTGCTGCACGGCGGCGCCTCGGTGGTGCTGGCCGAGAGCGTCGGCTCGATGGCCAGTTACCTGTGCATCGACGCCAGCAAGTTCTATTGCGTGGGCTTGGAAATCAACGCCAACCACTTGCGCGGCTTGCGCAGCGGACGAGTGACGGCGGTGGCCAAACCGATTCACATCGGCCGCACCACCCACGTCTGGGACATCCGTCTGACCAGCGATGAAGGCAAGGCCAGTTGTGTGTCGCGCCTGACCATGGCGGTTGTTCCACTTGGGGAACAACCGCCGGCGCGTTGATGGCCGAAGCGTCATAGCCCTGACCGGACTGTCATCATTCCTGGCAGTTACGGTCATTGCTGAAGGACGCGGTCTTACGGACAATCAACGCCTGTTTTCCGCTCATGGATTTGCCGGTATGTCGCAACCGATCTTCTTCGCCCACGCCAATGGTTTCCCTTCGGGTACCTACGGCAAACTGTTCGCGGCGCTGGCGCCCGAGTACCGGGTCGCGCATCTGGAACAACACGCCCATGACCCGCGTTTCCCGGCGGGTGACAACTGGTACCACCTGGTCGACGAACTCATCCATCACCTGCAACAGCAAGATGAGCCGGTGTGGGGCGTCGGCCATTCCTTCGGCGGCATGTTGCATTTGCACGCTGCACTGCGTTGCCCTGAACTGTATCGGGGCGTGGTGATGCTCGACTCGCCGGTGCTGACCCGCACCGATCAATGGGTGATCCGCGCCGCCAAGCGCTTTGGTTTCATCGACAAACTGACCCCGGCCGGTCGCACGCTGGGACGCCGCGAAGAGTTTGCCGATCTGGACAGCGCCCGAGGTTATTTTGCCGGCAAAACCCTGTTCCGCAGCTTTGATCCGGAATGTTTCGATGCCTACTTGCAGCACGGCCTGCACAAGGTCGGCGACAAGTTGCGCCTGCGCTTCGATCCTGCGACCGAGATCAGCATCTATCGCGGCGTGCCGCACACCAGTCCTGCGCATACCCGGCAATTGAAAGTGCCGCTGGCGGTGGTACGTGGACACAAGAGCCGCGTGGTGATGAACCACCACACCCGCTTCGTCGGACGCCTGCCTCAGGGCGAGGCGCTGACCGTGCCCGGCGGGCACATGTTTCCGCTTGAGCGCCCGCAGGACACCGCACAATTACTGAAAAACCTGTTCGATCGCTGGGAGCGCCGGCAAGACAAGGATTGCGCATGAACCCCGGCGTCGAAGAAGTGCGCCTGAGCCTGCCGCATATCGAACTGGCAGCGCACCTGTTCGGCCCGGAAGACGGGTTACCGGTGATCGCCCTGCACGGCTGGCTGGACAACGCCAACAGCTTCGCGCGCCTGGCGCCGAAGCTCAAAGGCTTGCGCATCGTCGCGCTGGACATGGCCGGCCACGGACATTCCGGGCACCGGCCGAACGGCGCCGGTTACGCATTGTGGGATTACGCCCATGATGTGCTGCAGGTCGCCGAGCAACTGGGCTGGAAACGTTTCGGGTTGCTCGGGCATTCCATGGGCGCCATTGTTTCGCTGGTGTTGGCCGGGTCGTTGCCCGAACGCATCACCCATCTGGCGTTAATCGACGGGGTTATTCCTCCTACCGACAAAGGCGAAAATGCCGCCGAGCGTATGGGCATGGCCTTACAGGCGCAGCTCGATCTTCGGGAAAAGCGCAAACCGGTCTACAACACCCTCGACCGGGCGATCGAAGCACGGATGAAAGGGCTGGTGGCGGTCAGTCGCGAAGCCGCCGAACTGCTGGCCCAGCGCGGTCTGATGCCGGTGCCCGGCGGTTACACCTGGCGCACCGACAACCGCCTGACTTTGCCTTCGCCGCTGCGTCTGACCCAGGAACAGGCGATGGCGTTCGTGCAGCGCATTGCCTGCCCCGCACAATTGGTGGTCGCCGCCGATGGCATGCTGGCCAAACATCCGGAGCTGCTGGAACGTCTACCCTTTGACCGGGAACAGCTGCCGGGCGGGCATCATCTGCACCTGAACGATGAGGCCGGGGCCGACCTTGTCGCAGACTGTTTCAATCGGTTCTTCGCCATTCCTTGACTTGCTCCCGGCAACTGTCGAGGCTGGGCAGGTTGAAATGGGAGACAACCAAGATGGATTTCTACACCGCTGCGACTTCGAACTGCCCTCAAGGCACCCTGGCCATGCCCCTGCGATGAGCCTGTCCATGCGATCTATCAGTCTGCTGGCGCTGTGCTGTTTCAGTCCCTTTCTATTCGCTGCCGACCTGCCGGGCAGTCAGGACCTGCCGATCGTGCCGCGTCTGGCCGATGCGCAGATCGTCGACTATCGCCCTGCCGTGGAGCTGGAGCGGATCTACCCGCTCGGCTCGATCCGCAAGATCAGCGGCCAGTTGCGTTTTGACGGCCAGGTCAGTGCCCGGGGGCAAACCACCTCGGTGACCTACGAATTGCCGCCGGAACATTCCGCCACCGAAGCCTTCACTCTCGCTCGCGAAGCCCTGCAAAAACAGGACGCCCAGCTGTTGTTCTGGTGCCAGGCCCGGGATTGCGGCGAGAGCAGCCTGTGGGCCAATGAGGTGTTCGGCAACGCCAAGCTGTACGGTGCCGACGAGCAGCAGGCCTATCTGCTGCTGAGGCTCGCGGCCCCGCGCGACAACACGCTGGTGGCGCTGTACAGCATCACCCGCGGCAATCGCAAAGCTTATCTGCACGTTGAACAGTTTGAAGCACTGGCACCGCTCGGTGAGCTGCTGCCGACCTCGGCCACGCTGTTGCGGGAACTGAAAAGCACCGGCGAACTGGATTTTCCAAAACTGGCCGGCGATCCGGATGACACCTGGCTGCGCTTGCTGTCCCGTGGCTTGAACCTCGACACCACGTTGCGGGTGACGGTGTCCGGACCCAAGGCCGAGGCCTGGCGGCAGGCGCTGATCGGGCAGGGCGTGCGCGCCGCGCGAATGGAAACCGGCAGTGTCGACGGCGAAGGTCTGCGCATCGATCTGTTGCGATAAGGTGTCTTTGGCGGACACGCTCGACGTGTTCGCCTACTCTTTGCCTGACTGATTTTTTTCGAGATTTCACATGCCCAATAATGATCGTCTGCTGGTGCAGATCCTGTTGCTGGTGTTGTTTGGTGCCAGTTTCTGGGTGATGGCGCCGTTCTGGTCGGCGCTGTTCTGGGGCGCGGTGCTGGCGTTTGCCAGCTGGCCGCTGATGCGCTTGCTGACCCGCTGGCTCAATGGCCGGGAATCCCTCGCGGCCCTGGTTCTGACCATGGGCTGGATGTTGCTGGTAGCGGGGCCGCTGGTGTGGCTCGGCTTTAATCTGGCCGATCACGTGCGTGACGCTACGGCGTTCATCAAGGATGTGCAGGTCGACGGGCTGCCCGAGGCACCGAGCTGGCTGGGTGGCGTGCCGTTGGTGGGTGAGCGTCTTGTCGGGATCTGGAACAGCATCGATCAGCAGGGCGCGGCGCTGATGGTGACTGTAAAACCCTATCTGGGGCAGGTCGGCAACTGGTTGCTGGCGCGCAGTGCGCAGATCGGCAGCGGGATTCTCGAGCTGACCCTGAGCATTGTCTTCGTGTTCTTTTTCTACCGCGACGGGCCGCGACTGGCGGCGTTCGTGCACAGTCTGCTGGAGCGCCTGATCGGTGACCGGGCCGGGTACTACATCGATCTGGTGGCCGGTACGGTGCAGCGGGTGGTCAACGGGGTGATCGGTACGGCGGCGGCGCAAGCGGTGCTGGCGCTGATCGGGTTCCTGATTGCCGGGGTGCCGGGGGCGCTGGTGCTGGGGATCGTGACGTTCTTGCTCAGTCTGATTCCGATGGGGCCGCCGCTGGTGTGGATTCCGGCCACGGCGTGGCTGGCCTGGAAGGGCGAGTACGGGATGGCGGTGTTTCTCGGGATCTGGGGGACGTTCATCATCAGTGGCGTGGATAACGTGCTCAAGCCGTATCTGATCAGCCGGGGCGGGAATCTGCCGTTGGTGATTGTGTTGCTTGGGGTGTTTGGCGGGTTGATTGCGTTTGGGTTTATCGGGTTGTTTATTGGGCCTACGCTTTTGGCTGTTGCTTATAGTTTGTTGACGGATTGGAGTAAGAGTCAGGCTCGGGTTTGAGGCTTTTGACTTGGCGGCCTTTGGGCCGACCAGGCTCTTTGGGATTGGGTGAATATCCGTTTCTTCGGGTGTTGCCGCTGGCGGTTTCGCTTTTACAGCGACTCCCTTTGGCAAACGCCCCAAAGGAAGCAAAGGTCTTGGCCCCTGCGTTCGGCGCCTCGCTGTGGCTCGGCGTTCCTTCGCTCCGGGATTCATCCGGGGGCATCGCCTCCGGTTTGCTTCGCTGCACCTCCTCTCGATGTGTTTGGCTCCGCCAAACGGCGCTACGCGCCCACCCCCGGATAAATCCCTCCACTCAGCCTTCCGAAGGGGCCGGCACGTCAAAAGCTTTACTCGAGCTAACGCTCATTGTGTTGAGTGGTGGGAGGCCAAAGCCAAAGCAGGAGTGGGGTTGTATGTGCTTTAAACCTGAGTTCACCTCGGTATTTCACGTCGGTGTAGTTCGCTTAAACACCTCGGTCAGTCCCCTCTCCCTCTGGGAGAGGGCTAGGGTGAGGGCCGCTTTGATGACACACCGCAGAGCCAAAGCAAACCACTCACCCAGCCAGAGTTAATCGCCCCTCAAGTCTTGACCCGAGAGCGATCCTCTTCACCCAATCTCAAGTCGCCACATTCAAATACTTGCCCACCGACGCGGTGCTTTCTAGCGAGTACTGCTTGCTCAGATTGGCAATCATGCGGTTCAGCGCTTCGGTTGTGGTTTGAGTATTGCTGGCAGTTTGTTCGTCATCCGGGCGTTCGCGACCTGCATGCAGTGCAGCTTTCAGTTCGTCGCTGCTGACGCCTCCGCTGCTGTCGCTGTCCAGAACCTTGAGCAGGGCGGTGGCGGTGTCGGTGTTGTTTGAGGAGGTGCTGTCGCTGGTCTGCAACGCGCTGTTCAGTTCGGTGGCGGTAACAGTGCCGTCGCCGTCTGCATCGAGCTGGCTGAAGAGTTCGTCGCTGGAGGCTTGCGGTGGTGGGGGTGGCGG
>NZ_JBWKYU010000022.1:0-121387 GCF_059423925.1 Pseudomonas sp. GW458-11-26-14-LB4
CGTATCAAGCCTGTAAAAGGTGTAAACGATGTCCCCGGTCTAATGTGTAAAGGATGTACCGGTCTCTACAGTGAGGGCAGGCTTTTGATCTTCCCCTATATCCCAGAAGTATCACCACCCCACCCAATTAATATTGTACGAACCCTCCCCCGCCTTCCAATACTCGCCTCAAGCAACCACCCACCCGGGCCGGATGCGAACAGGCGAGGGAATGCGCGAGTGCTGCGCATAGAAACGGTCGATTGCCCGGGACGTGGATGCTGTGAGCCACAAGGCTCCCTTCCCCGCTATCAGGAGATCGACTTCAATGATCATCGATATCAGCTGCTATCCCACGGATCTCGTGGACCTCGCCTGGAGGCATGACGGTGACCCGTTCACCGGCGAGCGTCTGCTGGAGATGATGGATGGCCCGTACATGGTCAACGGCAAGCCTCGCCGCATCGACAAAGCCTTCATCCAGCCGCCGCAGGGCAACACCATCTACACCTGGACCGACGGCGAGCTGTCGGGCCGCGAATCCATCGACGCCTACATGGCCTACACCCTGAAAATGGTCCAGACCTACCCGGACCGCTTCATCGGCTGCTTCGTCTACAACCCGCGCTGCGGCGTGGAAAACGGCGTCGAGGCGATCGAGCGTTACGTGAAAGAACACGGTTTCAAGATGGTGCAGATGCAGGCCAACATGCACGCCTACCGTCCTGACCGCGCGCTGGACTGGGTGCGTCCGGCCTTCGAGAAATGTGCCGAGCTGGGCATCCCGGTCAAGCTGCACACCGGCGACGGGCCTTACAGCATCCCGTCGGAATGGGTGCCGATGATCAAGGAGTTCCCCAACGTCGATTTCATCATGGCCCACTTCGGCGTGCAGACCGGCGGCGTCTACGTGTTCGAACCGATGCAGTGGGCGATGGAGCTGCCCAACGTCTATTGCGAGTCCGGCTGGTGCCTGCAATCGCGGATCGTCGAGTTCGCCAAGGTCCTGCCGACCCACAAGATCCTGTTCGGCACCGACACCCCGCCGAACGAACCGGGCATGTGGCTGCGCCTGCTCGAAGTGCTCTGCCACGAGCCGCCGCAGGGCCTTAACCTCGACGAAGACACCCTCGAAGACTACCTGGGCAACAACACCGCACGGATGATCGGCCTCGAGCCGTCCCCGCCGCCGCGTTCCGTTTCCGAAGCAGAGGCGCAACTCAAGCGCCCCGTCACCACCCAACTGGCCAGGAGCTGAACCGATGATCATCGACACCCATCTGCACCCCACCAATCTGGTCGACGAGGCCTGGCGCCACACCGGCGAACCGTTCACCGGCGAGCGCATGCTCAAGCTGATGGACGGCCCGTACATGATCAACGGCAAGCCGCGCCGGATCGACATGGGATTCATCCAGCCGCCACCGGGCAACACCGGTTATCGCGACGGCAACCGCCGTGGCCGCGAGGGCGTGCGCGACTACATGTCGTACGTCGCCGAACTGTGCGTGAAGTACCCGGACCGGTTCATCGGCAACTTCAACTTCAACCCGCGCTGGGGACCGGAAAACGGTGCGGCAGAGCTGGAATTCCATATCAAGGAATACGGCTTCAAGATGCTCAAGCTGCACGCCAACATGCACGGCTATCGCCCGGATCGCGCACTCGACTGGCTGCGTCCGGCGATGAAGGTCTGCGCCAAGTACAACATCGTGGTGCTGATCCACACCGGTGACGGCCCGTACACCATTCCGACGATGTTCTACCCGATCATCCGCGAGTTCCCGATGGTCAATTTCATCATCGGTCACTTCGGCATCCAGACCGGCGGCAACTACTCGTTCGAAGCGTTCTGGATGGCGATGGACACGCCGAACGTGTACTGCGAATCCGGCTGGTGCTTCCAGTCGCGGATCGTCGAGTTCGCCAAGGAGCTGCCGCGCAACAAGATCGTGTTCGGCACCGACTCGCCGCCGAACGAACCGGGCATGTGGCTGCGCGAGCTGGAAGTGTTGTGCTCGCCGGCGCCGCAGGGCCTGGGGATCGACGAGGATCACCTTGAGGATTACCTGGGCAACAACATCGCCCGGTTGTGCGGGATCGAACCGACCCCGCCGCCCAAGGATCTGGCCGAAGCGGACATTCGCCTGACCACGACCTACCTCTAAACAGGGTCTGACCCGGCTTCAACCCAGCCACACAGCGACTTTACAGGCGCGAAGATGATCCGGCGTTCGCTCGACCGGCAGGCCAACGGCTTGTCGATCGAACGCCAGCCTCACCCCTGCGCGCCTGCTTTTTACGAGGTGAAACCATGACCCGTTCGACGCTCGGCGACTCTCAGGATTTTCACGTATTCATCGACGCCTATCGCCGCCAGTACCCGGACGATGTGCTGACCATCACCCAACCCCTTTCTGCCGATCAGGACGTCACCGCCCTGGTCGATGCCCTCGCCGCTCAGGGCCGCGATCCGCTGCTGATCTGCGAAAACGTCGGCAACCTCGGTGTGCCGGTGGCGACCAATCTGTTCGCCTCCCGTCGGCGCATCGCCCGGCTGTTCGGCGTCAGTGCCGCGCAGTTGCACGAAACCTTCCAGACCCGCGCCAACCAGCCGATCGCGCCGCGCTACGTCGAAACCGGCCCGATAATCGATGAAGTCTTCGAAGGCGAAACCCTGGACCTGGCGCTACTGCCGATGCTCAAGCATTTCGACAGTGATCGCGGCCCGTACATTACCAACGCGATCATCATCGCCGAGGACCCGCAGACCGGCATCGCCAACATGAGCTACCACCGCTCGATGCGTCACGCCCGTCAGGCCCTGGCTACCAGCCTGCATTCACGCGGGCATCTGTGGCGGATGCTGCAGACCGCCCGCGAACGCGGCGAAGAACTGCGCGTGGCCATGGTCGTCGGCGCGCATCCGCTGTTCATGCTCGCCGCTGCTGCACGGCTGCCCTATGGCAGCGATGAACGCGCGGTGGCCGGCGGGCTGTTCGGTGCGCCGCTGGAACTGGTCAAGACCCCGCGCTACGGCATCGGCGTGCCGGCTTACGCCGAGTTCGTACTCGAAGGCACGATAGACCCGACGGCCTATGCCGAAGAAGGCCCGTTCGGCGAATTCAGCGGTTATTCCTCGGATCGCTCGACCAACAACGTGCTGCGCGTCGACACCTTGTTGCGGCGCAAGGACGCTTGGCTGGTGGACGTGATGGGCGGACGTTACGCCGAGCACCTGACCCTGGCGCGGCTGCCTCGCGAAGCGGAAATGAGCGAGAAGCTCAAGGCACGTTTCCCCGCCGTCACCGCCGTGCATTACCCGAACTCCGGTACGCATTTTCATTGCTACGTGGCGCTGGACCAGAGCCGCGACGGCGAGGCCCGGCAGATCATGCTGGCCCTGCTCGGCTGGGATCCGTACCTGAAAACCGTGATCGCGGTGGACAGCGATATCGACCTCACCGACGACAGCCAGGTGTTGTGGGCGCTGGCCACGCATTTCCAGCCGCACCTCGACATTTTCACCATCGACGGTTTGCCCGGCAGCCCCCTGGATCCGTCGTCCTCGGTCAATGGCACCACCTCGCGCATGGGGCTGGATGCCACGCGTGGCTCGGGGTTCGACGGGGTCAAGGCGCAGCTCGATCAGGACGTGCTCGAACGCGCGCGGCAACTGCTTGAAGGTCTGCCATCGTGAACCGCCAGCGGATGGTGGTCGGCATCAGCGGCGCGTCCGGGTTTATCTACGGCGTGCGCCTGCTGGAGTTGCTGGCCGAGCTGAACATCGAAAGCCACTTGATCATCAGCCGCGCCGCGCTGCTGACCATGGCCCACGAAACCGACTACAAACTGGCCGACGTCACCGCCCTCGCCAGCCATTACCACCGCGCCGACGACGTGGCCGCCGGGATCGCCAGCGGTTCGTTCCGCTGCCTGGGCATGGTGGTCGCGCCGTGTTCAATGAGGACGCTGGCGGAGATCGCCACCGGCACCTCATCGGGGCTGATCGGCCGCGCCGCCGACGTCACCCTCAAGGAGCGCCGCACCCTGGTGCTGATGGCTCGCGAGACGCCACTGACCCTCGCCCACCTGCGCAACATGACCGCCGTCACCGAGATGGGCGGCATCATCGCCCCGCCGGTACCGGCCTTCTACGCCCGCCCAGACAGCCTGGCGCAAATGGTCGACCACAGCCTCGGCCGCGTCCTCGACCTGTTCGGCCTCGATGCCGGCACCGCGTTGCGCTGGGGTGAAACCCCGGCCCCCAGCCAAATCCAGCCTCACTCCCCTTCATCGTGCACCGGTCTATCACTACCAAGGAGCCTCACATGAACACCCCCTTCAACGCCCCGACCCCGAACACCAAAATCCCGGTCACCATCCTCACCGGATTCCTCGGTGCCGGCAAAACCACCCTGCTCAATTACATCCTCAAGGAGAACCACGGCCGCAAGATCGCGGTGATCGAAAACGAGTTCGGCGAAGTCGGCATCGACGGCGATCTGGTGCTCAGTTCCGAGACCGAAGAGATCTACGAAATGGTCAACGGCTGCGTCTGCTGCACCGCCGAAGTCCGCGAAGATCTGGTGCGGATCGTCCGCGAACTGGTGGCGCGTCCGGTGCGGCTCGACCATATCCTGATCGAGACCAGCGGCCTGGCCGACCCGTACCCGGTGGCCCAGAGCTTCTTCATCAACGACCCGATCGCCGAGGAAGTCGAACTCGACGCCATCGTGACCATGGTCGATGCCAAACACATCGCCCAGCACCTGGAAGACTTGCAACTGGACGGCGTCGACAATCAGGCGGTGGATCAGATCGTCTGCGCCGACCGCATCGTCATCAACAAGGTTGATCTGGTCAGTTCCGAAGAGGTGGAAACCCTGCGCGGCAAGATCCGCGGATTGAACGCCACGGCGGATCTGGTGACCTCGACCCACGCACAGATCGACTTGTCGAAGATCCTCGGCATCGGCGCCTTCGAATGCACGCAGAAGCTGATGGAAATCGGCGCGGATCAGCACGATCACGATCACCACGAGCATGACCATCACGCTGAAGAACCCGATCACGAGCACGACCCAAGCGTGTCCTCGGTGGGCATCGCCGTGGACGGCGCCGTCAACCTGATGGCGTTCCACCGCTGGATCAGCGAGTTGCGCAGTTCCCAGGCCGACAACCTGTACCGCATGAAAGGCGTGCTGGCGGTGGCCAACGAAGACCAGCGCTACGTGCTGCAAGGCGTGCACAGCCTGGTGGAGTTCCGCGCCTCGACGGCGTGGGGCAGCGAGCCGCGCTCGAGCAAGATCGTGTTCATCGGCCGCGACCTGGATCGGGCGGCGCTGAACCAGGGCTTCGCCGCCTGCCTGGCCGGCTGAAACCCGGCATCGGAGCCGGTGGATGGCGGTTCCGGGCACACAGAACGAATACCCCTCTGTACCGAATAACAACAGCTAGAGGTGATTCCCCATGTCGTCAGCCAGTTCCTCCTCCACCGTCCACCCTGTCGACCGCGTCCTGCCGGTGCGACAGATGCTCACCCTCGGCCTGCAGCACATGGCCGTCTCGTACATCGGCGCCATCGCCGTGCCGTTGATTGTTGCCAGTGCCTTGAAGATGTCCCACGCCGACACGGTGGTGCTGATCAGCACCACGCTGTTCTGCTCCGGCATCGCCACCCTGTTGCAGACCGTCGGTTTCTGGAAGTTCGGCGTACGCCTGCCGATTCTGCAAGGCGTGGCGTTCAGCAGCGTCGGGCCGGTGATCGCCATCGGCAGCAACCCGGAGGTGGGGTTCGCCGGGGTCTGCGGGGCGGTGATCGGTGCGGGGATTTTCACCATGTTGATCGCGCCGTTCGTGGGCCGCTTGCGACGGTTTTTCCCGCCGGTGGTAACTGGCTGCATCGTCACGGTGATCGGTCTGCAGCTGTTCCCGATTGCCTATGAATGGGTCGGCGGCGGGCGCAACGCGAGCAACTTCGGCGCGCCGGCGTTTCTCGCCGTGGCCGTGGTGGTGTTGCTGACCATCCTGCTGGTCAACCGTTATGGCAGCCCGTTGCTGCGCAACATGGCGGTGCTGGTGGGGATGCTGGTGGGCGCCGGTCTGGCTTACGGTCTGGGCATGGGCAACTTTCACAGCGTCGAGGACGCGCCGTGGCTGACCGTGCCCTATCCGTTCTACTTCGGCTTGCCGACCTTCAGTCTGATCCCCATCGCCACCATGGTGGTGGTGATGATCGTGCAGATGGTCGAATCCATGGGGCTGTTCGTGGCCATTGGAGACATTGTCGACAAACCGGTGGAAGACAAACAGGTGATCAACGGCCTGCGCGCCAATGGCCTGGCCAGCACCATCGCCGGGATGTTCGCCGCGTTTCCGTTCATTGCCTTCATGGAGAACGTCGGTCTGGTGATCCTGACCGGCGTGCGCAGCCGCTGGGTGGTGGCGATCAGCGGTCTGCTGATGTGCTCGATTGCGCTGGTGCCGAAAGCCGGGGCGATCATCGCCTCGATGCCGACCGCCGCGCTGGGCGGTGCCGGCATCGCGATGTTCGGCGTGGTCGCGGCGGCGGGCATCCAGACCCTGGCCAAGGTCGATTACGAACGCAATCGCTACAACGTGCTGATCGTCGGTTTCACCATCGCCGCCGCCCTGGTGCCGGTGCTCGCCCCGACCCTGTTCAAACAACTGCCCGAGTGGTCACAGCCGTTCCTGCACAGCAGCGTGGTCATCGCCTGCCTGGTGTCGGTGCTGCTCAACGCGGCGCTCAACGGCGTCAGCGTGCCAGAAACCACACCCGGCAAATCCGCCTCGCACATCCTCTGACTGGAGCTGCCCATGACTCAACTTCAAAACATCCTGATCAAGCACCCGGTCGCGGTGATGACCGGCCTGCGCGGCCCCCGTGCCCGGGCCGGCGCGGTGGACATCCGCGTGGTCAACGGCCGGATCGCGGAAATGTCCGCCAACCTTGAGCCGCAACCCGGTGAGCGAGTGATCGACGCGCGAAATTCGGTGGTCTACCCGGGCTGGATCAACACCCACCATCACCTGTTCCAGAACCTGCTCAAAGCCGTGCCCGAAGGTTTGAATCAGGACCTGCAAGGCTGGCTGGCCAGCGTGCCCTATCCGCGCCTGAACCGCTTCACCCCGCAACTGGCGCGGATCGCCGCACGGCTGGGGATGGTCGAACTGCTGCTGTCCGGCGTCACCACCTGCGCCGATCACCATTACCTCTACCACGCCCACGGCAGCACCGAGACCGGCGACTTGCTGTTCGACCTAGCCGAGGAATTCGGCCTGCGTTTTGTGCTCTGCCGTGGCGGTGCGCTGGAGTCGGCGAGCGCACACCCAGGCTTCTCGAAAACCGCGCTGCAACCGGAATCCCTGGGGCAAATGGTCGGCGATATCGAACGGCTGAAATCGCGCTACCACCAGGACACCCCGGATGCTCTGCGCCGGGTGGTGGTGGCGCCAACCACGCCGACCTTCTCGCTACCGCCAACGTTGTTGCGCGAACTGGCGCACACCGCCCGAGGCATGGGATTGCGCCTGCACACGCACCTGTCTGAAACCGAAAACTACGTGAACTTCTGCCGCGACAAGTACAACTGCCTGCCGGTGGAATTCGTCGCCGAACACGAATGGCTCGGCCCGGACGTCTGGTTCGCCCACGCCGTGCACCTGCAACCGGGGGAAATCCGCATGCTCGCCCAGACCGGCACCGGCGTCTCCCACTGCCCGGTGAGCAACGCCCGGCTGGGCAGCGGCGTCGCACCGATCCCGCAGATGTATGAGGCCGGCGTGCCGATCTCCCTCGGCGTCGACGGCGTGGCCTCCAACGAATCCGGAAGCATGGTCGGCGAAGCCAACACCGCCTGGCTGATCCACCGCGCCGAACAAGGCGCCTCCGCCACCACCGCCGAAGACGTCATTCACTGGGGCACAGCCGGCGGCGCGCAAGTGCTCGGCCTCGGCGCGGTCGGTACGCTGGAAGTCGGCCAGGCAGCGGATCTGGTGATCTACAGTCTCGACCACCCACGCTTCTACGGTTTCCACGACAGCGCCGTCGCACCGGTCGTCGCGGGTGAGCCGATTGCCGTGAAATACAGCCTGGTGGGTGGGCGGATCGTCGTCGACAACGGGGTGATTCCGGGGCTGGATATCGAACGGATGCGGGCCGAGGCCTGGGAGGGTGTGCAGGCGATGATGAAGGTCGACGATTGATGGATGACCGGTGGGAGCGACGGTGCGACGATTCGCCTCGTCGGCTCCCGCCGGCGGCATTAGCGCCCTGCGCTTTTGTCGACTAACGTTAGTACCTCATCGGATTGAGCCCCTGCCGGTTACACCGGGCTCTTGATCAAGGAGAGACTGATGACATCCCGCCGCCTCATCGAACAGACCTATCGCACCTGGTCCAGCCCCATCCTGCTGGAGCTGAAAAAGCGCGAGCACCAGATGGCGCCGGCCGAACGCCAGGCGCTCGAGAATGTGCTGGTGGAAAGGCGATTGCTGGACGTTGGCAACCCGAACGGCAGTGACCGTCGCAAAGGTTCGGCGAACACCAACGAAAGACCTGGGTAGTCGCAAGCCAACGTGCAAAAACTGTGGGAGCAAGCTCGCTCCCACAGGTAAAGCTTTGCCTGGCAATAGAATGTTTTGCCGACCCATCCAGCTCTGTCCGTGTTCACGCCGCGCGTTGCCCCCCGGCCACCGCCGCCGAAGCTGCCAGCATCGCGCGAAGCAACACTGCACAGCCGGCCGCCAGATCGTCCGGCGCGGCGTTTTCGATTTCGTTGTGGCTGATGCCGCCTTCGCACGGTACGAAGATCATCCCGGCCGGACCCAGTTCGGCGAGGAAAATCGCGTCGTGGCCGGCGCCGCTGACGATGTCCATGTGCGACAGGCCCAGACCTTTGGCGGCGCCGCGCACGGCTTCGACGCAGCCTTTTTCGAAGTACAGCGGCGGGAAGTCAGCGGTCGGGGTCAATTCATAGGTCAGGCCGTGTTCTTCGCAGGTGGCTTCGATGACTTGCTTGACCTCGGCGATCATCGAGTCGAGGCGTGCCGGTTCCAGGTGGCGGAAGTCGAGGGTCATGCGCACCTCACCGGGAATGACGTTGCGCGAACCCGGATAGGCTTGCAGGCAACCGACGGTGCCGCAGGCGTGGGGTTGGTGCCCGAGCGCCGCGCGATTGACCGCGCCGACGATCACCGAGGCGCCGACCAGAGCATCCTTGCGCAGGTGCATCGGGGTCGGACCGGCGTGGGCTTCGACGCCGCGCAGTTTCAGGTCGAACCACTTCTGCCCCAGTGCGCCGAGCACAACACCGATGGTTTTCTGTTCGTCCTCAAGGATCGGGCCTTGCTCGATATGTGCTTCGAAATAGGCGCCGACCTTGTGCCCGCTGACCTTGCGCTGCCCGGCGTAGCCGATGGCGTTCAGCGCTTCGCCGACCGTAACGCCGTCGGCATCGACCTTGGCCAGGGTCTCTTCGAGGGTGAACTTCTCCGCGAACACGCCGGAGCCCATCATGCACGGGGCGAAGCGCGAGCCTTCCTCGTTGGTCCAGACCACCACTTCCAGCGGTGCCTCGGTTTCCACGCCGAGGTCGTTGAGGGTGCGCAGCACCTCGACCCCGGCCAGCACGCCGAAGCAGCCGTCGAACTTGCCGCCGGTGGGCTGGGTGTCGATGTGGCTGCCGGTCATCACCGGCGGCAGGTTCGGATTACGGCCGGGACGACGGGCGAAGATGTTGCCGACTTCATCGACCGTGACGCTGCAACCGGCGTCCTTGCACCACTGCACGAACAGGTCGCGGGCCTGGCGATCGAGGTCGGTCAGCGCGAGGCGACAGACCCCGCCCTTGACCGTGGCGCCGAGCTTGGCGAGCTCCATGAGCGACGCCCACAAGCGGTCGCGGTTGATATGCTGATGGGTCGATTGCAGAACGTCTACGGCTGCGTTCATGGGGATCTCCTCAGGCAGTTCTTATGGGAATTACAATGGCGATTTGACGGCCACCGGCGTCGCACGCATCGCGCACAACCCGTAATAGATCAACCCGCCCAGCGCCGAGCCGGTGAACCAGCCGTAGCTGTAGAACCAGCTGAACGCGCTGCTGCCCAGCGACAGCAAGGTCAGCACCACCGGCACGCCGAAGGCGATGAACCCGGCCCAGTTCCACGCCGGGTACACGTCGTCGCGGTACAGGCCGGCCAGGTCCAGTTGCTGTTTCTTGATCAGGAAATAGTCCACCACCATGATCCCGGCGATCGGCCCGAGCAGGCTGGAATAGCCCAGCAGCCAGTTCGAATACACGGTTTCCAGGCTGACATCGGAGACGATCAGCCCAAGCTTTTTCAGCAGCTCATGGCCCATCAGCGCCAGCCCGACGAACCCGGTGAGAATCACCGCTTTGGTGCGGTTGATCACCTTGGGCGCGATGTTCTGGAAGTCGTTGGTTGGCGAAACGATGTTGGCGGCGGTGTTGGTCGACAGCGTGGCGATGATGATCAGCGCCATGGCCACCGCGACCCATACCGGGCTCTGGATGTGGCCGATCAAAGTCACCGGATCGGAGACGCTGACGCCCACCAGTTTCACCGAGGCGGCGGTCATCACCACGCCCAGTGCGGCGAACAGGAACATGGTCAGCGGCAGGCCGAAAATCTGCCCGAGGATCTGATCCTTCTGGCTGCGGGCATAACGGCTGAAGTCGGGAATGTTCAACGACAGGGTGGCCCAGAAACCGACCATCGCCGTCAGCCCGGCGGCGAAGTAACTGACCACACTCGCGCCCTCGGGACGCTTCGGCGGAATCGCCAGCAGTTCAGTCATCGAAACATTCGGCATGGCCCACACCAGCAACCCGATGCCGACCGCCACCAGCAGCGGTGCCGACAGGGTTTCCAGCCATTTGATCGACTCGGCGCCACGGATCACCACCCACAGGTTCAGCGCCCAGAAGACCATGAAACCGATCACCTCCCCCGTCCCGCCAAGGGATTTCCAGCCCTCGAACACCGAGCCGAGAAACAGGTGAATTGCCAGCCCGCCAAACATGGTCTGGATGCCGAACCAGCCGCACGCCACCAGCGCGCGGATCAGGCACGGCACGTTGGAGCCGAGAATCCCGAACGACGAGCGCAGCAGCACGGGAAACGGAATCCCGTACTTGGTGCCGGGAAACGCGTTGAGCGTGAGGGGAATCAAGACGATGACGTTGGCAAACAGAATCGCCAGCAAGGCCTCGCCGACGCTAAGGCCGAAATACGCGGTGAGGACGCCGCCGAGGGTGTAGGTCGGCACGCAGATCGACATGCCGACCCACAGCGCGGTGATGTGCCATTTGTTCCAGGTTCGTTCGCGCACCTTGGTCGGTGCCATGTCGTGGTTGTAACGGGGACTGTCGAGGACGTCGCTGCCGGCTTCGAGTTCGAACAAGCCGTCGCGCTCGGTCACTTGCGATCTGTTCTGTTGCATGGCCGCTCCACTGTTCTTCTGATTATTTTTTTGCTCATCAGGCGGCTGCACACGCAGGTGCGAGCCGGACGATGGCCGGAGGAACTGACAACTTTCATGCACCGGCCATGGTGTCAGCGGCGGCATCAATAAACGTGCCGGGTGCCCCGCTTTCGCATCGGGCCGTGCTTCTATTTTTTTGTAACCGACTGATGTTTATCAGTTTTAATTATTCACCTTGTGAGGCCGCGAAAACTTGACTGAACACTCAGGCTAAATGCCAGGCAAGTTGTCCGAACTGTCAGGACTCAATCTGGTGCACTGCATTATTTTTCTTCAGAACGCGTCACCCGCAGCTCAACTTCAAGCGGCTGATTTCACATAGGAAATCTTGCTCATATTTCCAACCTGTCAAGTGCGTCAAAATGGTGAAGCGCCTCACCATTTTGGTGATTTTGTATTTTTATCGTTATTTATCAACGATTTAAAACAGTAATAAGCTTATAAAAAATAATCTTGATCAATTGCAGAACTGCGACTAGCGTCTATTCCTGACAGCGCTGACAAGATTACGCATTTGGCGCTGCGAACAATAAAACACTAGAACCGGCACAAGTCGGTCATGCCTGCGAGGAACTCGGAATGTCTCTGTTGATCCGTGGCGCCACCGTTGTTACCCATGATGAAAGTTATCGCGCCGATGTCTATTGCGCTGACGGCGTGATCAAAGCCATTGGTGAAAACCTGGATATTCCCGCCGGCGCCGAAGTGCTCGACGGCACCGGCCAATATTTGATGCCCGGCGGCATCGATCCGCACACCCACATGCAACTCCCGTTCATGGGCACCGTGGCCAGCGAAGATTTCTACAGCGGCACCGCGGCTGGCCTGGCCGGTGGCACTACTTCGATCATCGATTTCGTGATTCCCAATCCGCAGCAGTCGCTACTCGAAGCCTTTCACCAGTGGCGTGGCTGGGCAGAAAAATCCGCTTCCGACTACGGCTTCCACGTCGCGATCACTTGGTGGAGCGAGCAGGTGCGGGAGGAAATGGCCGAGCTGGTCAGCCATCACGGGATCAACAGCTTCAAGCATTTCATGGCCTACAAGAACGCGATCATGGCCGCCGACGACACGCTGGTGGCGAGCTTCGAGCGCTGCCTGGAACTCGGCGCCGTGCCGACCGTGCACGCGGAAAACGGCGAGCTGGTCTATCACCTGCAACGCAAGTTGATGGCCCAAGGCATCACAGGGCCGGAAGCACATCCGCTGTCGCGGCCCTCGCAGGTCGAAGGCGAAGCCGCGAGCCGGGCGATCCGCATCGCTGAAACCATCGGCACACCGCTGTACCTGGTGCATGTTTCGACCAAAGAGGCCCTCGACGAAATCACCTACGCCCGCAGCAAGGGCCAACCGGTCTACGGCGAAGTGTTGGCCGGGCATCTGCTGCTGGACGACAGCGTCTATCAGCACCCGGACTGGCAGACCGCCGCCGGTTACGTGATGAGCCCGCCGTTCCGCCCGCGCGGGCATCAGGACGCGCTGTGGCATGGTTTGCAGAGCGGCAATCTGCACACCACCGCCACCGACCATTGCTGCTTCTGCGCCGAGCAGAAAGCCGCCGGCCGTGACGACTTCAGCAAGATCCCCAACGGCACCGCCGGCATCGAAGACCGCATGGCGGTGTTGTGGGATGAAGGGGTGAACTCGGGGCGGTTGTCGATGCAGGACTTCGTCGCCCTCACCTCCACCAACACTGCGAAGATCTTCAACCTCTACCCGCGCAAAGGCGCGATCCGCGTCGGCGCCGATGCCGACCTGGTGCTGTGGGATCCGCAAGGCACCCGCACCATCTCCGCCAAGACCCACCATCAGCAGGTGGACTTCAACATCTTCGAAGGCAAGACCGTGACCGGTGTGCCGAGCCATACCGTCAGCCAGGGCCGGGTGGTCTGGGCCGACGGCGACCTGCGCGCCGAGCGTGGGGCCGGGCGGTATATCGAACGGCCGGCGTATCCGGCGGTGTTTGATTTGCTGAGCAAACGGGCTGAGTTGCACAGGCCTGTGGCCGTCAAGCGCTGATTCCCTGATTGCCGATGATCGTTCCCACGCTCTGCGTGGGAATGCCTCAAGGGACGCTCTGCGTCCAGTGACGCGGAGCGTCACGGGCTGCATTCCCACGCGGAGCGTGGGAACTATCAAACACAACACAAAAAACCACTGCCCGACAGAGGCAGAAAACCTCAAATAACCGTGAGGCAAAAAACCGTGATCGAGACCCTGAACCATCTCCCGCACCCGCACGAAAGTGCGGCCGCCCTCGCCGGCCATTTCACCGATCTGGCGCCACCGCTCAACGACCGTCAGGCGCATCTGGAAGCCTCACGCTGCCTGTACTGCTACGACGCGCCGTGCGTGAATGCGTGCCCGAGTGAGATCGACATTCCGTCGTTCATCCGCAATATCCATCAGGACAACGTGCCAGGCGCCGCGCAGAAAATCCTTTCGGCAAACATCCTCGGCGGCAGCTGCGCGCGGGTCTGTCCGACCGAGATCCTCTGCCAGCAAGCCTGCGTGCGCAACAACGCCCACGAATGCGCGCCGGTGCTGATCGGCCTGCTGCAACGCTATGCCGTGGACAACGCTCACTTTACCGAGCACCCGTTCCAGCGCGCCGCCGCCACCGGTAAACGCATCGCCGTGGTCGGTGCCGGTCCGGCGGGTTTGTCCTGCGCGCATCGCAGCGCCATGCACGGTCACGACGTGGTGATTTTCGAGGCACGGGAAAAGGCTGGCGGGCTCAACGAATACGGGATCGCCAAGTACAAACTGGTCGACGACTATGCACAGAAGGAGTTGGATTTCCTCCTGCAAATCGGCGGCATCGAAATCCGTCACGGCCAGAAACTCGGTGAGAATCTGACTCTCAGCGAACTGCACCAACAATTCGACGCGGTGTTCCTCGGCCTCGGCCTGAACGCCAGCAAGCAACTCGGCCTGCCCCACGAAGACGCCCCCGGCCTGCTCGCCGCCACTGACTACATCCGCGAACTGCGCCAGGCCGATGACCTGTCGCAACTGCCGCTGGCCGAACACTGCATCGTCCTCGGCGCTGGCAACACCGCCATCGACATGGCCGTGCAAATGGCACGCCTCGGCGCCCGCGACGTCAACCTGGTCTATCGCCGTGGCGCGGCGGACATGGGCGCCACCGGCCATGAACAGGACATCGCCAAGGCCAATCAGGTGCGGCTGCTGACCTGGGCGCAACCGGACGAAGTGCTGCTCGACGCTCAAGGCAAGGTGCGCGGCATGCGTTTCGCCCGCACCCATCTGGTGGAAGGTCGTCTGCAAACCACTGGCGAGACGTTCGAACTGGCCGCCGATGCGATCTTCAAAGCCATCGGCCAGGCCTTCGACGGCAGCGCCCTCGCCGACCCGCTGGCCCGCGAACTCAAGCGTCAGGGCGAACGCATCCAGGTCGATGAAAACCTGCGCACCAGTATCCCCGGTGTGTACGCAGGCGGCGACTGCACCAGCCTCGATCAGGACCTGACCGTGCAAGCGGTGCAACACGGCAAGCGCGCCGCCGAGGCGATCAACGCTCAACTGATGCTTAATGTGGAGGCTGCGTAAATGGCCGATCTCTCGATTGTCTTCGCCGGTATCAAAGCCCCCAATCCGTTCTGGCTGGCCTCCGCGCCGCCGACCGACAAGGCCTACAACGTGGTGCGCGCCTTCGAGGCCGGCTGGGGCGGCGTGGTCTGGAAAACCCTGGGTGAAGACCCGGCGGCGGTCAACGTGTCGTCGCGTTATTCGGCGCACTACGGCGCCAACCGCGAAGTGCTGGGCATCAACAACATCGAACTGATCACCGACCGTTCGCTGGAAATCAACCTGCGGGAAATCACCCAGGTGAAGAAGGACTGGCCGGATCGCGCGCTGATCGTGTCGCTGATGGTGCCGTGCGTCGAAGAGTCGTGGAAACACATCCTGCCACTGGTGGAAGCCACCGGCGCTGACGGCATCGAGCTGAACTTCGGCTGCCCCCACGGCATGCCCGAGCGCGGCATGGGCGCGGCGGTCGGTCAGGTGCCGGAGTACGTCGAGCAGGTTACGCGCTGGTGCAAGACCTATTGCTCGCTGCCGGTGATCGTCAAACTCACACCGAACATCACCGACATCCGCGTCGCCGCCCGCGCCGCGCATCGGGGCGGCGCCGATGCAGTGTCGCTGATCAACACCATCAACTCGATCACCAGCGTCGACCTCGAACACATGGTCGCCCTGCCCACCGTCGGCAGCAAAAGTACCCACGGCGGTTATTGCGGCTCGGCAGTGAAGCCGATCGCGCTGAACATGGTCGCGGAAATCGCCCGTGATCCGCAGACCCAGGGCCTGCCGATCTGCGGCATCGGCGGTATTGGCAGCTGGCGTGATGCGGCGGAGTTCATCGCACTGGGCAGCGGCGCGGTGCAGGTATGCACGGCGGCGATGCTGCATGGTTTCCGGATTGTCGATGAGATGAAGGATGGCCTGTCGCGGTGGATGGACAGCCAGGGTTACGCCAGCATTGCCGAGTTTTCCGGGCGCGCGGTGGGCAATACCACGGACTGGAAGTACCTGGACATCAATTATCAGGTGATTGCGAAGATCGACCAGGAGGCGTGCATTGGTTGCGGGCGTTGCCACATTGCCTGCGAGGACACTTCACACCAGGCGATCAGCAGCCTGAAACAGGCCGATGGCACGCATCAATATGAAGTGATCGATGATGAGTGTGTGGGGTGCAATCTGTGCCAGATCACTTGCCCGGTGGCGGATTGCATCGAGATGGTGCCGATGGAGACGGGCAAGCCGTTTCTGGACTGGAATCATGATCCGAGGAATCCGTATCACGTTGCTGTCTAGATTGCCTGCTGATCCAGAAGTCCCCTCACCCTAACCCTCTCCCCGAGGGAGAGGGGACTGATTGGGGGATATTGATGAATTACACCGACGTGAAAGTCTTGCGTTGAATCCATAACCGAAGCTGCTAGAGCTGCGCTTTGAATCCATAACCGACCCGGTCTTGCAGGTCGATGTAGCTCGCAAGACACCTCGATCGGCCCCCTCTCCCTCCGGGAGAGGGCTGGGGTGAGGGCCAGCTTTTGACTTTCAGGGCTCCAACCCGATCCCCCGCAAAATCACGCTAGTCACCGTCTGCACCGCCCGCTCGAACTGCATGTCCGACAGCGGCTGGTGCTCATTCAAAATATTCACCTGATGATCGAAGTCGGCATAGTGCTGTGTCGAGGCCCAGATCATGTACAGCAGGCTCGACGGCTCCACCGGCAGAATCCGCTTGTCCTCCACCCACTGCCGGATCTTCGCCTCCTTCATCTTCGCCCAGTCATACAGGCTCACATCCAGCGCCTCGCCGAGGGTCGGGGCGCCGTGGATGATTTCGTTGGCCCAGACTTTCGACCCGTAAGGCCGGCTGCGCGAGTGGTTCATCTTGGCGCGGATGTAGCTGCTGAGCACCACGCGCGGATCGTCGAACATCTCGAAGCACAGCGCGTCCTGCTTCCACACTTCCAGCAGGTCGAACAGCACTGCGCTGTACAGTTCGCTCTTGGTCGAAAAGTAGTAATGCAGGTTGGATCGCGGCAGCTGCACTTCAGCCGCGATGTCCGCCATGGCGGTGCCGCCGAAACCTTTTTCGGCGAAGACTTTTTCCGCCGCCAGCAGGATCTTGTCGACGTTGGTGCGGCGGATTTCGATCTTGTGATTGCCCATGAGGGCTCCCTGAAGACAACGTTGTTGAAGACTAGCATCCGCTCTGGGCAAGGGGCGACAGCCGAGAACGATTCTTCACACACTTGGGCTTTTTTCTGGTTTAGGATCGCCCTCCTTCTCCCCGTCAGACACTGAAGGATCTGTCCATGACCATTCGAAAGCGCATCGCTGCGGATGATCCGCAGCTCGCCGCACTGTGGGAACGCTCGGTCCGCGCCACTCACGACTTCCTCCCGGAAGATGACATCCATCGGCTGTTCCCGCTGGTGCGTGACACCTACCTGCCCGCGCTGGATGTGCAGGTTTTCGAGAACCCCGACCACTCCCCGGCAGGCTTCATCGCCACCGATGACGACACCGTACAAATGCTGTTCATTGACCCGGCTCAGCGTGGCCAGGGTATCGGCCGGCGCTTGCTCGACCACGTCCGGCGCCCGTTGCTGAAGGTCGACGTCAACGAACAGAACCCGCAAGCCCACGGCTTCTATCGGCACTACGGATTCGAAGACATCGGCCGCTCGGCACTCGACGGCGAAGGCCGGCCCTTTCCGGTCATTCACATGCGCCTGAAAGCCCTGTGATCCACGTCCTATACTCAGCCCGCCATTTCACTGAAAGGAATCGTTCCATGTCGATGAAAAAACTGTTCACCACCGGCGCGCTGCTGGCCTCGCTGATCGTCACTTCCCAGGCCTTCGCCCACGCCCATCTGAAAAGCCAGACCCCGGCCGCCGACAGCACCGTCGCGGCACCGGCGGATCTGCGTCTGGTGTTTTCCGAAGGCGTCGAAGCCAGCTTCACCAAAGTCACCGTGACCCACGACGGCAAGCCGGTGAAAGTCAAACCGCTGACCACCGAAGGTGACAAGAAAACCCTGATCGTCACCCCCGAAGCACCACTGACCGCTGGCGAATACAAGGTCGAATGGCATGCGGTGTCGGTCGACACGCACAAAAGCGAAGGCGCCTATCAGTTCAAGGTTGGCCAGTAATTCATGAGTGAAGCGCTGGTGCTGTGCCGGTTCCCGCATTTCATCGTGGTGTTGATGCTGTTCGGGGCCTGGCTGTTCCGGCCGCTGCTGCTCAAGGGTGAAGCGCCGGCACTGGATCGGCAGTTGGCGCGACTGGCTCGCTGGCTGGTGGCGATTGCCCTGCTCAGCGGCGTCATCTGGGCGTTGTTGATTACTGCAAGCATGGCCGGTTCGGCGGCTGCCGCTTTTGATCCGGCCACCGTCGAGCTGGTTCTCGGTCATACGTTTTTCGGTCAGGTCTGGCGCTGGCATCTGTTGATCAATGCGCTGTTGCTGGCGTTGCTGTTTACGCCGTGGCGTTCGAACCGGCCATTGCGGCTGGGCCTGAGCGCGCTGCTGCTGATGACGCTGGCACCGGTCGGACACGGGGCGATGCTCGATGGCTTCAGCGGGCAAATGCTGATCCTCAATCAAGTCATTCACCTGACGTGTGTCGGCGCCTGGCTCGGCGGGCTGCTGATGCTGGTGATGATCCTGCGCCAACCTGACAAAGACATGCGCGAAATCTTGCAGCGTTTCAGCGGACTCGGTTACGCACTGGTCGCCGGCCTGCTGATCACCGGGCTGATCAACGTGCGCGTGCTCACCGGCCAATGGTGGCCGACACCGCTGTTCTCGGGATTCGCCCTGATACTGCTGATCAAGGCGCTGCTGGTGTCCGGCATGCTTGCACTGGCGCTGTTCAATCGCGTGCGGATCAACGATTGTGAACAACGGCTCGACACCCTCAAGCACAGCGTGATGCTTGAATGGCTGCTGGGGATCGGCGCCGTGGCGGCGGTGTCCGTGCTCGGCACCTTGCCGCCGATGATCGCCGCCTGAGGTCAGTGTTTCTGGGTGTCGCCCGCCGCCGTATCAATGCTGACCACCACTGACATCCCCGGCCGCAAGCGCTCGCTCTCCTGCTGATCCGGATCGATGGTGATGCGCACCGGCACTCGCTGGGCGATTTTCACGAAGTTGCCGGTGGCATTGTCAGCCTGCAACAACGCGAATTCGGAACCGGTGCCCGGCGAGATGTGCTGCACGTGGCCGGTGAATTTACGGTGGTTCAAGGCATCGACGGTGAAGCTCGCCGGTTGCCCGACGCGCACATTGTCCATCTGGGTTTCCTTGAGGTTGGCGATCACCCATTTCTGGTTCGGCACCAGCGCCATCAACTGCGCCCCGGAGTTTACGTAAGCACCCAGACGCACGCCAATCTGCCCCAACTGACCGTCACGTGGAGCAATGATCCGGGTGTTGGACAAGTCGATCCGCGCCAGCTGCACCGCCGCCTCGGCGCTGGCCACCGCCGCTTCCAGAGAGCCGCGATTGACGATCACCGTTTGCAGATCCTGCCGGGCGATTTCCAGATTGGCCTTGGCCTGCGCCACCGCCGCAATGCTTTGGGCGTTGGCGGCCAGCGCCACGTCCATCTCGCGCTTGGACACGGAGCCGTCATTGACCAGCGCTTTGTTGCGTCGCAGATCCGCCTCGCTTTTGCGTAGCTGCGCTTCGCTGTCGGCCACCACCGCCTGACGTAACTTGATCGTCGCCTCGGCGCTGTTGCGCTGCTGCACCACGTTGGCCAGTGAGGCCTTCTGCACCGCCAGTTGCGCCAGCGACTGATCGAGGCGTTGCTGATAGATGCGGTCATCGAGACGCACCAGCAAATCGCCCTCCTTCACAAACTGGAAGTCCTGCACCGGCACTTCAAACACATAGCCACTGAGCTGCGGGCCGATGATCGTCACCTGACCGCGCACCAAGGCGTTTTCGGTGGTCTCAACTGCGCTGCTGAACGGCGGTAGCTGCCAGGCGTAAAGCACGATCAGCACGCCGACGATAGCAATCGCGGCAAACCCCAGCGATGAGATGATCCGCACCCGCAACGAGCGCGGCTCGGTGTTCGGTGATGACGGCGGCGCCACACCTTCAGGGGTGGCGGCGATGGCATTGGTGGTCGTGGTAGTCGGTTCGGTCATGAAGAAGTGGCACCGCTGGAAGGTACGGAAGGTGTCGGGGCGACGGCTTTGGTGGTGCTGATCAGCCACAGCGCACGGATGGAAATCCAGATCATGGTCAGGATCGCGATCACCGCGATCAGCATGAACACATCGTTATAGGCCAGTACGTTGGCTTCGCGGGTAGCGGCGTTGGCCAGGCTGCGAATGCCCTGCAGATTGCGCAGACTCGGGTCGGCAATCACGGAGCCGACCGCCGACCCGCCGCTCTGCACCCGGGCGGCGACGCGGGGATCAGACATCACCAGTTGCTCGACGATGTGGCTGGAATGAAACTTCTCGCGCACGATCTGGAACGTCCCCAGCAACGCCGCGCCGATCAGACCGCCGAGGTTGTTGCAGATCCCGAACAACACCGAAAAACTCACGAGGTTGCGCGGGTTGGTCAGCACGTTGCGCGTGCCCAGCACCATGGTCGGGCCGAGGAAAAAGGTACTGCCGAACGCCAGCAGGAACTGGCTGAAATACAGGTTGCCGGGGCGGGTCAGGTTATTCGATGAGCTGTCCATGATCGAGCCGGTGGCCATCAACGCCAGCGAAATGATCAGCGGCATCAGCAGGTGTTTCGGGTCGATGGTCAGCGCACTGGTCAGCAGCCCGGCGACGCTGCCGATCAGCATCACCACATACAGGCTATGAAGTTGCTGGCTGCTCATGTTCAGGTTCTGCATGAAGCCCACGGCGCCAGTGGATTGCTCCGAGGTCACCATGCGAATCAGGATCACCGCCAGCGCCAGGCGGATCATCACCCCGCTGCCGAGCCAGCGGGTCATCAGCATCGGGTTGCTGCGGTTATGTTCGATGGCCAGCCCCGCGAGAATCAGAGCAATCGAAGCGGCCAGTGCGATACCGATCCAGTCGGCCTCCAGCCACCAGTCGATCCGCCCCAAGGACAACACCGCGCACAACAGCGCAACGCCGGTCGCAAGGATCGCGAACGTCAGGAAGTCGAGGGGTTCGAAAGTCTTGAACCGGTCACCCGGCGGAAGTTTGAGCATCAGGACGCAGCCCAGCGACAGCAACGCCATGCCCAACTCGAACAGGTACAGGCCGCGCCATTCGGCGATCTGCAGCAGGTCTTCGGAAAACAGTCGCGCCAGCGGCAAGGCCAGCTGTGAAGTGCCGAGGCCCAGCACCAGCGCCTTCATCCGCCATTTGGCCGGGAACGCCTGCACCATGTAATACAGGCCCAGCGAGCTCAACGCCGCGCCGACCATGCCGTGGGCCGCACGCACGGCAATCGCCGAATTCAGGTCATTGACGAACAGATGGCCGAAGGTCACCAGCGCATACAGCACCAGAAACACCTCGGTGAACGCGCGCAAGCCGAACTGCTGGCGAAACTTCACCAGCAGCAGGTTCATCGACACGTTGGTCATCACGTACGCCGCCGGTAGCCAGGCCATCTCCGCCGTGGTCGCCCCGAGCGCGCCTTGCAGGTAAGGCAGGTTGGCGACCACCAGCGCATTACCCAGCCCACCGGTCACCGCCACAAGCACGCCCACCAGCGCATAAGCCAGGCGCTTGGGGTTGGAATGCAGCGGCGTCGAGGGGGAACCGGGCAGACTGGGCTTCTCGTGCGGCTGCCAGTTGCGCGGGGCGTATTGGTTCATTGATTGGCCTTATACGGTGATGGCTTGAGTTTGCCGCAAAACTGCAGCCAAACACATATCCCTGTGGGAGCGAGCCTGCTCGCTCCCACCAGAAATTCGTGCATCGCAATTCGTAAATTTTGTTTAAAAGTCATCTCGCCCGCAGCGGATTTTTCCCGGGCCTGGCGAATGCCAACCTTGTTTCACTTCTCAACCTGCAAGGTGCCCGATATGACCACTCCCCGCTGGCAACGCTCCCCGCGTCTGCTGAAAAACCTGCTGGCCGCCACGCTGTTGCTGCCCGCCCTCGCCTTTGCCCAGGAACGCCCATGGCCGGACGGCTCGCAACTGGTGATTTCGGTGTCGATGCAATTCGAAACCGGCGGCCAGCCCGAAGGCGCTGAAAGCCCGTTCTCCGGCACACCGCTGCCAAAAGGCTACCCGGACCTGCCGGCACAGACCTGGTTTGATTACGGCTACAAGGAAGGCCTGTGGCGCATGCTCGATCTGTGGGATCGCACCGGCATCAAAGTGACCTCCCACGTGGTCGGCGAAGCGGCGCTCAAGCACCCGGAACTGGCCAAGGCGATTGCCGAGCGCGGTCATGAACTGGCGGCCCACGGCATGCGCTGGGCCGATTCGTACAACATGAACTACGCCCAGGAAAAACAGTTCATCGGAGACGGTGTCGCAGCGGTGGAGAAAATCACCGGCCAGCGCTCGGTCGGCTACAACGCCAACTGGCTGCGCCGCAGCCCCAATACGCTGAAGGTGCTGCAAGATCTGAACTTCACCTATCACATCGACGACGTCAGCCGTGACGAGCCGTTCGTGACCATGGTTCGTGGACGCAAATTCGCCGTGGTGCCGTACACCCTGCGCAACAACGACATCGTGCTGGTCGAGGGCCGGCATTTCTCTGCCGAGCAGTTCTATCAGCAACTGGTGCTGGAATTCGATCGCCTCTACGCCGAAGGCGCGAGCAAGCGGCGGATGATGTCGGTGAGTCTGCACGACCGCATCGGCGGTACTCCGGCGATGGTCGAGGCCATGGAACGCTTCATCCGGTACGCCCAGTCGCATCCGAAGGTGAGTTTCATGCGCAAGGATCAGATCGCGCAGATCGTGCTGACCGAAAAAAATCCACTGATCGATAACACGGAGGCGCTCTACAACCAATAAAAGCGGCCCGAAGCAGCCTTCCTCACAGCATTTGGAGGGCTGCTCGCTCACGGGAAGTCATCGTACGACGCCCTGTTGACTTTTCCGGAAAACCTCGCAAATATCCGCAACCATGTTGTACGACGACGTATAACAAATAATAAAAACAACAAATGAAACAGGGAGCGTCACAGTGAGCACATTCGTCTGCAATTCCGTCCGCACGTCCCGTTTTTCTACCCCCCGCCCGCGTTCCACCCTGAGCCTGATCGGCTGCGGCAGCCTCGCCCTGGTTTTGCCAATGAGCGCAGACGCCGAGGGCTTCATCGAAGACAGCAAAGCCACCCTGAACCTGCGCAACGCCTACTTCAATCGCAACTTCGTCAACCCGAACTATCCGCAGGGCAAGGCTGAAGAATGGACGCAGAACTTCATCCTCGACGCCAAATCCGGTTTCACCCAGGGCACTGTCGGCTTTGGTCTGGACGTACTGGGGCTGTACTCGCAAAAGCTCGATGGCGGCAAAGGCACGGGCGGTACGCAGCTGTTGCCGATCCACGATGACGGGCGCCCGGCGGACAATTTCGGGCGACTGGGCGTGGCGCTCAAGGCCAAGGTGTCGAAGACCGAATTGAAGGTCGGCGAGTGGATGCCGGTGTTGCCGATCCTGCGCTCGGATGATGGTCGCTCCCTGCCCCAGACCTTTCGCGGCGGCCAGATCACCTCTACCGAAATCAATGGTTTGACCCTTTACGGTGGCCAGTTCCGTGGCAACAGCCCGCGCAACGATGCCAGCATGGAAGACATGTCGATGAACGGCCGCGGCGCATTCACGTCCGACCGCTTCAACTTCGGTGGCGGCGAATACACCTTCAACGACAAACGCACCCTTGTCGGTGTGTGGTACGCCGAACTCAGCGACATCTACCAGCAGCAGTACTTCAACCTCAGCCACAGCCAGCCGCTGGGCGACTGGACACTGGGCGCCAACCTCGGATTCTTCACCGGCAAGGAAGACGGCAGCGCCCAGGCCGGCGACCTCGACAACAAAACCGCTTTCGCCATGCTCTCGGCCCGGTACGGCGGCAACACGTTCTACATCGGCTTGCAAAAGCTCAGCGGCGACGATGCCTGGATGCGCGTCAACGGCACCAGCGGCGGCACCCTGGCCAACGACAGCTACAACGCCAGTTACGACAACGCGCAGGAGCGTTCCTGGCAGATCCGCCACGACTACAACTTCGTCGTCCTCGGCGTCCCCGGGCTGATGCTGATGAACCGCTACATCAGCGGCGACAACGTGCACACCGGCACCATCACCGATGGCAAGGAATGGGGTCGCGAATCGGAACTGGCCTACACCGTGCAGAGCGGCCCGCTGAAGAACCTCAACGTCAAATGGCGCAACGCGACGATTCGCCGGGACTTCAGCACCAATGAATTCGACGAGAACCGGATCTTCATCAGTTACCCGATTTCCTTGCTGTAGACCCGAACATGGCATGAGCGGAAGGTGAATCAGCCTTCCGTCATTTACACCGAAAGTCGCGTTGACAAGTTCCGGAAACCCTACCGATACTTCAGCGCAGTCATACGACAACCTACAACAAACCTAATAACAACGTGTAAGGGATTGCCATGACGTCCACCCCCACCGCCCCAACTCCGTTCAATCGCCTGCTGCTGACCGGCGCCGCCGGTGGCCTGGGCAAAGTCTTGCGCGAACGTCTGCGCCCCTACGCCAACGTACTGCGCCTGTCGGACATCGCTGCCCTCGCCCCGGCCATCGATGACCGCGAAGAAATCGTGCTCTGCGACCTCGCCGACAAAGCTGCCGTGCATCAGCTGGTCGAAGGCGTGGATGCGATCCTGCACTTCGGCGGTGTCTCGGTGGAGCGCCCCTTCGAAGAAATCCTCGGCGCCAACATCTGCGGCGTATTCCATATCTATGAAGCGGCACGCCGACACGGTGTGAAGCGGGTGATCTTCGCCAGCTCCAACCATGTCATCGGCTTCTACAAACAGAACGAACACCTCGACGCCAGCTCTGCTCGTCGCCCCGACGGCTACTACGGTCTGTCCAAGTCCTACGGCGAAGACATGGCCAGTTTCTACTTCGATCGCTATGGCATCGAAACCGTCAGCATCCGCATCGGCTCGTCGTTTCCCGAACCGCAGAACCGCCGAATGATGCACACCTGGCTGAGCTTCGACGACCTCACCCAACTGCTCGAGCGTTCGCTGTACACCCCCAACGTCGGCCACACCGTGGTTTATGGCATGTCCGCCAACAAGGATGTGTGGTGGGACAACCGCTTCGCCAGCCACCTCGGCTTCGAGGCCAAGGACACCTCCGAAGTGTTTCGCGACAAGGTCGAAGCGCAGCCGATGCCCGCCAGCGATGACCCGGCGCGGATCTATCAGGGCGGCGCCTTCGTTGCGGCCGGCCCGTTCGGCGATTGATCGCTGCGCTTGTCCGTCTCCAAAAGCACAAACCAAGGGAATGAGTATGCAAGCCGAATTGATCGTCGACGCCCGCAACGCGGTCGGTGAAAGCCCGGTCTGGGTGCCACAGGAAAACGCCTTGTACTGGGTCGATATCCCCAACGGTGGTCTGCAACGCTGGAGCGCCGACACTGGCCACGTCCATGCCTGGAAGACTCCCGAAATGCTTGCCTGCATCGCCCGCCACAGCGAGGGCGGTTGGGTTGCCGGGATGGAGAGTGGGTTCTTTCATTTACAACCGAATGGCGATGGCAGCCTCGACAGCGACCTGCTCGCGACCGTGGAACACAGCCGTCAGGACATGCGTCTGAACGACGGTCGCTGCGACCGTCAGGGCCGGTTCTGGGCCGGCAGCATGGTGCTGAACATGGGCCTGAATCTGCCCGAGGGCCGGCTCTATCGTTACGGTGCCGGGCAAACAGGCGTGATCGAGGCACAGCTTGATGGCTTCATCGTGCCCAACGGTCTGGGCTTCAGCCCGGACGGCAAAACCATGTACCTGTCGGACTCGCACCCGAACGTGCAACTGATCTGGGCTTTCGATTACGACACCGAGACAGGCACACCCTCCAACCGCAGGGTGTTCGTGGACATGAACCATTTTTATGGCCGCCCCGACGGCGCTGCCTTGGATGCCGATGGCTGCTACTGGATCTGCGCCAACGACGTCGGCCTGATCCATCGTTTTACCCCCGACGGTCGCCTTGACCGCTCGCTGCAGGTACCGGTGAAAAAACCCACCATGTGCGCCTTCGGTGGCAGCCGGATGGACACTTTGTTCGTGACCTCGATCCGCCCCGGCGACGACCAGGATCCGCAATCGCTGGCCGGCGGCGTGTTCGCCCTCAACCCCGGCATAAAAGGCCTGCCGGAGCCATTGTTCGACGACCTGCTGTAACCCCCTGCTGCATCGCTGTGCCTTGAACACAAAAATAACAAGACTGGAGAACCCCTCATGGACTTCAAACGCACGTTGCTCGCCGCCGCTCTCCCCCTCGCGCTCACCTTCGGCAGCGCCGCCCATGCGCTGGAAATCAAATTCGCCGACATCCATCCCGCCGGTTATCCGACCGTGGTCGCTGAAGAACAGTTGGGCAAGACCCTGGTTGCCGAAAGTGACGGCAAGCTGACCTTCAAAATGTTTCCTGGCGGCGTGCTCGGCTCGGAAAAGGAAGTGGTCGAACAGGCTCAGGTCGGCGCCATCCAGATGGCCCGCGTCAGCCTCGGTATCGTCGGTCCGGTGGTGCCGGACGTAAACGTGTTCAATATGCCGTTCGTGTTCCGTGATCAGGCGCACATGCGCAAGATCATCGACGGTGAAATCGGTGACGAAATCCTCGACAAGATCACTAACTCCGAATTCAACCTCGTGGCGCTGGCGTGGATGGATGGCGGCACGCGCAACATCTACACCAAGAAACCGGTGCGCAGCCTCGAAGACCTCAAGGGTATGAAAATCCGTGTGCAGGGCAACCCGATGTTCATCGAAACCATCAACGCCATGGGTGGCAACGGGATCGCCATGGACACCGGCGAAATCTTCAGTGCGCTGCAGACCGGCGTTATCGACGGCGCGGAAAACAATCCGCCGACCCTGCTTGAACACAACCACTACCAGAACGCCAAGTTCTACAGCCTGACCGGGCACCTGATCCTGCCCGAGCCCATCGTGATGTCGAAAATCACCTGGGAAAAACTCAGCCCCGATCAGCAGACCCTGGTGAAGAAAGCCGCCAAGGCTGCGCAGGCCCAAGAGCGCACCTTGTGGGATGCCAAGTCGGCCAGCAGTGAAGAGAAACTCAAGGCCGCCGGCGTCGAGTTCATCACCGTCGACAAGAAACCCTTCTACGAGGCCACCGCTTCGATCCGCGAAAAATACGGCGCGCCCTACGTCGACCTGATCAAACGCATCGAAGCCGTTCAGTAACCTCCCTGCCCTCAATACAAGGCCCGGCAGCGCTGGCGTCGCTCGACGCTCACGCCTGCCCGGTTACGGTGGAACCCGATGAAGAATTTGCTGCTGCGCATCAATGACCGGATTTACATGGCCTGCATCTGGGTCGCCGGTCTGTCGGTGCTGACCATTTCCCTGATCATTCCCTGGGGCGTGTTCGCCCGTTACGTCCTCGGCACCGGCTCAAGCTGGCCGGAGCCCACCGCCATCCTGCTGATGATGGTCTTCACCTTCATCGGTGCCGCCGCCAGCTATCGCGCCGGTGCGCACATGGCGGTGGCGATGGTCACCGACCGCCTGCAACCGAAGATGCGCCGAACCATGAGCATCGTTTCGCAAGTGCTCATGGGCACCATCTGCCTGTTCATGACCATCTGGGGCACCAAGCTGTGCCTGTCGACATGGAACCAGTTCATGAGCGCCCTGCCGACATTGCGGGTCGGCATCACCTACATGCCGATCCCCGTGGGTGGTGCGCTGACGCTGATTTTCGTGCTGGAAAAACTGTTGCTCGGCGATCAAAGCAATCGCCGCGTGGTGCGGTTCGACCTGGTTGAAGAAAACGAAGGGGCTGCCTGATGGACGCATTGATTCTGCTGGGCAGTTTTATCGCACTGATCCTGATCGGCATGCCGGTTGCCTATGCGCTCGGGTTGTCGGCGCTGATCGGCGCGTGGTGGATCGACATCCCGTTCCAGGCCTTGATGATTCAGGTGGCGGGCGGGGTGAACAAATTCTCGCTGCTGGCGATTCCGTTCTTCGTGCTGGCCGGCGCGATCATGGCCGAGGGCGGCATGTCGCGACGGCTGGTGGCGTTCGCCGGGGTGCTGGTGGGGTTCGTGCGGGGCGGCCTGTCGCTGGTCAACATCATGGCCTCGACCTTTTTCGGTGCGATTTCCGGCTCGTCGGTGGCCGATACCGCGTCGGTGGGTTCGGTACTGATCCCGGAAATGGAGCGCAAGGGCTATCCCCGGGACTTCTCCACGGCGGTGACCGTCAGTGGTTCGGTACAGGCCTTGCTGACCCCGCCGAGTCACAACTCGGTGCTCTACTCGCTGGCGGCTGGCGGCACCGTGTCCATCGCTTCGCTGTTCATGGCGGGTGTCGTGCCGGGCCTGCTGATGAGCGCGTGCCTGATGGTGCTGTGCCTGATTTTCGCGCGCAAACGCGACTATCCCAAAGGCGAAGTGATCCCGCTGCGCGAAGCCTTGAAGATCTGCGGCGAAGCGCTGTGGGGGCTGATGGCGATGGTGATCATTCTCGGCGGGATTCTGTCGGGGATCTTCACGGCCACCGAGTCGGCGGCCATCGCCGTGCTGTGGTCGTTTTTCGTCACCATGTTCATCTACCGCGACTACAAATGGAGTGAGCTGCCGAAACTGATGCATCGCACGGTGCGCACCATTTCCATCGTGATGATCCTGATCGGCTTCGCCGCCAGCTTCGGCTACATCATGACCCTGATGCAGATCCCGGCGAAGATCACCACGCTGTTCCTGACCCTGTCCGACAACCGCTACGTGATCCTGATGTGCATCAACGTCATGCTGCTGTTGCTCGGCACCGTGATGGACATGGCGCCGCTGATCCTGATCCTCACGCCGATCCTGATGCCGGTGATCCTCGGTATCGGCGTCGACCCGGTGCAGTTCGGCATGATCATGCTGGTCAACCTCGGTATCGGCCTGATAACGCCACCGGTGGGCGCCGTGCTGTTCGTGGGTTCGGCGGTGGGCAAGGTCAGTATCGAAAGTACGGTGAAGGCGCTGCTGCCGTTCTACGCCGTGCTGTTCCTGGTGCTGATGCTGGTGACCTACGTTCCAGCGCTGTCGCTGTGGTTACCGCATCTGGTGTTGTAACGCTAACGCTGTGGCGAGGGCGCCTGGTTCTCGCCACAGGTTTTGTCTCACGCACACAGCAACATGTAAGCGGCGACCACCAGACATACGCTGGCAAACCCCACCTGCAACGTCCTCGCCGGCACCCGCGCGCAGAGTTTGCGGCCGATGATCATGCCGACGATGCTGGCCACGATGAACGACGCGCCAAGATGATCGATCCGCACCCCGGCATGGAACGCGCCGATCACGCCGATGGCGGAAATCAGGCTGATGACCATCAAGGACGTGGCGACGATCCCGCGCATCTGCACATCGGTCAGTTGCTTGAACGCCGGCACGATCAGAAACCCGCCGCCAACCCCCAGCAACCCGGACACCACGCCGGTGACCGCGCCCAGTGCCGCGAGGGTCGCGGTGCATTTGGCGGTCCAGTCGAAACGGCCGGTCTGCTCATTGAGCATGCAGTTCTTCTGGCCCCAACTGGCGTGGCCATGATCGCTGGGTCCCTGCTGCTGGCGTTCGCGGCGCAGCATGCGCCACGCCACCATCACCATCAGCAGGCTGAACAGGATCATCAGGACCTTTTCCGGCAACTGATGGGCGAAGTAGATGCCCACCGGCGAAAACACCGCGCCGAGCGCCGCGATCAGTAGCGCCGCGCGATAACGCACCAGACCATGGCGCAAACCATCGATCGCGCCGACCGCCGCTGCGCTACCCACCGCAAACAACGCCACCGGCGCCGCCTGCGTCATCGTCCAGCCCAGCCCGAGCACCAGCGCCGGCACGGCGAGAATCCCGCCGCCGGCCCCGGTCATACCGAGGATCAATCCCATCACCACGCCAAACAGGCTTGCCAGCAACATAGAGTGTTCTCAGTCGATCCTGGACAGGCTTGTCAGCCATTCGCGGCCCTTGAGCATGCCGTTCCAGTAGAACCACGGCAGCAACGTCGCCTTCAGCCACCACGCGGAGCGGCGCGGCACGGTCGGGTCGAGGGGAAAGGTTGGCAGCAGTTTTCCGCCATAGCCGAACTCGGCGAGGATCACCTTGCCCTTCTCCACCGTCAGCGGGCAGGAACCGTAGCCGTCGTACTTCAACGGCAGCGCCAGTTCTTTGCGCACCGCCAGCAGGTTTTCCGCCACCACCACAACTTGCTTGCGCACTGCCGCGGCGGTTTTCGCATTGGTGGTGCCGCAGATATCGCCCAAGGCAAACACTTCGGGATAGCGCGGGTGTTGCAGGGTGTGCGGGTTGACCTCGCACCAGCCGGCGGCATCGGCCAGCGGACTTTGCGCGATGAAATCCGGTGAAACCTGCGGCGGAACGACGTGCAGCAGATCGAAAGTCTTGGCCTGGCGGGTGACGTTACCCTCCGCATCCTTGACGTCGAACCAGGCGGTTTTCGCCGGGCCGTCGACCTTCACCAGATTGGAATTGAACGCCAACCGCGCGTTGTATTTGTCGATGTACTTCATCAGCGGCGGCACAAAGGTCGGCACACCGAATAACGCAGCTCCGGCCAGATTGAACTCGACCTCGACCTTGCTCAGCACGTTGCGCTTGAGCCAGTGATCGCAGGACAAGTACAGCGCCTTTTGCGGCGCGCCGGCACACTTGATCGGAATCGGCGGCTGGGTGAACAGCGCTTTGCCGCCGCTCAGTTTCTGCACCTGATCCCAGGTGTATTGCGCGTGCTGATAGCTGTAGTTGGAGGTGACGCCGTGCTGGCCGAGGCTGTCCTGCAAGCCTTCGATCTTCTCCCACGCCAGGCGCAGGCCGGGGCAGACGATCAGGTTCTGATAAATGACCGTGCGTTGATCGTTGAGGGTGAGACGGCGCTGGTCGGGGTCGATGCCGGTCACGGCTGCCTGAATCCAGGTGGCCTGACGCGGCATCACCTTGTTCATCGGTCGGGCGGTGTCTTTGGCATCAAAGGCGCCACCGCCGACCAGCGTCCACGCCGGCTGGTAGTAATGCAGGGTGCTCGGCTCGATCACCGTGATTTTCAGGCCGGGATCGCGCTTGAGCAGGCTCGCGACAAAACCGATGCCGGCAGTGCCGCCGCCGATGACCACGATGTCCGCACTGATGGATGGGCCCCAGTGTTGATCGTTCATTGTTTGTTCCTTATGGCTGCACGCAAGGATAGCCGGGTCTATTGCGCCCAGCTTTTGAGCACGGCTCCGCAGTAGAGTCCGGAAAGGGTTTTCATCACCTGGATCACTTCGTGACTGGCGAGACCGTAAAAAATGTACTTGCCTTCACGACGGGTCGCGACCAGCCCTTCATCGCGCAGGATGCCCAGTTGCTGGGACAGGGTAGGCTGACGCACGCCGGTCATTTTCTCCAGCTCGCCGACATTGCGCTCGCCCTGGGTCAACTGGCACAGGATCAATAGCCGATCCTCGTTGGCCAGGGCCTTGAGCAGCGAACAGGCCTTGGAGGCCGAGGCCCTCAGCTGGGCGACTTCACATTCGGTCAGACTGGATTGCATTTGCAGGATGCCTTCAACGTCACTTAAGCTGCGGACATTATGTGTTTACATAAAGTGTTGCAACCTGACTTTTCACCTTCCTGCACAGGACCGCGTACATGCCCGCGCTGATTGAAGCTTTCCTCGACCCCGCCTCTTCGACCTACAGCTACGTGGTCTACGAGGCCGACGGCGGGCAGTGCGCAATCGTCGATCCGGTGCTTGATTACGACGGCGCCGCCGGCCGCACCTGCACGGCTCAGGCGGACAAGATCATCGCCTTCGTGCACGCCCATAACCTGCAAGTGCAGTGGCTGCTGGAAACCCACGCCCACGCCGACCACTTGTCCGCCGCGCCTTATCTGCGCCGGGAACTGGGCGGGAAAATCGCGATTGGCGAATCGATCAGCAAAGTGCAGAACGTGTTCAAGGCGCTGTTCAACCTGGAACCGGAATTTCGCGTCGACGGCTCGCAGTTCGATCACCTGTTCGCACCGAACGAATCGTTCAGGATCGGCAATCTCAAGGCCACCGCCCTGCACGTTCCCGGCCACACCCCGGCGGACATGGCTTATCTGATCGACGGCGAACAGATCCTGGTGGGCGACACGCTGTTCATGCCCGACGTCGGCACCGCCCGTTGCGACTTTCCCGGCGGCAACGCCCATCAATTGTTCAATTCGATTCACAAACTGCTGGCCTTCCCCGCCAGCGTGAAGCTCTACGTCTGCCACGACTACCCGCCGCAAGGTCGCGACTCGCAGTGCCAGACCACAGTGGGTGAACAGCGCAAAAGCAATATCCACGTGCATGACGGCGTCGACGAAGCCGCGTTTGTCGAGATGCGCACCAAGCGCGATGCAGGGTTGGGCATGCCGACGCTGTTGCTGCCGGCGATTCAGGTGAATGTGCGCGCAGGAAATTTTCCACCGGCGGAAGGCAATGGCGTTGTTTACCTGAAGATTCCGATCAACTCCGTGTAAGAAAAAATCATTGAAGGAACCGGAAACAAGGGGATTCGTACCTGTCACGTCGGACCCCATGAACTGGGCGTAATCTTGGCCGACAGGCAGACTTCATGGGGTAATCAACCCATGGAGATTTGGCAATATGGATATTCGCCGTAACCACCGAGACTTGGCACCGGAGCAGAAAAACGCCTTCGTAAATGCCATTCTGATACTGAAAAACCAGACGCCCAGCGTGCTGCGCCCGGGCCAGCAGAGTCGCTACGATGACTTTGTACAGATCCACAAGAATTCCATGGGACGAGGTAACCCGATCTTCCCCAACCCCCATGGAACCCCTTTGTTTTTTCCCTGGCATCGCGTCCTGATTCGCCAGTTCGAGCTTGAACTGCAAGCCGCCGCAGACAACCCGACCATCACGCTGCCGTACTGGAACTGGAGCATGAATGGTGCGGATGACCCCTTTACTGACGATTTCATGGGCAGAGATGGCGACCCGACGCAAAACCAGCGGGTAACCATTGGCCCGTTTGCCCTCGAGCGTCGTTTATTCGGCATAAAGGTCTGGGATGGTGAGACAGGAGATCCTGGCTTGCGGCGCAACTTCGGAGCAGGCCCCTCACCGCTCCCCTCTGCGCTGGATGTCGAAACCTTATTGAACAGAACGCCCTACTGGCTCGAACCGACCGGATGGGAAAATCTGACGGAAATGATGCACAACGATGTGCATGCCTGGGTTGGAGGCAACATGGGCGAAGCCTCCTCTCCCAACGATCCGTTGTTCTTCTTGCACCACTGTTATCTCGACTTTCTCTGGGAGCGCTGGAAGCGCAAACACCCGACCGAGCCGGTGATCGCATTTCCCGAGAACGCACCACACGGGATGCTCGGTTCAACGCTGATGTTCAATCCGGACAATGAACCTGCGCCCTGGCTTCAGCCTTTCAGGGTGGAACAGACCTTGAACACGGCAAGTCTGGATTACGGCTATGCCGATCTCTGATCAGGGCTGAGCACTCAGCTCCCGAGGATCAGGCCATTGGCCGGTAATGGTAGTGCCGTTTTGTAGCGCACCTGCTTGAGGGCAAAGCTTGACCGGATGTTCGCCACGCCGGGGACTTTGGTCAGAAAGTCCATCATGAAGCGTTCAAGCGCCTGAATGGTCGGCACCAGCACGCGGATCAGATAGTCCGGGTCGCCGGCCATCAGGTAGCACTCCATGACTTCGGGGCGGTCGGAAATCGCCTCTTCGAAATGCTGCAGCGCTTCCTCTACCTGTTTCTCGAGACTGACGTGGATGAACACGTTGACGTGCAGCCCCAGCAGGTCGGCGTCCAGCAGGGTCACCTGCTCGCGGATCAGCCCCAGCTCTTCCATTGCCTTGACCCGGTTGAAGCACGGCGTCGGCGACAGATTGACCGAACGGGCCAGGTCGGCGTTGGTGATGCGCGCGTTCTCCTGAAGGCTGTTGAGAATGCCGATGTCGGTACGGTCCAGTTTGCGCATGAGACAAAACCACCTGTTTTTTATGTTTATGCAGAATGTCTATCTGCAAATGATCTTCAGCGCAACGAAACAGAGAGAAATATTCTTCTTGCCCGGGCCTATGATTGTTGTAGGACAAGATTTCTTTTATCGAAGAATGACTGCCAGCTCACTACAAGAAATTCACAAGATCGAGCGTAGAAGCCATGACCCAAGCGTATGAACCGCTGCGTCTGCACGTCCCTGAACCCTCGGGCCGCCCAGGCTGCAAAACCGATTTCTCCTACCTGCATCTGACCGATGCGGGCACGGTGCGTAAACCTTCCATCGACGTTGAACCGGCCGACACTGCCGACCTGGCTCGTGGCCTGATCCGCGTGCTCGACGACCAGGGCAACGCTCTCGGCCCGTGGGCTGAAAACGTGCCGGTCGAGATCCTGCGCAAAGGCATGCGCGCCATGCTCAAGACCCGGATCTACGACAACCGAATGGTGGTCGCCCAGCGTCAGAAAAAAATGTCGTTCTACATGCAGAGCCTTGGCGAAGAAGCCATCGGCAGCGCCCAGGCCCTGGCCTTGAACATCGACGACATGTGCTTCCCGACCTACCGCCAGCAAAGCATTCTGATGGCCCGCGACGTACCGCTGGTCGACCTGATCTGCCAACTGCTGTCCAACGAGCGCGATCCGCTCAAGGGCCGTCAACTGCCGATCATGTACTCGGTCAAGGACGCAGGCTTCTTCACCATTTCCGGCAACCTCGCCACTCAGTTCATTCAAGGCGTGGGCTGGGGCATGGCCTCGGCGATCAAGGGCGACACCAAAATCGCCTCGGCCTGGATCGGCGATGGTGCCACCGCCGAATCGGACTTCCACACCGCCCTCACCTTCGCCCACGTTTATCGTGCGCCGGTGATCCTCAACGTGGTCAACAACCAGTGGGCGATCTCGACCTTCCAGGCCATCGCCGGTGGTGAAGCCACCACTTTCGCCGGACGCGGCGTCGGTTGCGGCATCGCTTCCCTGCGGGTCGATGGCAACGATTTCTACGCGGTCTACGCCGCCTCCGCCTGGGCTGCAGAACGCGCTCGCCGCAACCTCGGCCCGACCATGATCGAATGGGTCACCTACCGCGCCGGCCCACACTCGACTTCCGACGATCCGTCCAAATACCGTCCTGCCGACGACTGGAGCCACTTCCCGCTGGGCGACCCGATCGCCCGCCTGAAACAGCACCTGATCAAGGTCGGCCACTGGTCGGAAGAAGAGCACGCCGCCGTAAGCGCCGAGCTTGAAGCCGAAGTGATCGCTGCACAGAAACAGGCCGAACAGTACGGCACCCTCGCCGGCGGCCAGATTCCAAGCGCCGCGACCATGTTCGAAGACGTCTACAAAGAGATGCCTGAGCACTTGAAGCGCCAGCGTCAGCAGTTGGGGATCTGACATGAACGATCACAACAACAATATTCAGTTGGAAACCGCCATGACCACGACCACCATGACCATGATCCAGGCCCTGCGCTCGGCCATGGATGTGATGCTTGAGCGTGACGACAACGTTGTGGTGTTCGGCCAGGACGTCGGCTACTTCGGCGGCGTATTCCGTTGCACCGAAGGCCTGCAGACCAAGTACGGCACCTCGCGGGTGTTCGATGCGCCGATTTCCGAGAGCGGCATCGTCGGTGTCGCCGTTGGCATGGGCGCTTATGGTTTGCGTCCGGTCGCCGAGATTCAGTTCGCCGACTACGTGTACCCGGCGTCCGACCAGATCATTTCCGAAGCCGCCCGTCTGCGTTATCGCTCGGCCGGCGAGTTCACCGCCCCGATGACCCTGCGCATGCCCTGCGGCGGCGGCATCTACGGCGGCCAGACCCACAGCCAGAGCATCGAGGCGATGTTCACTCAAGTCTGCGGTCTGCGCACGGTCATGCCTTCCAACCCGTATGACGCCAAAGGCCTGCTGATCGCCTCCATCGAAAACGATGATCCGGTGATCTTCCTCGAGCCGAAACGCCTGTACAACGGCCCGTTCGACGGCCACCACGACCGCCCGGTAACACCGTGGTCGAAACACCCCGCCGCGCAAGTGCCGGACGGTTACTACACCGTGCCGCTGGACGTGGCCGCCATCACCCGTCCGGGCAAGGACGTGACCGTGCTGACCTACGGCACCACCGTTTACGTCTCGCAAGTTGCGGCTGAAGAAAGCGGTGTTGACGCCGAAGTCATCGACCTGCGCAGCCTGTGGCCGCTGGACCTGGAAACCATCGTCAAATCCGTGAAGAAAACCGGCCGTTGCGTGGTGGTTCACGAAGCCACCCGCACCTGCGGTTTCGGCGCCGAACTGGTGTCGCTGGTGCAAGAGCATTGCTTCCACCACCTGGAAGCGCCGATCGAACGCGTCACCGGTTGGGACACCCCCTACCCGCACGCGCAGGAGTGGGCGTACTTCCCTGGGCCGTCCCGAGTGGGCGCGGCACTGAAACGGGTCATGGAGGTCTGAATGGGCACGCACGTTATCAAGATGCCGGACATCGGCGAAGGCATCGCAGAAGTAGAACTGTCGCAGTGGCACGTCAAGGTCGGCGATCTGGTCGTTGAAGATCAGGTGCTGGCGGATGTGATGACCGACAAGGCAATGGTCGACATTCCGTCGCCAGTCCACGGCAAGGTGATTGCGCTGGGCGGTCAGCCGGGTGAAGTGATGGCGGTCGGCAGTATTCTGATCAGCATCGAGGTTGAAGGCGCAGGCAATCTGAAGGAGTCGGACAAACCGGCACCTGTGGCGGCGAAAGAAACTCCAGTCGCAACCAAAGTTGAAGCTGTCGTTGAAAGCAAACCTGCTCCCGCCGCACCACGTCCGGCAGCTGCCGTTTGCCAGGGTCCGATGGTTGCTCGCCAAGCCGATGAGCGTCCGCTGGCCTCGCCGGCCGTGCGCAAGCATGCGCTGGACCTGGGCATTCAATTGCGTCTGGTGCGCGGTTCCGGCCCGGCCGGTCGCGTGTTGCACGAAGACCTCGACGCCTATCTGGCGCAAGGTCAGTCGAAAGCTTCGGCGCCGGTCGCCGCCGCGTACACCCAGCGCAACGATGAAGAGCAGATTCAGGTTATCGGCATGCGCCGCAAGATTGCCCAGCGCATGCAGGACGCCACTCAGCGTGCCGCGCACTTCAGTTATGTCGAGGAAATCGACGTCACCGCGATTGAAGAGCTGCGTGCCCACCTAAACGAAAAACACGGCGCGAGTCGTGGCAAGCTGACCTTGCTGCCGTTCCTCGTGCGCGCACTGGTCGTCGCCCTGCGCGACTTCCCGCAAATGAACGCCCGTTACGACGACGAAGCCCAGGTCATCACCCGCCTCGGCGCGGTGCATGTCGGCGTCGCTACCCAAAGCGATGTCGGCCTGATGGTGCCGGTGGTGCGTCACGCCGAAGCGCGCAGCCTCTGGGACAGCGCGGCGGAAATCTCCCGCCTCGCCAACGCTGCCCGCAACGGCAAAGCCAGCCGCGATGAACTCTCCGGCTCGACCATCACCCTGACCAGCCTCGGCGCCCTCGGCGGCATCGTCAGCACCCCGGTGCTGAATCTGCCGGAAGTGGCGATCGTCGGCGTCAACAAAATCGTCGAACGCCCGATGGTCGTCAAAGGCCAAGTGGTGATCCGCAAGATGATGAACCTCTCCAGCTCCTTCGATCACCGCGTGGTCGACGGCATGGACGCGGCGCTCTTCATCCAGGCCATTCGTGGCTTGCTCGAACAACCCGCGACCCTGTTTGTGGAGTGATGGCATGCAAACTCTGAACACCACGCTGCTGATCATCGGCGGCGGCCCCGGCGGTTACGTGACGGCCATTCGCGCCGGGCAACTGGGCATTCCGACCATTCTGGTCGAGGGCGAATCGCTGGGCGGCACCTGCCTGAACATCGGCTGCATTCCGTCAAAAGCACTGATTCATGTGGCCGAACAGTTTCACCAGACTCAGCATCACAACCAGCATTCGGCACTGGGCATCAGCGTTTCGGCGCCGACCCTCGACATCACCAAGAGCGTCGAATGGAAGGACGGCATCGTTGATCGCCTGACCACCGGCGTCGCCGCGTTGCTAAAGAAGAACAAGGTTCAGGTCATCAATGGCTGGGCCAAGGTCATCGACGGCAAGACCGTGGAAGTCGGCGACACCCGCATCCAGTGCGAACACCTGGTGCTAGCCACCGGTTCGAAAAGCGTCAATCTGCCGATCCTGCCGATTGGCGGGCCGATCATATCGTCCACCGAGGCGCTGGCGCCGAAGTCGGTGCCGAAACGCCTGATCGTGGTGGGCGGTGGTTACATCGGTCTGGAATTGGGGATTGCCTATCGCAAGCTCGGCGCCGAGGTCAGTGTGGTCGAGGCGCAGGATCGGATCCTGCCGGCCTACGACGCCGAACTGACCCAACCAGTGCACGACGCGCTGAAGCAACTGGGCGTGAAGCTGTACCTCAAGCACAGCGTGCTGGGCTTCGACGGCACGTTGCAGGTGCGCGATCCGAACGGCGACACCCTGAACCTGGAAACCGATCAGGTGCTGGTGGCCGTTGGTCGCAAACCCAATACCCAGGGCTGGAACCTTGAAGCGTTGAACCTGGACATGAACGGCTCGGCGATCAAGATCGACAGCCGCTGCCAGACCAGCATGCGCAACGTCTACGCCATCGGCGACCTGAGCGGCGAGCCGATGCTGGCCCACCGCGCCATGGCTCAGGGCGAGATGGTTGCCGAGCTGATCAGCGGCAAGACCCGCGAATTCAACCCGACCGCCATTGCTGCCGTGTGCTTCACCGACCCGGAGCTGGTGGTCGTCGGCAAGACCCCGGACGAGGCCAAGGCGGCGGGACTTGACTGCATCGTGTCGAACTTCCCGTTCGCGGCCAATGGCCGGGCGATGACGCTGGAATCGAAAACCGGCTTCGTGCGGGTGGTCGCCCGTCGGGACAATCATGTGATTGTCGGCTGGCAGGCGGTGGGTGTCGGGGTATCGGAATTGTCGACTGCGTTCGCGCAAAGCCTGGAAATGGGCGCGCGACTGGAAGACATCGGCGGCACCATCCATGCGCACCCGACCCTGGGCGAAGCGGTGCAGGAAGCGGCGTTGCGTGCCCTCGGCCACGCGTTGCACCTGTAACGCTCGGTCGCAGATCGTTCCCACGCTCCGCGTGGGAATGCCTCCACGGACGCTCCGCGTTCGGCTGTTGGGACGCAGAGCGTCCCGGACTGCATTCCCACGCAGAGCGTGGGAACGATCAAAGGCAGAGATTTCGGGCTGCGAAACCGCTCAAGAATGAAGTATTGTTGTGCCCATCCAAAAAAACGTCAGAAGCCTTGAACCGCTTCGGCGGTTGTTCAGTGATAGAGGGTGTCATGGGTAACGAAAGCATCAACTGGGACAAGCTGGGTTTTGACTACATCAAGACCGACAAACGCTATCTGTCGTACTTTCGCAATGGCGAGTGGGACAAAGGCACCCTGACCGAAGACAACGTGCTGCACATCAGCGAAGGCTCCACTGCCCTTCACTATGGCCAGCAATGCTTCGAAGGCCTGAAGGCCTATCGTTGCAAGGACGGCTCGATCAACCTGTTCCGTCCGGACCAGAACGCCGCGCGCATGCAGCGCAGCTGCGCCCGCCTGCTGATGCCGCATGTGTCCACCGAGCAGTTCATCGAAGCGTGCAAGGAAGTGGTTCGCGCCAACGAGCGCTTCATCCCGCCTTACGGCACCGGCGGCGCGCTGTACCTGCGCCCGTTCGTGATCGGCGTGGGTGACAACATCGGCGTGCGTACCGCACCGGAGTTCATCTTCTCGGTATTCGCGATCCCGGTCGGCGCCTACTTCAAGGGCGGCCTGACCCCGCACAACTTCCAGATCTCCACCTTCGACCGCGCCGCTCCACAAGGCACCGGTGCCGCCAAGGTCGGTGGCAACTACGCCGCCAGCCTGATGCCGGGCTCCCAGGCCAAGAAAGCGCACTTCGCTGACGCCATCTACCTGGATCCGCTGACCCACAAGAAGATCGAAGAAGTCGGTTCGGCCAACTTCTTCGGGATCACCCACGACAACAAGTTCGTGACCCCGAACTCGCCGTCGGTACTGCCAGGCATCACCCGTCTGTCGCTGATCGAACTGGCCAAGTCCCGTCTGGGCCTGGAAGTGGTCGAAGGCGACGTGTTCATCGACAAGCTGTCGGACTTCAAGGAAGCCGGTGCCTGCGGTACTGCGGCGGTGATCACCCCAATCGGCGGCATCAGCTACAACGACCACCTGCACGTGTTCCACAGCGAAACCGAAGTCGGCCCTGTGACCCAGAAGCTCTACAAAGAGCTGACCGGCGTACAGACTGGCGACGTCGAAGCGCCAGCAGGCTGGATCGTCAAGGTTTGACCTGACGGCCAGATGCACAAAAGCCCCCATCGAGTGATCGATGGGGGCTTTTTTATTCGTTTGGCTCGGTGGCCTTCATGGCAATCCGCTTGCCCGCGCGACCGGCAATCCCGCTCGCCTGTCCGTTCTGCTGCTTGCCCATTCGCGCCTGGGTAATCAATCCGGGAATCAGCTCTCCTTCCGGCAGGTTCTTCCAGAACCGCGTCGGCAAATGCCCCTGCATGACTTTCTCGTTCAAACGCGCCGGGTTGAAGATGTGGCTGTAGTACGTCAGCCACAAGTCACCGTGGGGATCGTCGACATTCTGCGCCAGTTGCTGCCACTCCAGCGGACACTGACGTTCATGGATCAGTTGTTCACCATCGTAATAAACCCCGTCGCGAGGCGTGGCGATCAGCCAGCGATGCCGGCCCATGCGCCCGATAAAGTGTTCGCTGGCGCTGTGCAGAATGTCGTGGGCCGGTTCGTGCCATGCGACGTATTGCGGGCCCGGCAGCTCTGGCGGGCGCTCGATGAAGCGCACGAACGCATGCAGATGATGGGCTTCGCGCTGCACCTGCTTGATCCGCCGCTGCAACTCGCTGCCCAGTTTGTCTCCGGCCATCATTGCCGTGCGGTCGCCGTGGCTGACTCGCCACAGCACTTCATACAGCAAACTCCAGCGCTGATCGCCACGGTATCGCGACGCTTGTTCCAGGGTGTCGAGCAACGCACGCGGAATCCGTGCCTGAAACGGCCCCTGCCCTTCGGGCACTGACACGTCACTGGCAAACAGATCACTTACCACTTCCGACGCCCAGCTCACCAGACTCGGATCAATTTCATGGCTGAGCAGCCAGCGCGCCTGCTGGCGCCAGGTGTCGAACAGGTCGTCGCAGTCGAGATTGATCATCCCCACAGCCCCATCTGTTGCGGCATTGGTCGGTCGCGCAACTGCTGATAAAGCATCTGGCTAGTGACCTCGGCCTGCTGCGGGTGGTAATCGCTGGTGATGATGAACGGCTTGGCCTTGGCCAGCACACAGCGCATGCGCGCCACGTCTTCGTAGCGAATGCGCCGCTGCCGACGCAGTTCCACCAGACGTTCGGTGGTGCGCAGGCCGATGCCGGGAATGCGTGAAATCAACGCCGGTTCGGCGCGATTGAGGTCCAGCGGAAACACCTCGCGATTCTGCAGCGCCCAGGCCAGTTTCGGGTCGATGTCCAAAGCCAGATTGCCCGGCCCCGTAAGCAACTCACCGGCGGTATAGCCATAACCGCGCAACAGAAAATCCGCCTGATACAACCGGTGCTCGCGCATCAGTGGCGGTGCGGCCAGTGGCACACTTTTAGGACTGTCGGGAATCGGACTGAAGGCCGAGTAATAGACCCGGCGCAAACGGAAGTTGCCGTAGAGCGCCTGTGCGCTGTGCAGGATGGTGCTGTCGTCGGTGTCATCGGCACCCACAATCATTTGCGTGCTCTGCCCGGCCGGGGCGAACTTTGGTGCGCGAGGTTCGTTGAGCACGGTCTGCACACCGGTGTAGATGGTGTTCATCGCCTGCTTGATCGAGCCGATGTGCTTCTCCGGCGCGAGAGTTTGCAGGCTGGCATCGGTGGGCAATTCGATGTTGACGCTCAAACGGTCAGCATAACGCCCGGCCTCTTCGATCAACGCAGGATCCGCATCAGGGATGGTCTTGAGATGAATGTAGCCACGGAACTCATGCTCTTCGCGCAGCAGCTTGGCGACGCGCACCAGTTGCTCCATGGTGTAGTCCGCCGAACGAATGATCCCCGAGCTGAGAAACAACCCGCTGACGCAATTGCGCCGGTAGAAATCCAGGGTCAGCGTCACCACTTCCTCGGGCGTGAAACGCGCACGCGGCACGTCACTGGAGCGCCGGTTGACGCAGTATTGGCAGTCGTAGAGACAAAAGTTGGTCAGCAGAATCTTGAGCAGCGACACGCAACGCCCGTCCGGCGTGTAGCTGTGGCAGATGCCCATGCCATCGGTTGATCCCAGCCCGCTTTTGCCCTCGGAGCTGCGCTTGGGCGCGCCACTGCTCGCACAAGAAGCGTCGTACTTGGCGGCGTCGGCGAGGATGCTGAGCTTGTCAATGATTTGCATGGCACGGACTCGATACTGTTCGCATATACAGTATAGAGAGCGATTGGCTCATACAAGGTGCAATGCCGCTCTTCGTCGGAATGTCGCACCGCAGGAGTCAGGTCAATTTGACTCGGCAGCAGTCAGATTGACTCGATTCCACAAGCGTCATAATGACCATCAACCCTGCGCAGCCCTTGATATTAAAGGCTGTCCGGCATGGCCCGAAAATTGACTGGTCTCCCGTAGCCATTTGGCTGAAGACCAAAAACGGGAGTCGAACATGGATCATGTTTTTCAGGGCAAGCTTGCCGTCATCACCGGTGCCAGTTCGGGCATAGGCCTGGCCGCTACCGAACGCCTGCTCAATCAAGGCGCGCGCGTATTGGCCATGTCGCGAAAACTCGGCGCACTGGCCGAACTGCTTGAGCGGTATTCGCAGCAACTGGTGTGGAAACCCGGCGATGTCACTCAAGCTTCCGACCTAAACGCTTTGGCCGAACAGGCTGCACGCCTCGGTCCGGTGAATTTCGTAATCCCTGACGCCGGTATTGCGGAGCTCGCTGACGGGCTCGACAGTTCGGCGTTCGATCGCCAATGGGCAGTGAACGGCGCCGGCGCCCTGAACACCTTGGCCGCCCTGCGCCCGCACCTTGCAGACAAGGCGTCAGTGGTGTTCATCGGTACTTTTCTGGCCGGAATCAGTTTCGCGGGACTGGCCGCCTATATCGCATCAAAAGCAGCATTGATCGCCCACGCCCGAACCCTCGCGGTCGAGCTGGCACCCCACGGCGTGCGCATCAATTGCGTCTCCCCCGGCCCGACCGCAACGCCGATCTGGTCGACACTGGGCTTGAGCGACGAAGCGCTCGGCGACGTAGCCCGAGGCGTCAACCAACGACTATTGGGCGGACAATTCCTCGAACCTGCGGCAGTGGCCGACGTCATTCTGTTCCAGCTGGGCAATGGCGCACGCGGCGTCATCGGTCAGGACTGGGTGGTCGACAGCGGATACACCTTGAGCTAACGCGCATGCACCGATCCGGGCGTGGAATCAGCCAACTGGCGACCTGACGAATCCCGCCCGGCTTCGGGCAAAACCAGCCCCCAGCGCGATGACAATTCTCGGCGCCCCTGCACCGTCAATGTCAGCGCGCGACTGTCCAGATCCTGCGTCACCCATTTGCGCTTCAACGCAGCCTGCAACAACGCCGCCCCGAGCGAACCGCCCAGATGCGGCCGGCGCATGCTCCAGTCCAGGCACGGGCAGGCAAAGCGGCGGCGCATCGTCGACAGATCCTTGACCTCAATGCCCAGCCCTTCAAAAAACGCCTCGCCGCTGTCACTGAGGCGATAAACCTGCTCATCGGTTTCCACCAGCCAACCGCCCTCCAGCAACCGGTCATGCAACAACACCGCCAGCGTCCCGGCCATGTGGTCGTAGCAGGTGCGGGCGAATTGCAGGCGATCCGGCGTGTGCGGTTTGAAGGTCGGTGCGGGGTTCTGACCGATCACCATCAGCGCTTCCAGCGCCTGGGCCACGCGCTTGTCGGCGAGGCTGTAATAACGGTGGCGGCCCTGCACATGCAGGCGCACCAAGGCCAGATCCTTGAGCTTGGCCAGGTGTGCGCTGGCGGTCGAGGCGCTGACTTCGGCAAGGGTCGCCAGCTCGGTGGCGGTGCGGGCGTGGCCGTCCATCAGCGAGCACAGCATTTTGGTTCGCGCCGGTTCCGCGATGGCGGCGGCCACTTGCAAGACGCCGATGTCTTGGTGTTCTGCGTGCATATTTCGCTCCCGGACGAATCATCGCCCTCAAGGACTGGAGATAGTAGCAACACTTTCCCCACCGACAAGGTTGCGATCCATGGACCCGATCATCGCGGCGACTCACGCCGATCCCTACCCCTACTACGCCGAACTGCGCGCGGCGGGCGGGCTGACCTTTCATCACGGACTGAAACTGTGGGTGGCCAGCAGCGCCCGCGCGGTGTGCGCTGTGTTGGCGCATCCGGATTGCCGGGTGCGTCCGGTGCAGGAGCCGGTGCCCAAAGCCATCGCCGATGGCATGGCGGGCAAGGTGTTCGGCCAGTTGATGCGCATGAATGACGGTGAAGCTCAGCGCTGCCCGCGCTCAGCCATCGAGCCGCCGTTGGGGTTGATTGATCGGGAAGAAGTCAGCGCGCTGGTGTCCGCGCGGCTGATCACAAACGATGCCGACGGCCTCTATAAAGCCATGTTTCGCGGCCCGGTGTGCGTGGTTGCATCGCTGCTCGGATTCACCCCGGCGCAGGCACGCGTAATCAGTGAACTGACGGCGGATTTCGCGGCGTGTCTGTCGCCGCTGAGCAATGACCTGCAACTGGCGGCTGCCCATCGGGCGGCGGAGCAATTGCGCGGATACTTCATTGAATTGCTGGCGGACCCGAACCCGTTTCTCGCCGACATCCAACAGCGTTTTGTCGGTGATGAGGACGTACTGCTCGCCAACCTGATCGGCCTCTGTTCGCAGACGTTCGAGGCTACCGCGGGGCTTATCGGTAATGCGTTGGTGGCTTTGCAGCGTCAGCCTGAATTACGCGTGGCGTCAGTGGATTCGTTGCTCGCTGAAGTCCAGCGCTTTGATCCCTCGGTACAGAACACTCGCCGTTTTATGGCGAACAGCTGCGAAATCGACGGCGTGCGGCTGGAAGCCGGCGACGTGATTCTGGTGCTGCTGGCCTCGGCCAATCGTGACCCGGCACTGAATGAAAACCCCGATCGCTTTAGGGTGGATCGCCCGAACCGACGCAGCTTCACGTTCGGCAGCGGTCGGCATCAATGTCCCGGACAGACGCTGGCAATAACGATCGCCAGCGCCACGCTCACTGAAATCCTCGCCCGCAACATTGATCCGGGAAGATTCACGTGGCACTACCGGCCTTCGCTGAATGGACGAGTTCCGATGTTCAGCGAGGTGCAGCCTTAAGCGTTGCGCAATTCGATGGTCAGGTGCGAAAGCTCATGCACCGGCGCCAGGCGCTCACGGATCGCGTCGGCAGTCACGCCCGCCACCGCGACCACACTGACAATCGCCGCCCGCGCCTGCGGGCCGACCTGCCAGACGTGCAAATCGCTGATGCGCACATCATCGGAGGTTTCCAGCAGTTCGCGGATCTCCTCGGCCACGGGTTCATCGGTGGTGTCGAGCAACACGGCGGCGCTGTCGCGCATCAGGTTCCAGGCCCATTTGGCGATGACGACGGAACCGACGATGCCCATCACCGGGTCCATCCACACCCAGCCCAGATAGCGACCGGCCAGCAGCGCGGCAATCGCCAGCACCGATGTCAACGCGTCCGCCAATACGTGCACGTAGGCTGAACGCAGGTTGTTGTCGTGATGGTGGTGATGGCCATGATCGTGGCTGTGGTCGTGACTATGGCCGTGGTCGTGATGGCTGTGGTGACCGGCCAGCAGAAAAGCGCTGAGCAGATTGACGCCCAGGCCGACCACGGCAATCAAGGTTGCTTCGCCGAACGCCACACTGGTTGGCTGGAACAGACGGAAAACCGATTCCCCGGCAATCCCCAGCGACACCAGCCCCAGCACCATCGCCGAGGCAAAACCCGCCAGATCACCGACCTTGCCGGTGCCGAAACTGTAGCGTCGGTTGTTGGCGTTACGCCGCGCAAAACCATAGGCCGCCGCCGCGATGCCCAAGGCGCCGGCGTGGGTCGCCATGTGGAAACCGTCGGCCAGCAATGCCATGGAACCGGTGAGATAACCGGCGGCAATTTCGCCGATCATCATCACGAAAGTCAGCACCACCACCCACAGGGTACGGCGGGCGTTTTCATCGTGCGAAGCACCGAGAAACTGGTGGTTGTGGGAAAAGTCATCAACCTTGAGGGTCATGATGTCGGCGCTCACTTGGAATATCGGCGGATGGCCAGCAGCAACTCTTCCACGCCCTGGGCGCGGGCTTTGTCGCTAAGGTCGGGACGGGCGACATGCTCGCGGGCGTGGGCCTCGATGAACTGCTCCATCAAGCCATTGACCGCGCCGCGAATCGCCGCCATCAGGTGCAACGTCTTGGCACAATCGGCCTCGGACTCCAGCGCCCGTTCAACCGCCTGAACCTGCCCGGCAATACGCCGGACCCGGTTGAGCAACTCGCCTTTGTGTTCGTGCGTGTGCGACATACCTATACCCCCCACCCCTATATGGCGAGCATAGTCGCTGTTCCGATCGAGAGGGGCAAGGCCTGTTTTCGACCATCCGTCGCAGCTTGAATTTTTGACGTGAAAGGATTGAGGCGGAGCGTCAGTCGGCAACCGCCTCTGGAAGGTGTTTCAGAGGCAGGATCGTTGGGAACCCTCGTCTGTCAGGCCCATTGCAGTGGCGAAGACGACGAGAAGCAGAGGTCTACGTCCAGTTGCGCTGCAGCCGACAGGTTGACCAGCGCATCCAGAGAGAACTTGTCGATTTTGCCGTTGAGTACGTCGTTGAGGCGCGGCTGGGTGATGCCTAGACGCTTGGCCGCCTCCTTCTGCGGAAGCTCCCAGGCACGAATCGTTTCGCACAACGTGCGCATCAGCTTGGCCCGCAGGCGCATGTTGGCCGCTTCCTGCGGCGTGTCTTCCAGTGCATCCCAGACGCTTGCGAAACGCTGGGAAGAGTTTTGATGATCCGTCATGGTTCAACCTATTTCCTGGTATCTGGCCCGTGCCAGTTCTATGTCTCGCGTCTCGGTTTTGCGCGTGGTCTTTTGCAGGGCGTGCAGCACATAAATCGCGTCAGGCCGGTTGACCACATAAAACACTCGATACGCTCCTGAATCCTCGGTGATTCGGATTTCATTGACGCCCCGCCCGACGGTCTTCATGGGGCGCCAGTCAAAGGGTTCGTCACCCTGCTGCAACAGATCCAATTGGAATCCGGCAGCTCTGCGAGCATCGAGGGGAAAAGCTCTCAGATCCTTGAGCGCACTCCCGACAAATACCACGTCCTTGTGTCTTGGCATTGGCTTCTCCTGTGTTGGAAGGAAAAGCGTAATAGCCCGGACGGAATCGTGTTGCACAGGTGTGTTGCAAGGAATGGCAGCGATCACATACCAGCAGACTATATCGAAACCGATATAAATCAAGTTTGAATTGGCTTATCTGACATTTGGTATCACAAAGTAGAAATTCGCGAGCCAGCGCACCTGATATGCCGACGCAGAACCCTTGTGGGAGCGAGCTTGCTCGCGATGGCGGACTGAAAAATGAAGCATCATTTTGCCCTCATCCGAGAGGCTACATCGCCTTGCGCCTTTGCCTACAACTACGCCAGAATCCGCCGGCTTGTGCAGCTTGGGGCCTGCCAGTAACTTGATTCGCATCACTGAATGGTCAGTGAACGGGTTTAGTCGCTCGGTGCTTTTTCTCAAGTTCGCAAACTGTCATTCAGTCAGGTATCTCTACGCCTGTACTCAATGGTAGCTGTGCGCAGGGCGCCTTCGGGTGCGCCGGTAATGCTTGGGTACTGGTCGACTAACCTGCGTACAGCTGCCACCTATTGTTTAGTCGCAAGAACGTGTCAGCCTCATTTTGAGGTTACCCAGCAAATGTTCAAATACGTTCCCGATCCACCCGAAACTGACGTACCCAACGAGTCCGACCCAACCTCTCCTTACTCCACAACAGACTCAAAAAAACTCCACGAAGCCGCCGAGCGCGCCCTCGACCATTACCTGAAACCCACCGCCCCGAAACAGCACTGCCCCGGCCGCATGTTCCTCGTCGCCCCCGACCTGGATCAGCATGCCCTGCTGGCCCACGCCTGCGAATCGATGACTTCGGCAAGCGTGATGCTCAGCAACTTCGCCGCGCTGCTGGACCCGCCCTACCGCAACACTGTGCTGGGCATCGCCCAAGTGGTGATGTGTGGCGAACTGGCTGTGAACCGGGCGCTGGACACTCTCGATGCCACGACCTGAGGAACACCCATGGAAAGCAAATCCGATGCACACATCATCGCCGCCCTGATCTCCATCGGCCTCAACGAGAAAGACAGCCAATGGGCCCAGAAAGCCTGTCTGCTACTGCTCGAGAGCGAACGGAAATCCATCGTCAGCGCCGCACTCACCGCCCTCACCCAACTCGCCCGAGACCATGGCGAACTGGACCACACCCGCCTGCTGCCGGCACTCACCAGCGTAAAACGCAGATTTCCAAGCCTGACCGGCACGGTTGCCGCGACGCTGGATGAGATGGCGATGGCTGCGTAACACCTGGGGCATAAGGCAAGAAAAAACCCGCTGCCTCCGTTGAGGGAGGCAGCGGGTTTTGTGTTTACAACTCATAAGAAATCGCTCCACGGATCTTGCCGAGAGCGTCATTTTGTAACAACCGTTTGAGCTTCAGAACCGTCCTACATCTTTCAAATGCTCATTCAGATAGCGTTCCCAACGCTTTAAAAGTTGGAACAAGGACGCTCATGGCTCGAAAATCAGATATTCCCCGAATACAAAATCCCCCCTCAGGCGACGGGCACCACATCACTACCCGCTACATGACTGCTACCGAACTGGCAGAGCAGAACGCCAGACAAAAAAAGTACGACGAGATGCAGGCCAGGCAACAAGCCTACGAAGATCGCTTTCTTCGGCAGTCTCAACAACCGAATCAACACAGCGCCCTAGGGTGTGTATTTACCAAGAGCTGCAACCTCCCCGACGGCGTCATCAACCATGAAAGCCCCGCAGGGTTTATCCCGGTCGAACGACTGGCTGACTTTGGAGCATTCACCTTGCTCGGTGGCCGCGAATTAGACGCGGCGGGAAATATCACCCTCAAAAGAATAGGTGGTGCCAAGTTACCGTCTGCTATAGGCACGCTTCTCTTGGGAGGCTCGGCTTCTATTGGCACCAGCACAAGCACCATATCCAGTGTGGGCGCAATCACGGGCGGTGTTGCCGCAGGTGCTTTAGCGGGCATGGTTGCACTTTTGTGGCCATCCAATCTTGGTGACAGTTCACTCTATACCGAAGAACAGCTCAGATCGCTGAAGGAAGGCCGAACACGTATTCGACTACAGGTAGAGCAACAGCCCGATGGCAGTCTCAAAGGGTACGGGTACAACACTCAAAAGCGCCCTGACTGGGAAATGATTCCGGTTGTGCAGTTCACAGCCCAAGGCTCTCGCCAAGTGGCTGACTTTGGCAATGGCGTCACGTTGACCTGGACGCCTGCCGTCGATTCATCCAGCACCTCGGGTATCCCACCGCTGGAAGGTGCCCCACAAACTCCGACTATCTGGATTTATCCGCCGACTGAGCAAGCAGACAAAATCATCGTCAACCCGATCTATCCGCCGGAGTACGAGGATTTCATCCTTGTGTTTCCGGCTGACTCCGGGGTGCAGCCTCTGTATGTTGTGCTCTCCAGGCCAGCACTGGGCGGTGATATCAAATACCACAGGCCCCCACGCACACTGCCCGCATTCCCGGATGCCCAACCAGTCAAATCAAAAAGCAGCGTTCAGGGTGGAGGAGGCAAGCGAAGCCGCTGGAAGGACCGGAAGGGGCGAATATATGAATGGGATAGCAAGACTGGCGCTATTGAGCTTTACAACAAACAAGGCAAACACCTTGGTGAATTCAACCACGAAACCGGTGAACAAATAGATCCCGCAGACCCCGAGAGATCTACCCCGAAGTAATACAGGAGGCTTTTAATGTTTTTATGGATAAGTGGCTTTTTGAAAGGTGATGAAGAGGACGACTCTTTGAAGTTTGAACTGACGGTGAAGCCTGAGGCAGAAGCTGCGGTTTTAGCGTTGCTGGGTTGGGAAAGCCTGGAAGAAAGCGAGGCCGGAGAATGGTTATTGAATGACGGTCAGGTCCGGCAAATTGCGTCAGTCCTTAATGAACACCTACCAACTGAACTAGATCTTTTTATCGGGGTTCGGGAATAGTTGAGTCTTTTCTATCAAGAACCAACAGTGAACCACGATGAAGCAGTGAGGATTCTTGAAAGCGGCGTGGAAAGGAATGTTGTCGCTGGATTGATTTCTATTGGCTTGAACGAATCAGACAGAATCTGGGCTCAGCAAACCTGCCTGAAGTATTTCGCCAGCAGCAATGAGTCGGTTGTCGCATCTGCCATTACCGCTTTGGGCCACATTGCTCGAAGGCACGGCAAACTGGACAAAGACATTGCCTTCGCGGCCCTGGAAGAAGCAAAGACAAGATTCCCCTCCCTGGAAGGCGTGATCGCAGACACGCTTGACGACATTGAGGCATTTACCTGATTCATCGGGCCCTTGCATGCAGGACGTTGTGATCAGGAACGCCCCTCATCACAACGTACTCACCCACGAGCTTCAATCCTCCCGCGTCAAAACCTCAAGCAACTCAATCTCGAACACCAGATTCGAATTCGGCGGAATCTTGCCCATCGTCCGCTCGCCGTAACCCAGATGCGCCGGCACCAGCAGCTTGCGCTTGCCACCCACCTGCATGCCCATGATCCCTTGATCCCAACCCTTGATGACCCGGCCCGTGCCGATCACGCACTGAAACGGCTTGCCCCGGCTCCAGGACGAATCGAATTCGGTGCCGTCTTCCAGCCAACCGGTGTATTGGGTGGTGATCAACGCGCCTTTGACGGCGGCTTTTCCGTCGCCGGGCTGAAGATCGATTATCTGCAGTTCATCATTCATAACATTCGCTCTATTGTTCCGCTGGCCGCCGTTTTCCCAGAAATACCGGCCATTGGCAACCGTTTGACCCTACGTCGGCCGTGATGGATGATGGCCACCCGCTACCAATCCTGATCGATACGCCATGACAGCGACGCTTGAATGACTCAACTCTGGATCAGCTTCGCCATTGTCGTTGTGCTGTTGGTCGTGATCGCCGTTCTGATCCGCCGAGTGCGCGAGCTTCGTCAGCAACTCGCCGAGTATCGCGAACTGCTCACCCGCGCCGCCGAGGGCCAGAACATCCGTCAGGATGGCGACGCCGACCGCTTCAAGCGCAGCCAGTATTTTGCGCGGATCGGCACTTGGGATTGGGAAGTCGACACGGATCGACTCTATTGGTCCGACGCAATATTCGGCATGTTCGGCTTCAAGATCGGCGAAGTGACACCCTCCTACGCGCTGTTCTGTTCCTGCGTACACCCCGATGACCGCGCCAGGGTGCGCGCGGGGGAATTGCGATGCCTGGAGACTGGCGAAAACCACGATGAGGAATACCGCGTGGTCTGGCCCGACGGCACAATCCGCTGGCTGCGGGAAACCGGCAATGTGGTGCGCAACGATCACGACGCGGTGATCAAGATGATGGGCGTGGTGCGCGACATTACCGAAGAAAAGGCCTCGGCCAGCTACCTCCAGCACCTCGCTCATTTCGACCCGTTGACCGGCCTGCCCAACCGCCTGGTGCTGGAAGAACGGCTATCGGAAGCACTCGAACATGCCCGCATGACCGAAACGCGGGTGGCACTGGTGTTCATCGATCTCAACGGCTTCAAGGGGATCAACGACCGCTACGGTCACGCCGCCGGCGACCGCGTTCTGATCACCACCGCCACCCGCCTGAAACGCATCCTGCGAGTCAGTGACACCGTTGCGCGTATCGGCGGCGACGAGTTCGTGGTCATTCTGCAAGGCCTCGCCCCCGGCCTGAACCTGCAGGACGAAGCGCGCAGTATCTGCCAGAAGATCTTCATCGAACTGTCCCCGCCCATTCCCATCGGCAACGACCAACGCCACATCGGCACCAGCCTCGGCGTCGCCGTCTTCCCCGACCACGCACCGACCATGGACCGGCTGCTGCACATTGCGGATCTGGCGATGTACGAGGCCAAACGCAGCGGGAACAATCAGTATCGGTTGGGTGGCGGGCAGACGCTGAGTCATGGCCGGGCTGATTGAATTTCAGCGCTCGGGCGTACCGAACACAACGCCATTGAAGGTATGCGTGCAGCACTGGCAACTGGGCGTCATGTCTTCGGCTTTCAGGGCGGGATTGACGATTTGCAGGCGCTTGTTCTCATCGACGTATAACCCGCTGTAGATGCTGGACTCACCCACCCCCACCACATCCCTTCGCTCATGTTCATGCAGAGCGACCATCCAGAACACGGGTTCCTGCCGATCCAGCCGCGAAACGGATTCACTGAAAATCTCGTCCCAGTCACCGCCGACACGCGACAACAGAAAGCGAAACAACGGCGTGTAATCGTAGCCATGATGCTTGATGCCATGCATCGAACCGCGTGTAGCCTCGCTGTTGATTTCAGCCTTGGTGTTTCGCTGATGCCGGTAATGTCCGCCGGGATTGTTGCGACGGACGTTATGGGTGGTCGTATTTTCTTTGCGGTAAAGGGGTTTCTTATCCAACCTATTGCTCCTGACATCCAGTCACTCGAAACGCCCCTCGCGTTTTACCGGAACGGCGCTCGAATGCAATCAACCGTCCATGGCCAATTGTTGCTTGAGGTCAGCGCTCCACCGGCTGAATCGCCACAATCGTCCCGTTGGTGATCATCACCATCACGTATTTATCGTTGATCTGTACCCACTGCGCCTGCGGTTCCGGCTGCTTGAGGCCTTTCTGTTTCCAGTTTTTGATGGCTTTTTCGCTGCGCTGGTAGATATCCGGGGCGCGGTCGTTGACGTTCAGTTCGCGGTTGCCGGTCGGTGATTGTTCGACGGTGTCGTTCGAGGTTTGCGCCGCTTGAACGAGAGGGCTGATCCCGGCGATGCCGGCGACGAGGGCCAGGCTGGCGATTAGGGTCTTGTTGTTCATCGGTGAACCTCCTGAAATGTGTGATACCTGAACTCCGACTGCGGGGTTCTGGAATCATTCCTTGTTTTTTGATGAAGCTGAACCGGAGATTGTAGTCGCGCCCCGGAACGCGATCCGGGCTCGTCCGCCACCGGGCGAATACAGTCAACGGCATCCATTTGCGATAAGATCGCGCGCCCCTGCCGAGTGAATAAGGACATCACCGTGAAGATCTACCTCATCGTCAATCTGGTATTGCTTGCGCTGCTGGGGCTCTACGCTGTCAATCTTTTCAACAAGCTTGTTGCCCGGCGCAACGAGATCAAGAACGCATTTGCCCAGGTCGAAGTGCAGCTCAAACGCCGCTATGACCTGATCCCCAATCTGGTCAGCATTGCCAAGGGTTATCTGGCCCATGAGCGCGAAACCCTTGAAGCGGTGATCGCCGCACGCAATGCCGCCGTGGCCGGACTTGAGGCTGCACAGGCGAAACCGGGCAGCGCCCAGAACATCGCGCAATTGGGGCGGGCGGACAGCGCACTCAGCAGCGCGGTGGGTCGCTTGAACCTGACGCTGGAGGCTTATCCGGAACTCAAGGCCTCGCAGAACATGCAACAACTGAGCGAAGAGCTGAGCAGCACCGAAAACAAGGTGAGTTTCGCGCGGCAGGCGTTCAACGATGCGGTGATGGCCTACAACACGCTCAAGCAGAGCTTTCCGGCGGTGCTGCTGGCGGCCAGTTTTGGCCATCGCGAGGATGCGGTTCCGTTGAAGTTTGCCGATACGCTGGCCATCAAGACCGCGCCCAACGTTTCTTTCTGACTTCTTCTCTCCATGGATGGCTCGATGAACTTTTTCGAACGACAAACCCAGGCCCGAAACCAGACGCAACGGCTGGTGTGCATGATGATTCTGGCGATTGTCATGCTGATCGGGATGACCAGCCTGCCCTTCGTCTTCAATGGTTTTGAGGATTACCTGAGCGGGACTGGCACGCTGGCGGACGCGTTTCTGGCAATGGCCGTTATCGCATCGTTCATTAGCAGCATCGTGGTGATTGGCGGTCTGCTGAAATATCGGCAACTGCGGGCGGGCGGCAAGGTCGTCGCGGAGAAACTGGGTGGCCGCCTGCTCAATGGCAATGTGCGTACCCTGGACGAGCAGCGGTTGATGAACGTCGTCGAAGAAATGGCGATTGCCTCCGGCACCTGCATGCCGGCGGTGTATCTGTTACCGGACGAAAGCATCAACGCCTTCGCGGCCGGATTTACACCGGAGGACGCGGCCATTGGTGTGACCCGTGGCGCGGTGGCGCTGCTGACCCGGGAAGAACTGCAAGGGGTGATCGCCCACGAATTCAGCCACATTTTCAACGGTGACATGCGCCTCAACACGCAACTGGTGGCGGTGGTACACGGCCTGTTGGTGCTGGGGCTGGCCGGCACTTACATACTGGCCAGCCTGCTCAAGCGCGACAAACGCGACGTGCGATTGATGCTGGTGGTTTTTGCGCTCGGTGCCGCACTGTGCGTGGCCGGGTTGATCGGAAACCTGTACGGCAATCTGATCAAGGCCGCAGTCAGTCGTCAGCGTGAGTTCCTCGCTGATGCCAGCGCGGTGCAGTACACGCGCAATCCGCAAAGCATTGTCGGTGCCCTGAAAAAAATCGGCGCCCATGCACAAGGCTCGGTAATCAGATCGCCCCGTGCCGCCGAGTTCAGTCATTTGTTTTTCAGCACCGGCGGCTCAGGTTGGCTGAGCCGGATGTTTGCGACCCACCCTGATCTGAGCGTGCGGATTCGTCGAATCGATCCGCAGTGGGATGGGAGTTTTACGACGGCTGCCGCAGCGGGCAAACCGGTGCCTGATCAGATGGCGGCAACGGCGGATTGATTCAGACTCCACGTCCACGGATGGCTAGATGAATTTCTTTGAACAACAGTGCCGGGCCAAACGTCGCTCGGTGCAGCTCGTGATCCTGATGTTTCTCGCCGTACTCGGCTTGATTCTTGTGTCCTTCATGCTCCTGATTCTGCCGATCTCGTACGGCAAAACGCTCGAGGATCTGGCGGAAAACTGGCAGTTTTTCGCGATCATTGCAGCGCTGGTAACGGGTGTTGTGTTGCTCGGCGGACTGTTCAAATACGTCGAATTGACAGGGGGCGGAAAAGTGGTCGCGCGCCGTTTGGGTGGTCGTCTGATCAACCATGACGCGCGAACTCTGGAAGAGCGCCGCCTGGTCAACGTAGTGGAGGAAATGGCCTTGGCCTCTGGCACCGCCGTTCCTTGCGTGTATCTCTTGCCGGATCAGGGCATCAATGCATTTGCCGCCGGTTTCACCCCTCAGGATGCAGTGATCGGCGTCACTCAAGGTGCGATAAGCCTGTTGTCACGCGATGAACTGCAAGGCGTGATCGCCCACGAATTCAGCCACATCTATAACGGCGACATGCGCCTGAACACCCAACTGGTCGCGATCGTTCACGGGATCATGGTGATCGGGTTGGCCGGAAACCATCTCTTGCGCGGTCTTGAGGACACACCACATTCATCTGCCAATCGTAAGCAACCGACCATTCTGGTCAGCATGTTTGGCACTGCGCTGTGCATTGTCGGATTCTCCGGGACGTTCTTCGGCAACCTGATCAAGGCTGCAGTCAGCCGGCAACGCAAATTCCTGGCCGATGCGACCGCCGTGCAATACACCCGCAACCCCGACAGTATTGCCGGGGCACTGAAGAAAATCGGCGGATACAAAATGGGCTCGACCCTCAAGGCCGCCCGTACCGCCGAGTTCAGCCACCTGTTTTTCGGCCCTGGCACTTCCAGCTCTCTTCTGCTCTCGGGCCATCCGGATCTGCGTGAACGCATTCGCAGGATAGACCCTGACTGGGACGGGACTTTTGTGAACATCGCCGCACCAGCGCAAGACTCGATGGTAGCCAGAACCGTACAGGCAGCGACGCCAAAACAGCTGCCATAGCACGCCATTGATCTGCATAGCGCATCAATCCATGCCAACAATGCAATTAACAAATCGATCCCTGCGCGCCACTATCCGCCCCAATAAGAACCGTGCGCCGCCTCCCCGTCGCGCACGTCATAAAAGCGGTGGAGTACTTTTCTATGACAGCCTCAATCCCACACGGCGGCTCGCGGGCCGGCGCCATTTTCCGGGTGACCTCGGGTAACTTCCTCGAACAGTTCGACTTCTTTCTGTTCGGTTTCTACGCCACGCAGATCGCGGCGGTGTTCTTTCCGGCGAGCAGTGAGTTCGCGTCCCTGATGATGACTTTCGCAGTGTTCGGCGCAGGCTTTTTGATGCGTCCGCTGGGGGCCATCGTGCTCGGCGCGTACATCGATGACGTCGGTCGGCGCAAAGGTCTGATCGTCACCCTGTCGATCATGGCCAGCGGCACGATCTTGATTGTGCTGGTGCCCGGATACGAAACCATCGGTCTGTTCGCCCCGGCGCTGGTGTTGATCGGAAGGCTGTTGCAAGGCTTCTCCGCCGGTGCGGAACTGGGCGGGGTTTCGGTGTATCTCTCCGAAATCGCCACGCCCGGTCGCAAAGGCTTTTTCACCGCCTGGCAGTCGGCCAGTCAGCAGGTGGCCATCGTCGTCGCCGCCGCGCTCGGTTACGGCTTGAACCAATGGATGGCGCCGGAAGCGGTCGCCGATTGGGGCTGGCGTATTCCGTTTTTCGTCGGCTGCATGATCGTGCCGTTCATCTTCTTTCTGCGACGCAATCTAGCGGAAACCGAGGAGTTCGCCGCCCGTAAACACCGTCCGAGCATGAAGGAAGTGTTCCGCACCCTCGGCCAGAACTGGGGCGTGGTGCTGGGCGGGATGCTGATGGTTGCCTTGACCACCACCGCGTTCTACTTGATCACCGTGTACGCACCGACCTTCGGTAAAACCGTGCTGCACCTGAGCACATCGGATGCGTTGCTGGTGACGCTGCTGGTGGGTGTTTCCAACTTCTTCTGGCTGCCGATTGGCGGCGCGTTGTCCGATCGCGTCGGCCGCCGTCCGGTGCTGATCGCCATGGCGCTGCTGGCGCTGGCCACCACTTATCCGGCGCTGTCGTATCTGGTGCAGGCGCCGAGCTTCAGCCACATGCTGCTGTCGCTGTTGTGGCTGTCGTTTATCTACGGCCTGTACAACGGCGCAATGATTCCGGCGCTGACCGAAATCATGCCGGTGGAAGTGCGGGTGGCCGGTTTCTCCCTGGCTTACAGCCTCGCCACTGCCGTGTTCGGCGGATTCACTCCAGCGATGTCGACCTTCCTGATCCAGTACACCGGCGACAAAGCCGCACCGGGTTACTGGATGAGCATCGGCGCGCTCTGCGCATTGTGCGCGACGCTTTATCTGTATCGCCGGGCCGGCGGTCGTCTGCAACCTGTTACTGCCTGAGAACATCACCATGAAAAAACTGTTTACCGTTACCGCCCTGCTCGCCGGTCTTGCGTTCAACGTTGCGGCCCAGGCCGAAGAACTGCGGGTCATGACTTCCGGCGGTTTCACCGCCGCCTACAAGATCCTCGGGCCGAAATTCGCCGCCGCCACCGGCAACACGCTGGACACCCAACTCGGCCCGTCGATGGGCAAGGCGCCGGAGGCAATCCCCAATCGCCTCGCCCGTGGTGAAAAGGCCGACGTGGTGATCATGGTCGGCTACGCCCTCGATGATCTGATCAAGCAAGGCAAGGTCGACCCGGCTTCGCGTGTGGAGCTGGCGGATTCGCGGATCGGCCTGGTGGTGCGCGAAGGCGCGCCGAAACCGGACATCAGCAACGTCGACGCCCTGAAGAAAACCCTGCTCGACGCCCAGTCGGTGGCCTACTCCGACAGCGCCAGCGGCGTGTACATCGAGCAGCAATTGTTCAAGAAACTCGGCATCGAAGATCAGCTGAAACCGAAGGCGAAGATGATCCCGAAAATCCCGGTCGGCTCGGTGGTCGCCACCGGCGACTATCAACTGGGCTTCCAGCAGGTCAGCGAATTGCTGCCGGTGCCGGGGGTGAGTTTTGTGGCGAAGATTCCTGAAACGGTGCAGTCGGTAACGCGGTTTGCAGCGGGGATTCCGGTGGGTGCGCAGCATCCGCAGGAAGCCAAGGCGTTGCTCGCTTATCTCGCCGCACCTGCCGCCCAGGCTGACGTGCAGGCCACCGGGCTGGATTCGGTCAAGCGCTGACCGTCGGCGGCTGGACTTTCATTTCCACCACCAGCCGCTCCAGTTCCAGTGCCGCCGGGGTCAGCGTACGACCCCGGCGTTTGATGATGCCGACACTGCGCATCACTTGCGGATCGGTCAGCGGCACCCGCGTCAGAATCGGATGATCCGCCGCCGGCATCGCCATCAACGGCACCGCCGCCACGCCCAACCCCGCCTCCACCAGACCAATCATGGTCGTCACATGCCGCGTCTCGCAGATGCTCGGGCGCTGCGGCACCACTTTGGCCAGGGCCTGATCGAGCAAAAAACGATTGCCGGAAGTCTTGTCCAGCGAGATGTAATCCTGCCGGTAGAACTCGTCCCAGGTCACGCTGCTGCGCCCGGCCAGCGGATGATCGCGGCGACAGGCAACCACATAGCTTTCCTGTACCAGCGGCTCGAAATCCACGCCCGCCTCCTGGGTGCCCATGAAGCTCAGACCGAAATCCGCCTCGCCATTGACCACCGCGCTCAGCACGTCGTGGGCGCTGGAATCGAGGACTTTGACTTTGATTCGCGGGAACTGCTGGTGATAGCGCGCGACCACGCTCGGCATGAAGTAATACGCCGCCGACGGTACGCAGGCGACGGTTACATGGCCCTGCCGATTCGAGGCGACTTCGCTGATGCCGAGCAACGCGACGTCCAGATCGTCGAGCAAACGTTCGACGCTGGGCATGAAACCGCGTCCGGCCTGGGTCAGGCTGACCTTGCGCGTGGTGCGTTCGAACAGCTTCACACCGAGGGCGTCTTCGAGCTTTTCGATGCGCCGGCTCAGGGCCGGTTGCGACAGGCGCACGGTGTCGGCGGCCTTGCGGAAACTGCCCTGCTCGACCACGGCGCGAAAGGCTTGCAGGTCGTTGAGGTCGAAGTTGATGGCCATGGAAAACTCGGAAGGAATTGATTCGCTGAGGCTATAAATGTAACCAATTGATGCAAATTATTACAGAAGCACATCTGCTCAATCAGGCTCTGCGCTGGATCTGCAATCATTTCAGCCTTTATCCTTGTCGCCCCCCGCCGTACCGCGTTACTGGAGTTCCGCTCATGCCCCATGAAGGCAATCTGTTGCAAGCCGCCGTCGTCTTTCTCCTGGCCGCCGTGCTTACCGTTCCCCTGGCCAAGCGCCTGCAACTGGGCGCGGTGCTCGGTTATCTGTTTGCCGGGGTGATCATCGGCCCGTCGGTGCTGGGCCTGATCGGCAATCCGCAAAGCGTCAGCCATATCTCGGAACTGGGCGTGGTGTTGCTGTTGTTCATCATCGGCCTTGAGCTGTCGCCGCGACGGTTGTGGGTGATGCGCAAATCGGTGTTCGGCGTGGGTCTGGCGCAGGTGCTGCTGACCGGGTCGGTGATTGGTGTGCTGGCGCTGTCGGTGTTCGGCCAGCCGTTGAACAGCGCGATTGTCTTGGGCCTGGGTCTGGCGCTGTCGTCCACCGCGTTTGGCCTGCAAAGCCTCGCTGAACGCAAGGAACTGACCAGCCCTCACGGTCGGCTGGCGTTTGCGATTCTGCTGTTCCAGGACATTGCCGCGATCCCGTTGATCGCGCTGGTGCCGATGCTCGCGGGGGTCGATCACCACACCAGCACTGCCGACGACGTGCGCCACAGTTTGCAGGTGCTTGGCGGTATTGCCGTGGTAGTGATCGGCGGACGTTATCTGCTGCGTCCGGTGTTCCGCATCGTGGCGAAAACCGGTCTGCCGGAAGTCTCCACCGCCACCGCGTTGCTGGTGGTGATCGGCACCGCGTGGCTGATGGACATGGTTGGTGTGTCGATGGCGTTGGGCGCGTTTCTTGCCGGGTTGCTGTTGGCGGATTCGGAATATCGCCATGAGCTGGAAGCGCAGATCGAGCCGTTCAAGGGCCTGCTGCTCGGGTTGTTTTTCATCAGCGTCGGCATGGGCGCCAACCTCAGTCTGCTGCTCAGCGCGCCGATCACGGTGCTGGGCCTGACGTTGCTGCTGATCGCCCTGAAGTTGCCGTTGTTGTTTGTGGTCGGACGTCTGGCCGGTGGATTGAACAAGGTCAGTGCGATTCGCCTAGGCATCGTGCTGGCGGCGGGCGGTGAATTCGCGTTTGTGGTGTTCAAGATCGGCCGCGATCAGGGCCTGTTCGAACCGCGTCTGTATGACCTGCTGGTACTCACCATCACCCTGTCGATGGCGGTTACGCCGTTGTTGCTGCTGATCTGCGCACGATTGGTCAGCCCCAAGGTGCAGCCAGTGGAAGTGCCGGAGAAATTCCGCCAGATCGAAACCGAAACCCCGCGAGTGGTGATCGCCGGCATGGGCCGGATGGGTCAGATCGTGGCGCGGATCCTGCGGGCGCAGAACATCAAGTTCGTGGCGCTGGACACCTCGGTGGAAACCATCGAACTGTCGCGCAGTTTTGGTGGCGTACCGGTGTTCTACGGTGACCCGATGCGTCCGGAAATCCTCAGTGCGGCCAAGGTCGGTGAAGCGGAGTACTTCGTGATTGCCACGGATGATCCGGAAACCAACATCAAGACCGCTGAGATCGTGCGCAAGCTCTATCCAGACATGAAGATCATCGCCCGGGCGCGTAACCGGCAGCATGTGCATCGGCTGGTGGATGTCGGGGCCGATCCGATCCGGGAGACCTATTACTCAAGCCTGGAAATGAGCCGCCGCACCCTGGTTGGCCTTGGCTTGACCCAGGCCCAGGCCGATGCGCGGATCAAGCGCTTCAAGCACCATGACGAACAGGTACTCGAGGCTCAACACGCGGTGTACGACGACGCGGCCAAAGTGCTGCAGACCGCGCAGGAAGCGCGGGCGGAACTGGCCCGGTTGTTCGAGTCGGATCAACTGGAAGAGCAATCGGGCAAGTCCTGACGTTTTCAGAGTTGATGATCGTTCCCACGCTCTGCGTGGGAATGCCTCAAGGGACGCTCCGCGTTCCAGCTCTGGAAGGGACGCGGAGCGTCCCGGGCTGCATTCCCACGCGGACGGTTCGACGTGGGAACGATCACAGCCAGCAGGCTCAGGCTATCTCCAGCTCCCTCTCTTCTTTGGCCGGCGCTACTTCAAACCGGTCCGCCAGAAACGGCGTGATGTCCAGCGGCAGCGGTTCATCGTTGACCAGTTTGTCCAGCAACACCCCGGTGATCGCCGACGTCAGCACCCCGGTGCGGAAATGCCCGCAGGCGTTGAGATAACCCTCTACCCCGGCCATCGGCCCGAGAATCGGCAGCTCATCCGGCGAGCCCGGCCGCAGCCCGGCCCAGGTTCGCTTGAGGTTGATGTCCGCCAGTTCCGGCAGGCAACGCACCGCGCCTTGCACCAGCCCGGCGATTTCCGGCCAGGTGGTGGTGACGTCGAAGCCCTTGTCCTCGGTGGTGCTGCCGATCAGGATTTCGCCGTTGTCCTTCTGCGCCATGTAGCAATCGCTGGTGGTCAGGCAACCGTTGAGGATTTTCGGCAGGCGCTCGGTCAGCAGGATCTGGCCTTTCACCGGTTTCACCGGAATGCGAATGCCCGTGGCCCACTCGCTCAAATCCGCCGCCCAAGCGCCAGCGGCGTTGATCAGGGTCTTGCAGTGAAACACCCCGGCTTCGGCCGTCTGTACGCCAGTCACCCGCGAGCCGTGATGCAGCACGCCGGCTATGTTGGTGTTGACGTACATGTCCACGCCATTCTGCCGGGCACCTTCGGTGTAGGCGTCGGCCAGGCGGAACGGGCTGACCTGGTGGTCGCAGAGAAACTCCAGCGCCCCGCGCGCTTCATGGCTGACGCTCGGCTCTGACTCGCGCAATGCCGCCTGATCCAGCCAGCGCACCTGATCGGCCAGGTGCGGAATGCAGCCGACGATGTGCTCGGCGTACAACCGGTCTTCATCGTCATAGATCACGAATTTGAGCCCGGTCTTTTCGAACTTGAAATCCATCCCGTGATTGTCACGCAGCTCACGGTGCAACGCCGGGTACAGCGCGTTGGACTGCAAGGCAAAATCGAAGAATGACGGCGGCAGGATGTGCGGTGTGCTGGAGTCAACCGCCACCGCCGCGCCCTGGGTTTCGCGCTTGCGGTTGGCCGACATCATGCGGAAGAAAATCACCCCGCAACCCAATCCCACCGACTCGCCAATCGCCCACAAACCACCGGCCGAAGCGCGGGTCGCGTTGCCCGGACGCTTGGCGTCGATCAGCGCAACCTTGAGGCCTTTGCGCTTGGACAATTGGTAGGCGATGGACGCGCCGATCACACCGCCGCCGGCGATGACCACGTCATAGAACTTACTCATGGGAAACGGCCTCCGTGCCGAGGGACTGGAACGCGGAAAAAGGAATCGGATCGATGGGGAAGCGCGGCCGCAGCCAGCCGACATCCTTGCGCCCGGTGGACTGACGCAAGCGGTCGCTGCAATAGCCGACGCACATCCGCCCCTGACAGTCGCCCATGCTTACGCGGGTGCGCATTTTCAGGCTGGCGATGTCTTGTACGCCCTGCTCCAGCGCGCGGTCGATGTCGGCGCGGGTCGCGTGTTCGCAGCGGCAGATCACCGTGTCGGCAGCCGGCAATGCGGTCTGCCCGACGCCGCGTTCGGTGTAGCGATCCACCGCCGCGCGGAAGCGCACGATGGCTTTGAGTTTGCCCAGATAACGGTCGCGACGGACGCGCGCCAGTTCCTCTTCGAGCACACCGCGTTGCAGCAGGATCGAGGTCGCCGCGATCTTGCCGGCCAGCATCGCCGCTTCACCGCCGCGAATCCCGCCCATGTCACCGGCCAGATGCACGTGGGGCTCGCTGCTTTGCTGCCAGATGTTGGCGTTGGCGCGCAGGTAACCGTCGTCGCTGAAGCCGTGATCCAGGCCCATTTGCTGACTCAGTTGCGTGCGCGGAATGAAGCCGTAGCCGACCGCGAGTGTCTTCGCCTCGAAGCGTTCGACGCGACTCATGTCCGGCTCCCACGTTGCCGAGTACGGCGCCACGCTGACGCTTTTCAGTTCGCCTTCGCCGTGCGCTTCGACCACGCCCCAGCCGTAGTTCATGGGGATGCCATGCAGTTTCAGATAAGCGAGCATGCTCAAGCCATCGAGGAACAGTTGCGGCTTGTTCAGCAGTGCCAGACTTTCCTTGGCGATCTTGCCGAATGCGCAGGCCTCGTAGACCCCGGCCACGCTCACACCCGACGCATGCAACTGGGTCGCCACCAGCGGCAACAGCGGCCCGGTACCGGCAATCACCACCGGCCCCTGCGGTTTGACCACGCCACTTTTGATCTGCAATTGCAGGCCGCCGAGCATGATCACGCCGGGCAGCGTCCAGCCTGGAAACGGCACGCTGCGTTCATGGCAACCGGCGGCCAGCAGCAACTGCGGGTATTCGATTTCGTGCAGACGCTCGTCGCCGTCCAGCACCACCAGCGAGCGCGTGCCTTCGGCGCCGACCACGCGGTGGTTGAGGCGCACGTCGATCAGCCCGGACTGCTCCTGAAAATCACCGTGCAGTTTGCCCAGCGCCTCGGAATAGCGCGGCCCCAGGTAATCCAGCTGCACGCCGTCACGCAGCGGCCCGCGATAGACCACGCCACCCAGGCGCGAAGCCTCTTCAAACAAGGTGCAGCGCACCCCGTGCAGGGCCAGTTCGATGGCCGCGGCCATTCCCGCCGGGCCACCGCCGACGATCACCGGATGCAGGCTCATACCACCTCCTGCCCGTGAATGCGGTTGACTTGGGTCTCGATCAGCATGCCGTCGCGCACCACGGTCTGGCAGGCTCGACGCTTGTGCCGGCCGTTGATTTTCACCAGGCAGCACTGGCACACGCCCATGCCGCAATAGGCACCGCTGATCTGGTTGTGATCGTTGCGCGCGACCTGGCGCACGCCGAGGGACTGAATGACGCTGAGCACGGTTTCGCCGATGGCGGCGGTGACCGGCTGGCCGTTGATGTGGACAGTCATATCCGCCTGTGCCAAGGGCTGGATATCGAAGGTTCTTTCTAGGCAGTGCATTGCGATGATCATCCGTGAAAAGGTTCAGGTGAGGTTGAAACAGCTCCTTGCTGCACTACACCTCGCCGGCTCGTGGGGTTTATCGCTCTCTATCGGGCCGGCAGGTTGGTTCCGCTCGCGCAGCAAAGTGCGCGCAAGCAATGTAGTCGATCCAGCGGCAAGGGCCTGGAAATTTCACGGTAGGGGATATTGCGCCGACGAATATTGATCCAGGCCATGGAAATGACTGGTCGGTTCTGCGCCTTCGGCCCCGCGCAGAAAGCAAAAAGCCGCTTCAACCCGAAGGTGGAAGCGGCCAAGGCATGTGCCTCAAGGAATCAGTGCACGAACAGGGCGATCAGGATGATGATCGGGATTGGAACACCGAGGAAAAACAGCAGTAGTGAGCGCATGGTGGTTCTCCTTGATTAACGGACTGGCGGCAGCGTGGTCGTGGTGTAGGTTTCGACTTCGACGTACTCGACCGCATCCCGGCGGCGACCGCCGAAGGTGGCCGAGAGGCTGGCGAAGAACGCACCGGCCAACAGTGCGATGAACATCCACAGCGTGGTCCAGGCAGCGACTTTGGCGGCGGTGTCGGCGGCTTGTTGCGCTTTCAGCTTGGCGTCGGCGATGGCTTTCTGGGTACGGGCGTAGATTTCATCGACCCGACGTTCGGCGTCGGCCTGGGTCAGGTTGGTACGCTGAGCGACCAGTTGCGCGAGGTAGGTCCGGTCTTCGGCGCTGAGCTGACCGTTGGCCAGGCTTTGGGCGAAGATCCGGGTCACGGTGCCACGGGCGGCGTCATCGCTGACGGCGGCGGGACGATCGTCGCGGAACAGGCTGTCGACGAAGTAGCCGTACTGGTCACTGTCGGTGTTGCCGGCCGCCGTGCCGGCCGCTTGCGTCATGGCACCGGCAGCGCCGCCGACAACACTCGCACCGGCCTGCACGCCGCCGCTGACGATGCTGCTGACCGAGCCGACCACCAGCGTTGCGGTGACCAGCGTCGCTACACACCAGGAAAGGAAGCCATGGGCGGTGTCGCGGAAATACACCTCGTCACCGTGCATGTTGGCCCATTTCACCCGCAGGCGACCGGCGATGTAGCCACCCAGTCCCGAGGCGATGATTTGAGTAGCGGCCAGCCAGATGATCGTTGAAATGCCCAGGCCCTTGGCGCTGACGCCCTCCCCGGCCCACGGGGAAACGGCGGAAAAGCCCAGACCGAAGCCCAGCAGCACGAGAATCAGCGACAGTGCCGCCGCAGCGGCAGCCCCTGCGAAGATCGCGCCCCAGGACACCCCCGAGACGTTGCTCGACTCTCCTTCGTAGGCAGGATAAAACCCATCAGAGGATCTATTCATTGTTGTAGTGCTCCAGGCATGAAAAATGGTGTTACAACTCGTCATCAGAGGAATTGCAGTGACCGTGCCAGTCGCCCACATTAAATAAATCGTTTGAATTCAATAGCTTAAAAAGTCTGAACTTCCTAAGACCATGCAAATTGCAACAACGGGTCGATAACAGCGGGTTTTATGCATTGGCACAAAAGCCCGGCCGTGGCGTTTGTATCCGCTAAAACATGAAAGTTAATTTAAAGCGCCGGCGCAAAATCTTGGCAAAATGCTGCCATTGCGTTTGAACAGACCAGCAGGCCCACCATGACTCGCATCCTCACCATCGAAGACGACGCCGTGACCGCCCGGGAAATTGTCGCCGAACTGAGCAGCCACGGCCTCGACGTGGACTGGGTCGACAACGGCCGTGAAGGCCTGGACCGCGCCGTCAGCGGCAACTACGACCTGATCACCCTCGACCGCATGCTGCCGGAGCTTGATGGCCTGGCCATCGTCACCACCCTGCGCACCATGGGCGTGGCCACGCCGATCCTGATGATCAGCGCCCTCTCCGATGTCGACGAGCGCGTGCGCGGCTTGCGCGCCGGCGGCGATGACTACCTAACCAAACCGTTCGCCACCGATGAAATGGCCGCCCGGGTCGAAGTATTGCTGCGTCGCCAGAACAGCAATGGCGCCCAGCCGACCACGTTGCAGGTGGCGGATCTGCAACTCGATCTGATCAGCCACGAAGCCCGCCGCGCCGAACAGGTGCTGACGCTGCTGCCGACCGAGTACAAATTGCTGGAATTCCTGATGCGCAACAGCGGCCAGATCCTGTCGCGGATGATGATTTTCGAAGAGGTCTGGGGCTATCACTTCGACCCCGGCACCAACCTGATCGACGTGCACATCGGCCGCCTGCGCAAGAAGATCGACCCGCCGGGCAACGTCCCGCTGATCCGCACGGTGCGAGGCTCGGGTTATGTCATTGCCGAACCCGTCTGACGGTTGGCGCTCCTCCAGCAGCCGCTTGCTGGCGCTGTATAGTTCGTTGTTCGTGGCCTGGAGCGCGATCCTCATGGGGGTCATGTACTTCGAGGTGTCCGGTTATCTCGACAATCTGGCCAAACATTCGCTGATGCAACGTCAGCATCTGTTTTCGCACTTTCGCGGCGATCAGCTGGAAGACGCGCTCGCCGCCAGCATGACCTTCGACATTCGTGGCATCGACGCCTACGGTCTGTTCGACGCTCAGCACCGTTACCTGGGTGGCGCGTTGCAGAGGATCCCCGAGGGCCTGCCGCTGGACGGCAAGATCCACATGCTCAGCGAATGCGCCGACTCCGACGACCCGACCCTGCCCGCCGACAGCTGCGACGCGGTAGCCACCCCGACCCGCGACGGCCGCTGGCTGGTGCTGTTGCGCGACAACGGCTCACTGTTCGCGGTGACGAAGATCATTCTGCATGCGCTGCTCTGGGGCGTGTCGCTGACGATTGTGCCGGGGATCATCGGCTGGCATTTGCTGCGTCGTCGGCCACTGCGACGGATCCGGGCGATCCAGGCCAGCGCCCAGTCGATTGTCGCCGGCGATCTGACCCACCGTTTGCCACTGTCCAATCGCCGAGATGAGCTGGACATGCTCGCCGCCATCGTCAATGCCATGCTCGATCGCATCGAGCGCTTGATGAACGAAGTCAAAGGCGTGTGCGACAACATCGCCCATGACCTGCGCACCCCGCTGACCCGCTTGCGCGCGCAGTTGTATCGCATGCAGCAGCAGGCCGGCGAAGGCTCGCCGGAAGCGGCGCAACTGGATCTGGTGCTGGCCGAGGCCGATACGCTGATGGCGCGGTTTCGCGGTTTATTGAGGATTTCCGAACTGGAGGATCGTCAGCGGCGCTCGGGTTTTGTCGAGCTTGATCCGGTGTTGTTGCTGCAGGAACTGCACGAGTTCTATCTGCCGCTGGCCGAAGACGACGAGCTGCACTTCGAGCTGAACATGCCGGAAACTCTGCCGATGCTGAACGGCGATCGGGCGTTGCTGTTTGAAGCGCTGGCGAACCTGTTGAGCAACTCGATCAAGTTCACCCCGGCCGGTGGCACGGTGGTGTTGCGCGGGGTCAATGATGCGGGGCATACGCGGATCGAAGTGCATGACTCCGGGCCCGGCATTCCCGAGTCGGAACGGGAGGCGGTGTTCCAGCGGTTCTACCGCGCCGAGGGCGGGCAATTGCAGAATGGCTTTGGCCTGGGACTGTCGATCGTCGCGGCGATCGTCAACCTGCATGGGTTCAGTCTTGAGGTAGGACGCAGTGATCTGGGCGGGGCGAAGCTGGTGCTGGATTGTCGGCAGAGCCTGATTTCACAGTCTTGAGATAGATCGTTCCCACGCTCTGCGTGGGAATGCAGCCCGGGACGCTCCGCGTCCCTTCCAGAGCTGGAACGCGGAGCGTCCCTTGAGGCATTCCCACGCAGACGGTTCGACGCCTCGACGTGGGAACGATCATTACGGGTTATGTTGGGTAGTTGGCGCGCAGCGCTTCGAGCCCACCCTGATAGATCCCGCTGAACAGCGCCACCACTTCCTCATCACTCACGCCCTTGGCCGTGAAGCGTCCCGACCACGTCACCTTCGCGCCCTGCCCTTGGGCTTCAACGCGAATCGTCGCCAGATAATCGGTGGCCGGAAACGGTGCCTGCTCGATCGAATAGCTGTAGGTTTTGCCCGCGTTATCGAACGTTTCCAGACGCTCGACCACCACGCCACCGTCAGCGGTTTGCAGGGTGCGCACACGTCCGCCTTCGCTCAGTTCGCTGTTGGGAATGAACGGCAGCCAGTCCGGCAAGGTGTTGAAGCCGCCAATCAATTGCCAGACCTGATCGGCCGAAGCCGGGATGTCGATCGTTGCTGATGCTGTTGCCATAAATAAAAAGTCTCTCTCGATAAATTCAGATAGTCAGGCTGTCGACTACGCCGCCATCGACCCGCAAAGCGGCGCCGGTGGTGGCCGAGGACAGCGGTGAAGCGATGTAGGTGACCAGGTGCGCGACCTCTTCGACATCCGCCACGCGCTGGATGATCGAGCTCGGACGGGCCCGGCGCACAAAGGCGTCAGCCTCGTCCCGCAGGCTGCGCCCAGATTCGGCGGCGGCATCCTTGAGCATTTCTTCGACACCGTCGGTGAAGGTCGGCCCCGGGAGGATCGCGTTGACCGTAACCCCGGTGCCCGCCAGGCGTTTGGCAAGGCCATGGGACACCGCGAGGTTGGCGCTTTTGGTCACGCCGTAGTTGATCATGTCGGCCGGGGTGGCCACGCCGGATTCCGAAGACAGGAAGATCACCCGGCCCCAGCCCTGCTCGACCATCGCCGGCACGTAATGCCGCGACAGGCGCACGCCGGAGATCACATTGATTTCATAGAAGCGCGTCCACTCATCGTCCGGCGCATCGAAGAAATCCACGGCGTTGTAGATGCCGAGGTTGTTCACCAGGATGTCGGCTTTCGGCTCAGCGGCGAACAGTTTCTGCGCGCCTTCGGCCGTGCCCAGATCCGCCGTCAGACCCCGCAGTTGCGCGCCCGGCACCTTGTCTCGAATGCTTGCCAGCGCCTGCTCGACCTTGGCCGCGTCGCGACCGATCACCACCACCGTGGCGCCCGCCTCGGCCAGCGACTGGCTGATGCCCAAACCGATGCCCGCCGTGCTGCCGCTGACAATCGCCAGTTTTCCGCTCAGATCGATCTTCATGCTTTCACCTCGTCGATGGGTAATGGTGCACGTTCGGACACCAGTTTCGCTTCACGCATGGCCTGCCAGAAACCGGCCGGAATGACCGCCGACAGCGCCGCCACATCTTCAGCGATGCGCCCCGGTTTGCTCGCGCCGGGAATCACTGCCGCCACGGCCGGATTGGCCAGCGAGAATTGTAGTGCAGCCGCTTTGACATCGACGCCGTAGGCGGCAGCGATGCGTTTGATCTGCTCGACTCTGGCAACGATTTCAGGACTGGCTTTCTGGTATTCGAAGTGCGCACCGCCGGCCAGGATCCCCGAGCTGTATGGACCGCCGACAACGATTTCAACGTTCTGCGCCCGGGCCGAATCCATCAAACGCTGCAAGGCACGGTCGTGGTCAAGCAAGGTGTAGCGGCCGGCCAGCAGGAAGCCGTCAGGCTGCGCCTCGGTCAGGTCCAGCGTCAACTCGCACGGTTCAACCTTGTTCACGCCCAGGCCCCAGCCCTTGATCACGCCTTCTTCACGCAGGCGGGTCAGGACTTTGAAGGCGCCGGTGCGTGCCTGATTGAAATACTCGAGCCATTGGTCGCCGTAGAAATCCTGAGCGATGTCGTGGACCCAGACGATGTCGAGGCGATCGGTTTTCAGACGCTTGAGGCTGTCTTCGATCGAGCGCAACGTGGCGTCGGCGCTGTAGTCGTTGACGATCTTGTTCGGGCGACCGTGCTCGAACACCCCGCTTTTCTCGCCCAGATCCCGGGCGGCGGCGTCTTCGACTTCATCGAGAATTACCCGGCCGACCTTGGTGCTGAGCACATAGTCGTCGCGCTTGTAGCGGGACAGTGCTTCGCCGAGGCGGATTTCCGAAAGGCCCGAGCCGTAGAACGGCGCGGTGTCGAAGTAACGCACGCCGGCATCCCACGCCGCGTGCACGGTAGCCTGGGCTTCTTCTTCAGGAATGGCGCGGAACATGTTGCCCAGTGGCGCGGTGCCAAAGCCGAGTTGGCCGGGGAGTTTGTCTTTCAAGCTCATGATGCTGTCCTCGTAGTTCGTGGTCGGTGTTGACCGTTGAGCAGATCCTAGATTGCGCCACTCAGACCGTCCAAGACATAATCCGTAGAACTTGAGTCCTTGAAGGTCTGACATGATCGACATCCGCCAATTGCGCTACTTCGTCGCCGTCGCCGAGGAAGAACACGTCGGCCGCGCCGCCGAGCGCCTGCACATTTCCCAGTCGCCCCTGAGCCGGCAGATCGCCCAGCTCGAAGAACGCCTGGGCCTGACCCTGTTCGAACGCAGCCAGCAGCGCATCCGCCTGACCCGCGACGGCCAGACCTTTCTCGCCGAAACCCGCGCCCTGCTGACCCACGCCAACCGCCTGGAATCCCTCGGCAAACGCCTGGGCCGTGGCGAAGAAGGCGGCCTGTGCATCGGCTACATCGAGAACGCGATGCACGCCGGGGTCTTGCCCAATGCCTTGCGCGTGCTGCGAGTCGATCGGCCCAACGTGCATGTCGCGCTGTACAACCTGAGTTCCGCCGAACAACTGGAAGGCCTGCGTCAGCGTAGCCTCGACATCGCGCTGGTCAGTGAGCCGCCGACGATCGACGACCCCGACCTGCTGGGCTTTCAGGTGCTGGACGACCCGATGCTGCTGGCGCTGCCCGAACATCACCCGCTCAACAAACTGCCATCGCTGACCCCAGCGGATCTCGCCGATCAGGAATGGATCGGCGTGCAGCCACGCCAAGGCGCTGACGATGAGTTCGTCAGCGCCTGCATCCGCGCGGGTTTCACCCCGGATGTACGGATGCAGGCCTCGGAGCCATTTACCGCGTTGGGGCTGGTGGCCTCGGGGCTGGGTATAGCGATGATCCAGAAAGGCCTGAGCCATAACGCACCGCCGGGCGTGGTGCTGCGGGAAGTGCCGTGGCTGGCGTTCACCACGCCGTTGTGGGCGGCGTGGCACCGGATCAACCTGCGGCCGCTGGTGGAAACGTTTCGCAAGGTTTTGACCGGGGTCGATCCCGCCCAGTGACCCGACAGCGCGAGACTTTGCTGCTTTACTGAGAAGACTCAAAAAACCAGCGAGTCTTCCGGCATGAACCGCAATGACCTGCGTCGCGTGGACATGAACCTGTTGGTGATTTTCGAAACCCTGATGTTCGAAAAGAACCTGACCCGCGCCGGGGAAAAGCTGTTCCTCGGCCAGCCCGCCGTCAGTGCTTCACTGGCGAAACTGCGCGACCTGTTCGACGACCCGTTGCTGGTGCGCAATGGCCGCGTGCTGGAACCAACCCAGCGGGCGCTGGCGATTCTCAAGGAATTGCAGCCGGCGATGGACACCATCTCCGGGGCGGTCAGCCGGGCCAAGGATTTCGACCCGCTGAGCAGCCGCGACGTGTTTCGCATCGGTCTGTCGGACGACGCCGAGTTCGGCCTGCTGCCGCCGCTGCTCAAGCAATTGCGCGAAGAAGCACCGGACGTGGTGGTGGTGATCCGCCGGGTGAATTTCCTGCTGATGTCGTCGATGCTGGCGTCCGGGGAAATTTCCGTCGGCGTCAGTTACACCACCGAATTGCCGGCCAATGCCAAACGCAAAAAGCTGCGGGACCTGCGCTGCAAGATCCTGCGCGGCGATGATCGTCCCGGCGCACTGACCCTCGACGAATACTGCGAACGACCCCATGCGCTGGTGTCGTTTTCCGGGGATCTGGGCGGCGCTATCGACAACGATCTGGCGCGAATCAACCGCGCCCGGCGCGTGGTGCTGGCGGTGCCGCAATTCGCTCCGCTGCGGGCGATTCTGGCCGGCACCGACATGCTCGCCACCGTGCCGGACTTCGCCGCCTGCGCATTGGTCGAAGGCAGCAGCGTGTTGCGTGCCGACGACCCGCCGTTCGACATCGTGCCGTCGGAGCTGTCGATGGTCTGGAACGGGGTCAACGACAACGATCCGGCGGAACGCTGGCTGCGCTCGCTGATTGCCCATCACATGTCGGCGCCTCTTCCGCCACAGGCGCACTGATCGGCTTGAACCCCGGATCGACCTCGCGCAGGTACACCGGCAGGTCGGTCATCGGCGGCATCTGCGGGATCTCGAAATACATCTGCACCACCCAGCCACGGTGGTAGTTGTTGTGGTTGATCACGTGCATCAGGATCGCCCCGGCATTCATGGTGCCGCCATCGCCGGACACGAATTTGAAATCGATCGGGCGGTTCAGCGAGGCTTCGGTCTGCTGCGCGCTCCAGGTGCGATACCAGCCGTCGACTTCCTGCTGGGCCTGACGCAACTCGCCGAGATCGGCGTGCACCAGATCATGGGACGTCGTGAAACCGTGCTCGCGCCCTTCGAGGTGCGCTTGCCAGATCCGGTCGACCACGTAGATGTGGTTCAGCGTACCGATCATGTTCTTGAAAACCGTCTTGCGCTCCCTCGTCGTCTCCCCCGCCGGCAGCGCTTGCAGGCTGTCGAACAGACGCTGATTGGCCCAGGTCTTGTAGTCCGTGAGCAGATGGGCCGTGGCCAGATTGATCATCGCGGGTCACCGTAGGCACGAAAAAGGGCTCCGCCTAGGATAGACCTCTCTCGCGGGAATGGCGGTGGTGCTGACTATTGGTCGGGTCTACAGTGAAATCTCCATCCCCTTCACAAGGACGTGAAGCATGCAAAATCGCCCTACTTTCGCCCAACGCCAGTTCGCCCGCCACTTGCGCACCTCCCAGACGGACTGCGAACAACTGCTCTGGCAGAAGCTGCGGGCGCGGCAGGTGGCGGGGCTGAAATTTCGCCGGCAGGTGCCGGTTCCGCCGTTCGTGCTGGATTTCTATTGTGTGGAATTGAAGTTGGCGGTGGAGCTGGATGGGGGGCAGCATTTTGAGGAGACGGGAGAAATTCATGACCGGCGGCGTACGGTTTATCTTCAGCGGCTGGGGATTGAGGTGGTGCGGTTCAGCAATCTGGAGGTGATTCGGCAGATGGGGGATGTGCTGGAGCAGATTGTGCGGGTTGCGGAGGTTTTGAGAGCGCGATCCTGATCCGAAAAGCGCCCTCACCCCAGCCCTCTCCCGGAGGGAGAGGGAGCCGATCGGGGGATATTGTCGGAATACATCGACCTGAAAAATCTGCGGTGAATCCATAATCGACTCGGTTTTTCAGGTCGATGCTTGGAATCCATAATGGACTCGGTTTTTCAGGTCGATGTACCTCTTAAGACACCTCGGTCGACTCCCTCTCCCCCGGGGAGAGGGCTGGGGTGAGGGCCAACGGTCGACGCAGAATGCACGACAGTCCCGGAACCCATAATCGAATCTGTGTCTCAGGCCAATGCTTGGAATCCATAATCGACTCGGTGCATCAGGTCGATGTACCTCTCAAGACACCTCGGTCGGCCCCCTCTCCCTCCGGGAGAGGGCTGGGGTGAGGGCCAGCGGTCGACACGGAATCCATGAGCATTCAAGATCCCAACCGCGCCCACCCCGCCACCAGCTGCGCACTGATACTCACCCCGCCACAAACAATGACCACCACATCATGCGCCCCCGCCAGCGTCGGATGGTCGAGATACGCCACCGCCAGCGAAACCCCGCACGCCGGCTCCACCAACTGCCGCAGATCACTGGCATAACGCACCACGCCCATGATCGCGTCGTCATCTGACAGCACCAGACACTCATGATCGAACTCGCCGATATGCTCTACCGGCCAAGCCGCCACCTGGGCGGCGCCGAGGGAGGTGGCGACGCTGTCGATACGGCTCAGACGCACCGGATGGCCAGCCTGGACGGCGGCGGCGAACGAGGCGGCGCCTGCGGTTTCGCAGGTGACGATGCGGCAGTCGCGGCGGTCGTGGCGCAGCAGCCCGGTGAGAATTCCCGCCAGCAAACCACCGCCGCCGACCGACGTGACCACAGTATCGACCTGCGGGCAGTCGTCGAGGATTTCGTCGACCATCGTGCTGTGCCCTTCCCACAGTACCGGGTGGTCGAAGGCCGGCACGTATTCGGTGTCTGCCGCGCTGGCCAGTTCCCGCGCTCGCTGGTTGGCCTCGTCCCAGACTTTGCCGTGGACGATAACCTCCGCGCCGGTGCGGCGAATACGTGCGCGGGTCGCTTCCGGTGTGGTGTGCGGCACCACGATGCAGGCTTGCAGGCCCAGGCTGACGGCGGCCACCGCCGTGGCCAGTCCGGCATTGCCGCCGGACGGACACACGACCTTGCGCTTGCCCTGCGCCGCTGCCTGACTGCACAACAAGCCCATGCCACGCAGCTTGAACGAGCCGCACGGTTGCAGGTTTTCCAGCTTCAGCCAGATGCGCCGGGACGCGGTCGACAGTGTCGGATGGAGGATCAGCGGCGTGCGGATGTGCAGCATGGCGGACTCGCGAAGCGGCGGCTCGGATGATCGGAACGTCTCTGCCTGAAGTTTAGTCCACGCCCCTGCCACCAGCTAAACGCCGGGGATCGTGCCGGGATCTACACTGAACGGAACAGCCGTGAGGTGCTTATGAAAATGTCTGCGCAAATGACCGTGGTCGCCGTGCTCGCCACCCTCGCCTATCTGGGCCTGGCGATGTGGGGCATCGGTGGCGTGGCGGTGTTTTTTTCTCACGGCGCGTTGGTCGTGGTGGCCCTGGCCACGCTGGCCATGGTGGTGGCGTCGCTGTTCACGGAAGTGAATCTGAGCACCGGCGAGCGCGAGGACCGGGCCAATCGCTGGGTGATTCCGGCGTTCGCCGTAATCGGATTGGTCAGTGCCTTTCTGCCGGCTTACTGCGACCGCATCGGCTTTTGGACCATCGGCCGCGAAGGTACCCGTTGGCTGGGCGCGTTGCTGTTTATCGTCGGTGGCGGGTTGCGCTTGTGGCCTGTGTTTGTGTTGGGCCATCGGTTCAGCGGGTTGGTGGCGATTCAGCCGGGGCACCGGTTGGTCACCGAAGGCATCTACCGGCATCTGCGCAACCCCAGTTATCTGGGGCTGGTGATCAATGCGATCGGTTGGGCGCTGGCGTTTCGCTCGGTGGTCGGCCTGTTGCTCGCGGCGCTGACGCTGATCCCGCTGATCGCCCGCATCCACTCCGAAGAGGCCCTGCTGCGCACGCAGTTCGGTGCCGAATACGACGCCTATTGCGCCCGCAGCTGGCGCTTGGTGCCCGGAGTTTATTGACGTTGCAGGCGCAACTGGCCGTCGCTGTCGATGCTCAGCGCAATGTCGCGGTAACTGGCGATGGTCGCGTGTGCAGTTTCAAACGGATGCTGGTGAGTCGTGGTGATGATCATCAACGGCGCACCGGCGGCTTCAGCGGCCTGAATACCGACGGTGGCGTCTTCGAAAATCAGGCAGTCCGCCGGTTCCAGGCCCAAGCGTTTGGCGGCCAGTCGATAACCGGCCGGATCCGGTTTGCCGGCGGTCACGTCTTCAGCGGTGATCATCACCGCAGGCTCCGGAATACCCGCCGCCGCCATCCGCCGCAATGCCAGATCCCGTGGCGCCGAGGTCACCATGGCCCAGCGATCCGCCGGTAACGATTTGAGAAACGCTGCCGCGCCGGGGATCTCGACAATGCCTTCGACGTCTTCGATTTCCGCTTCGGTGATGAGCGCTGCTTGCGCCTCGGCGTCCACGCCCGGCAGGTTCAAACGCGTGATGGTGTCGATGGCGCGCACGCCGTGGATGGTCGGCAGGAACGTTTCGACGTTCACCCCGTGGCGCACGGCCCAGGCGGACCAGATCCGCTCGGCGGCGGCGATGGAGTTGAGGACGGTGCCGTCCATGTCGAACAGGAACGCGCCGAACGCGCGGTTGAAAACAGCATCGTGAGCAGACAAAAGATCACTTCCTCGCAAGGGGCCGGGCAACGTTGCCCGGCAATGTAGCACTTGCGGGACGCTTCAGTGCAGACGCGGCGCCTTGGACTTGAACGCACCGTCCACACAGTCGAGCAACTGGCCGATGGCCCACGGCTTCTTGATGAACGCCACCGGATGCTTCACGCCCGAGGTTTCCGGCGTTTCATAACCGGACATGACCATCACCGGTTTGTCCGGCCAGCGCTCGCCGACCAGATTGGCCAGGTCCGCCCCGTTGAGGGTGCCGGGCATGGTGATGTCGGTGAGCAGCAGCGCGACTTCGGGCGCGTGCTCTTCCAGGTATTGCGAAGCCGCATCGGCACTGGTCTGCGGCTCGACCTTGAAACCTTCCTCCTGAAGAATTTCGCACAGAAACTCCAGAATCAACGGATCATCCTCGACTACCAGAATCAACCCGCCAGGAAGGTGCGCGCTCGACGTGGAAATTGGACACATGAACTGGCACTCCCTGAATTGCATGAACGATTTAGCGGCTTGAATCCGCTGCTTATCAGGTATGAGCAGCACCTTCTACAGAAATTCATTTTTGATACAGGTCTTTTCGATAACACTGGGTCAACGGGCAGTCGCCGCCGCGTAATTGCGGTTAAAATGCGCGCCCTTTTGCTGGCCGATCCTGATTGATGAACCCTCAAGCCCTCGCCGTTCTCCATACCCACCTGCTCAACGCGCTGACGTCGGCACCCGCCGAAACCCGGCGCCTGTTCCATGGGCGCGGGCGTTGCTGGCCGGGGCTGGAGCAAGTCACCGTGGACTGGCTGCAAGGCGTGGTGCTGGTGTCGTTGTTCAAGGAGCCCGAGGCTTCGCAGCTGGAAGACCTCAAGCGTCTGTTGCTTGAAATCACCGGTTCGGCGCCATGGCAGCAGTCCGGCGCCCACACTTTGCTGATCCAGCACCGTTACCTGCCGCAAAGCACCGCCGAATGGCTGCTCGGTGAAGAAATCGACGAAATGACCATCGTCGAGGGCGAACTCAAATATCGGGTGGATCTGGGCCGCAAACAAAACACCGGGCTGTTCCTCGACATGCGTTACGGGCGCAACTGGGTGCGCGAACAGGCGGCGGGCAAACGGGTACTTAACCTGTTCGCCTACACCTGCGGCTTCTCGGTGGCGGCCATCGAGGGCGGCGCCAGCCATGTGGTCAACCTCGACATGTCCCGCGCCGCGTTGAGCCGGGGCCGCGACAATCACCGGCTGAACGGGCATGACCTGAGCAAGGTGAGTTTCCTCGGCCACGACCTGTTCAAATCCTGGGGCAAGGTAATCAACAGCGGCCCTTATGATCTGGTGATCATCGACCCGCCGTCGTTCCAGAAAGGCAGTTTTCTGCTGACCAAGGATTACCAGCGCGTGCTGCGTCGTCTGCCGGAATTGCTGACGGCGCAGGGCACGGTGCTGGCCTGCATGAACGACCCTTCGTTCGGTTCGGACTTCCTGATCGATGGCGTGACCCAGGAAGCGCCGAGCCTGCGCTTCGAACAACGGCTGGAAAACCCGCCGGAGTTTCCGGATATCGACCCTGAAAGCGGTCTGAAGGCGCTGCTGTTCAAGCAGATCGGCTGACCCGCTCAGCGCGGCCGCAACACCAGCGCAAACAACTCGCCATGCCCGGTGACGTTGAGCTTGTGATAGAGATTGCGCCGGTGCACCTTCACGGTCTCCGGCGAAATGTTCATGTGCTGGGCGATGGCCTTGCTGGAAAAGCCCTGGAGAATCAGACGCGCCGTATCGATCTCGCGCGCGGTCAGACGGGCGTCGAAGCGGTCGAGCAGCGCCGCAATATCGCCGACCGGCGCCTCGACCGCCGCACCTTGCGGCGGCATCAACTGCACATGCCGACGCATCGCTGACAGCACCCAATCCCGCACGCAGAGCAGGCGCCCCTGCTCCTGCAAACTGAACGCCGTCGAACGGCCCATCGACAATCCGAGCACGCCGTCGTCGAGGTTGACCAGAAATTGCAGCTCATCTGCGCCGACCACCGAGCGGAAGTAACTCTGGTAGTACTCGCTGTGCAGAAACTGGTCCGGCGCAACCGACGCGAGGCTGTGCAAACCATCGGCGATCCCGGCGCAGGCGGCCTGATAGAACGGATCGAGCAGGTACATGCCGGCACAGTAACCGGCCAGTTCTTCCTGCTCGTCGGCGCGGCCCTGACTGTCGAAGTCGATCAGCAATTGCGGCGGGCGCCCCGTCTGCATCACCGCCACCAGCGCATTGTCCAGCGGCACCAGCAACCGCAGCGTATCGACCAGCGCGCGCCAGAAACCGTCCTGACCGACCGTGGCGAACACCCGCGACAGGCTCTGATGCACCGGCAATTCCTGCAGCAACGCGTCCACGCTCTACCCCTTTTGAGTAACCCATGATGGGAATGGGTGCGGCGCGGCCCGCCCGATAGGCTGACCACTCCTGTTCATCACCGGCCTGCCAACAGGCCAGGAGTGCCGCATCATGCGTGGTCATCGTGGGTATATCAACCTGGGTCTGATGGGCATTTTGTCCGCGGCGCTGAGTGCGCAGGCAGCCGATGCGCCGAGCGTGCATGTCTATAACTGGTACGACTACATCGGCCCGAACACCCTGCATGATTTCAAGCGTGACAGCGGTATCGAACCGGTCTACGACACCTTCGACAGCGCCGAAGTCCTGGAAGGCAAACTGATGACCAGCCGCAGCGGCTACGACGTGGTGGTGGCGAGCAATTTCAGCCTGCCGACCCTGATCAAGGCCGGCGCCCTCGCCCCGCTGCCCCGCGACCAACTGCCCGGCTGGAAGAACCTCGACAACGACCTGCTGAACAAACTGGCCAATAACGACCCCGGCAACCAGTACGCCGTACCTTATCTGTGGGGCACCAACGGCATCGGCTACAACGTCGACAAGGTGCGCGCCGTGCTGGGCGACAAGGCCCCGGTGGATTCGTGGGACCTGGTGTTCAAGGAAGAGAACCTGGCCAAGCTCGGCGAATGCGGTGTGGCGATGCTCGATTCGCCGTCGGAAATGCTCCCGGTCGCGCTGCATTATCTCGGCCTGCCGCCGAACAGCACCAACGCCGAGGACTATCAGAAAGCCGAAGCGCTGCTGCTGAAACTGCGCCCGCACATTGCCTACTTCAACTCCTCGAAATTCATCAGTGATCTGTCCAACGGCAACATCTGCGTGGCGGTCGGCTGGTCCGGCGCGATGCTCGAAGCCAGGACCACCGCCGAGCAGGCCGGCAACGGCGTGAAAATCCAGTACAGCCTGCCGAAGGAAGGCGCGCCGGTGTGGTTCGACACACTGGTCTTGCTCAAGGACGCACCGCATCCGGCTCAGGGTCTCGCGTTCATCGACTACCTGCTGCGGCCCGATGTGATTGCGCCGGTCAGCGATCACCTGTCCTACCCCAACGGCAATCGCGCCGCCACGGCGCTGGTTGCCCAGACCACCCGCGACAACCCGGCGGTGTACCCGTCAGCCACGGCGATGGCCACGTTGTACACCCTCGAACCTTTGCCCAAAGCCACCGAGCGGGTGCGTACGCGGGTGTGGAGCAAGGTCAAGAACGGTCAATAAAAGCCCTCGAATCACTGCCTTCAACAGAGAGAACATCAATGAAACCACGTGCCCGCGATCTCCATATCCGCATCGGTCAATTGCAGCCTGGCCCGCTCAACACCATCACCGACGTACCCGGTGTACGAATCGGCCATAGCAACGTACGCGGCCGCGCCGCCAGCGGTCGTGACATTTGCAGCGGCGTCACCCTGATCGAACCACGCGCCGGTTCGACCAATGCCCAGCCGTGTTTCGCGGGGGTCCATGTGCTTAACGGCAATGGCGATGCCACGGGACTTGAATGGATTCGCGAAGCCGGCCTGCTGACCAGTCCGATCGCCTTCACCAACACCCACAGCCTCGGCGTGGTGCGCGATGCCTTGATCGAACTGGATCGCGCGCAGCAACCGGATGACGGTCGTCTCTACTGGAACATGCCGGTGGTGCTGGAAACCTTCGATGGCTTGCTCAACGACATCAACGGCTTTCATGTGAAGCCCAAGCATGTGGCCGAAGCGATGAGCAACGCCGCTGACGGCCCGGTGCAGGAAGGCGCGGTGGGCGGTGGCAGCGGCATGATCTGTCATGAATTCAAGGGCGGGATCGGCACCGCATCACGCCGCTTGAGCAAGGCTCAGGGTGGCTGGACAGTGGGTGCCATCGTCCAGGCCAACCACGGGATTCGCAGCGAGTTGCGAGTCGACGGCTACCCGGTCGGGCGATATATGGAACAGGTGGATTCGCCGTTCCTGCGCGCTTCGTTGCCACATCCGGGCATGGGCTCGATCGTAGTGGCCCTCGCCACCGATGCACCGCTGTTGCCGCATCAATGCACGCGACTGGCGCAACGGGCGAGCCTCGGTCTGGCGCGCACCGGCGGCGGCAATGAGGATCACAGCGGCGACATCTTTATCGCCTTCGCCACCGGCAACGGTCATATCCCGCCCGCCGCTTACGAAGGCAAAGGCGCGTCGACCTGCAACGGCTTGCGGATGGTCAACAACGATCACATCAGCGAGCTGTTTCTGGCAGCGACCGAGGCTGTGGAAGAAGCGATCATCAACGCCTTGCTTGCCAGCGACAGCACCGAAGGCAACGGGCATTCGGTGCCGGGGCTGGATGCCGCCACCCTGCTGGCCGCCCTGGAAAAAGCCGGCTGGCCGGGTGCTCGCTGACACTCAGCGGAACAACCCAAGTCCGAGTTCGCGCGCCGCCTGCAACTGCATCGCCGGATCGCTCGACTCGGACTCCAGCAACAACGCCGAGCCCGCCACTGTCGCCCCGCAGTAGTCGAAAATGCCGTGATCGATCTGCGTCTTCATCGCCGCGCCGTAGCCGTGGCGCTCGTAAGTGCGCACATCCGCTCCGCCGAGTCCGACCAGGTGCACGCGCAATCGTCCGAGTTTTTTCAGCGTCTTGTCGCCGTCGAAATCGTACGCCCAGCCATTGCTGAACACCCGGTCGATCCAGCCCTTGAGCAGCGCCGGCATCGACCACCAGAACACCGGATAAACCAGCACCAGCGCATCGGCTCGGTCGATGCGCGCCTGCTCGTCCAGTACGTCTTGCGGTGGCGCGGATTCGCGGTGATGCACCGCCCAGTCAGCCACGCCGAAGCGCGGATCGAATTCCTCGGCGTGCAGGTCGGCGATTTCGAAGGTGTTGGAGGGATCGCTTTCCGACAGGCCTTTGGCAATCTGCTGCGCCAACGCGTGAGTCAGTGAGCGTGGATCATCGTGATCGACAACAATCAGTGCGTGCATCGGGAAATCTCCGGTTGGTGATTGCTGACCAAGGGCTTACCCTTGCGAAAAGCTACGATTGGTAAGCTACTACTAGTAAGTTACCTTCAGTAAGTTACGTTTGGTATATAAGCGATGTCAACCACTGAAATCCCAGAACCCGCACAACCCCGTCGACGCCTGTCACGGGAAGACCGCCAGCGCCAGTTGCTCGACATGGCCTGGCAACTGATTCGCGAAGAAGGCACCGATGCCCTGACCCTCGGTTATCTGTCGGAAAAGGCCGGCGTGACCAAACCGGTGGTCTACGACCATTTCACCACCCGCGCCGGTCTGCTCGCAGCGCTGTATCAGGATTTCGACCGACGCCAGACGGCGGTGATGGACGCAGCACTGGCCAATGCCGAAGCGACCTTGAGCGGCACTGCGACGGTGATTGCCACGGCGTATGTCGATTGCGTGCTGACCCAGGGCAACGAGATTCCGGGGGTGATTGCCGCCTTGGCAAGCACGCCGGAACTGGAGAAGATCAAGCGCGAATACGAGGCGATCTTTCTGGAGAAATGCCGCAATGTGCTGTCGCCATTCGCTGACGGCGCAGAGATCGGACAGGCAGGATTGCGCGCCATGCTCGGCGCCGCTGAAGCCCTGTCACAAGCGGCGGCCACCGACGAAATCAGCGCAGAACAGGCCCGTGACGAGCTGTTGGCAACCATCATTGCGATGGTCGAAAGAGCCGCCGCACGCGCTACCCAGGCAGGTGACTGACGGTACTTGAGCGCATCAGCCCACCTTCCTACGATGGAACTACGCAGTCGCTTGGTCCGCCAAGCCGTTGCGTAGGTGCGGGTGCTCTGAACCCCAATCAAGCCCGCACCTGGCTTCATGCGCATCTTGAGCCTCGCGGGCTCTACTTCCTCCCCATCAAAGAGTCTTGAGGCTCTTTTTTTGTCTCTGAAAATCAGCGTTCGGGTTCGCGGCGGATCGAACGCCACGTGGCCTGGGCCAGCAATTCGCGATAAGCCTTCGGACTGCCCTGCACTCGCCCGGACAACCACGCGCGGCAATAGCTGTCGGCCTGACCGACGATCAGCGATGGCAGCAGTTCCGCCGGGCATTCATTGAGCTCAGCCACGCGCCCGGACTCGGCCAGCCAGGTACGCAGGCCCAGATTGCGGGTCTTGTTGCGCTCGGCCAGTTCATCCTTGTGCGGCCCCCGGGTCACGGCATAACGCGCGTGATACTGGAACCGCGCCCATTCCGGTTGGTTCTCGACCCAATCCACATAGCTGTAGACCAACGCCTGCACGCCCTCTTCGGTGGTCGTCGCGTCAGCCAGATAGGCGTCGCGCAGGCGCGCCTGATCCTCCAGCGCGGTGAAGAACAGCGCGGCCACCAGCCCTTCCTTGTTGCCGAAATGGTGGTAGATCGCCCCGACACTGGTGTCGCACTCGGCACGGATCATTTCGATGGTAGTGGCCTCGATGCCCTGCTCGTTGAAGAGGCGCAGGGCCTTGCGAAAGATGTCGCGCTTGAGTTCGGCGCGGCGGCCGGGGTAGCTGCGTTCGAGTAGATCTGCGGTGTCCATGAGCCTTGAAAATCCGGGTAAAGGGCACATCCGTGCCGATGATCGAAACACGCACAGGTTGACAGATTTCCCGCGGACAGAATACCGTTCCGTTACAGAACAATATTCTGTAGCGGAACATGATTCTGTAAATCCATTTACTGCGAGGCTTCATCCATGAGTCAGTTTCTCAGCATGTTCAACAGCGTCGGCTCCCAGGCGTTCAGCCAGATGGCCTGCCAGGTCGCGCCGTACTTCAGCACCATCAATCCGCTGGTGACCGAGTTGCGGGCAGGTTCGGCGCAGGTGCAAGTGCCGTTTCGCCGCGAGATCACCAACCACCTCGGTACCGTGCACGCCATCGCCCTGTGCAACGCTGCCGAATTGGCGGCCGGGATGATGACCGACGTGTCGATTCCCGCCGGCGCGCGCTGGATTCCAAAAGGCATGACCGTCGAATACCTGGCCAAGGCCAAGACCGACGTGACCGCCGTGGCCAACGGCGAAGGACTGGACTGGCAGACCGAAGGCGACAAGATCGTACCGGTGGATGTCCACGACGCCGAAGGCAGGAAAGTGTTCACGGCGCGCATCACCATGAACGTGAAACTGTCCTGAAATCACCGGCACAAAAAAAAGCCCTTGCTGCGCTGATCGCAACAAGGGCTTTCGTCGTTTCAAAGAGAAGGGATCAGTGAACGGTCAGGCGCTGACGAACAAATTCTTCGGTGCGGCGGGTGACCTGATCCAGATGCCGGTCGCGCTGTTTCTCGGCATCGAGCATTGCGCGCTTGCCGTGCTTTTGCAGCAAGTAGGTGTGGATCTGCTGCACTTCCAGCGAACGGTAGATCGGCGTCGTGTCGATAAAACCGCGCAGCCCGTTGCTGCGGTAGTGCCGGGTGCTCATCAGCACCTGCGTCTCCAGTTGGCCCAGTACTTCAAAGCCCAGCGCCTCGAAATACGGCACCTTGCCGACGCTGCAGGTCAGCTCGGCATGGGGGTAACGCGCCACCATGTCCGCGATCAGCGAACGGGCTACGCCCTGACGTCGATGCCCCTCGCGCACTGCCAGATAGGCCACGTTGCACGCCTCCCAATCACCCTGCACCGGCAGGTACAACAGGAAGCCGATCACCTGCTCGGGGTCATCGTCATCGGTGGCCACCAGCAGTTCCACCTCGGTGCCCTTCTCGCCGTTCAACGCCTCCAGATACAGATGCACCTCGTAGCCGACCGCGTACTGATAGACGTTGTACAGCAGGTTGCTCGGGCCGAGACCGATGGCACTGATGTCGGTCAGGTTGTCGACCACCATCTGCAGGATCTGACTGTTGACGCCTTCGGGGCATGGGGATTTGTAGTGGGTGATGCGGGGCATGGCGGGGGAACTCCGGCGGTAAAACACAAGTTGCCGGGTAGGTTGAGCGACCGGCGAACCGCGACATAATACCCTGTGCAAGCCTGACAAAAATTTCATCTGCCCGAGAACGGATCTTTCGCCGACTTGGCGTCCAATTTTTCAGCTGCGTTCATTTTCCGACGCACGCCTTGAGGAGCTGCCATGAACGTTCTGCGTTGCGCGAAAACAATGAAATGCTTGCTCGCTGCCGCGCTGGTGGCGATTACCCTGTCGGGCTGTGTCGTCGAACCGGTTCGCCCGCATCGGCCACCACCGATCGTCGAAGTGGTTCCGGTCATGCCTGCGCCGGGTTATCACTGGGTCGCCGGGCATTACCGCTGGGCCGACAACCAATGGCGCTGGATGCCGGGACATTGGCGGGCGTATTGAGGCCCTTCACTGCGCGGGGGCAACGACCTTGAACTTGATGTCGATGTCCTTCGACACCACGGTGTCCGCCCACTCCCCCGCGCCAAGGCCGAACTCGTCGCGCTTGAGTACCAGTTCGCCGTCAAAAATGCCGATGCTGCTGTCGGGTTTGAGTTGCACCGGCACCTGCACCTCACGGGTGATGCCTTTGAGGGTGAGGTGGCCGTCGACCAGATAACGGTTGTCGCCGGCCGGACTGAAGCGGGTCGATTCAAACACCGCCACCGGGAATTTTTCGGTGTCGAACCATGCCGGTTTCACCAGCTCGGTGTTGGCATCTTCACTGCCGGCGTCGATGCTGGTGAGGTCGATGTGCAGCGTGGTGCGGGCGCTGGCCAGGTTGTCGCTGTCGAAATCCAGCATCGCGTCGAACTTGCCGAAGGTGCCGTACATCCGCGAGCCCATCTGGTTGTAGGTGAAACTGATCTGGCTGGCGGTGGTGTTGACCCGGGTGTACTCCACCGCATTCGCAGCAGGGATGAAGGTCAGGAAAGACGCGGCCGCCAACAACAATCGAATCGACATGCAATGCTCCGGCGCCCGATGGGGCTCGAATGACTTAAGCAAACATCCGTCACTTGCGCCAGTTCCGCCAACGCCCAACCGGATCAGTCCGTCACACCAACCGCTCGATCTTCTGGTGCTTCCAGACCCGCGTGTAATACAGCGTCTGCAGCACCAGCATCCCAAGATACGCAATCGGGAACGCCATCCACACGCCCTGCAAACCGAACTGCCCGTCCAGCCAGTAGGCCGCCGGCAACTGCACGCCGAGCACACAGATGATCGCCACGCCCACCGGCACCAGCACCGTGCCGCTGGCGCGCATGATGCCGCCGATGATCGCCTGGAAACCGAAGATCAGCAGGCTCCACAACATGATGTGCAACAGATGCTCGGCCATCACCCGGGTCGAGTCTTCGGTCAGGAACAGCCCGAGCAACCAGTGCGACAACAGGTAACCCGCCAGGATCAAACCACCCGTCAGGCACACGTTGATCCAAAGCCCGGTGCGCAGGATCGGCCCCATCCGCTCAAGCCGTCCGGCACCGATCGCCTGGGCGCCGAGGATCGACGCGGTGATCGCAATCGACAGCGCCGGAAACTGCACGTAATTGACGATCTGCGTCACCGCGCCATACGCCGCCGTCGCCTGCGAGCCGTGCTGGTTGACCAGCGCCAGAATCACCAGCTCCGACAGCGACAGCACGATCATCTGCACCCCGGTCGGCAGACCGATGCGCAACACCTTGCCGAGAATCGCGCCGTCCAGTCGCAGCGCCGCGAAGAACTCGCGATCCGGCGCCAGCGGATGGCCCTTGCGGATCAGGCTCCATGACAGCCACGCCATCGCCGCCAGCGTACCGGCCAGACCGGCGAACGCCGCGCTTTGAATCCCCAGTTGCGGCAAGCCGAACCAGCCGCGAATGAACGCCGGGGTCAGCGCCAGTCCGACCACGGTCGACAGCAACAGCGCCAGCATCGGCGACAGCGTGTCACTCACCCCGCGCAACAACTGGGTGAACAACACGTACACCAGCACAACCGGCAAGGTCCACATCATCACCCGGGCATAGGCCACCGCATCATCCAGCACATCCGCCGGCGTGCCCAAACCCTGTAAGGCCTCACGCGCAAACACACTGCCCAGCACCGCCGCCACCAGCCCGATCAACACCCCCAGCAACAACGTCGCACCGGCAATCGCCTTGACCATGTGCGACTCACGCGCCCCCCACGCCTGACCGATCAACACCCCTGCCCCGGCGCCCAGACCGATGACCAGCGCGATAAAGAAAAAGATGATCGGAAACATCCCCGACACCGCCGCCAGCGCCTGCGTACCGAGCATCTGGCCGATGTAGATGCTGTTGACCGTGCCCGACATCGATTGCAGGAAGTTCGACAGCACCATCGGGGCCAGGAACAGCAGGTAGGTTTTCCAGAGGGGGGATTGAGCGGGGGTTTGCATTGAGGGTCCGTCTCGGGTGGGAGCTGATGACAGAGTCTAAGGTATGCAATGCCGTTCAGGTCGTACCCGTTTGCATTAAAACTTCGTAATCTGCACCCCGACCAATCTGCAAAGCCTCTCCATCACGACAGGAAGTGAATCCCTCCCATGCGCCGTTCCCCGTTTCTGCTGAGTTGCACCTTATTGACCGCTCTGGCGACGAGCGTCCACGCCGGCCCCGCGCCCTCGCCCGAAGTGGTGCAAGGATTGGTGAACACCCTGAACGAACGCCTGAACATCGGCGACCTCGTCGCCCTGACCAAATGGGACAGCGGCAAGCCGATCCAGGACAGTCCCCGTGAGGCGCAGGTGATCGACAACGCCCGCAAGCTGGCTGCCGAACGCAAGCTCGATCCGGAAGACGTCGCGCAATTGATTGCCGCGCAGATGGAGGCCAACAAACTGGTGCAGTACGGTTTGCTCGCACAATGGCAAGCGGCCGGTGCCGCGCCGGACACGCCGCGACCGGATCTGGGCACGCAGATTCGCCCGCGTCTGGACGAGTTGCAAACCCGTCTGCTGCAGCAATACGCCGACTTCACACCCTACCGTCACGATCCGAACTGCTTGGCGTGGCTGGCCAAGGCGCGTACCGGCCTGACCCGTGATGCGCTGCATGATCTGGCCCTGACCCGCGCCACCGGAGAGCTGTGCATTCGGCCGCTGGTGCCCTAGAACAAGGGTCTTGGCATTCATTGCTGGCGTCGATAGTCACCATCAGCTCAATGAAGTTCTCATCAAAAATCCGCGGCGTAACATCGGCTCCATACCAAACAAACAACACCCCGGAGCACACGATCATGAAACGCCAAATCCTTCTCGGCATCGCTTTCTCGGTTCTTGCAGTCAACGCTTTTGCAGCCAAACCCGCCCACACCATGATCGCCGAAGGCGGTTCGGACCGGTTGATTGAAAGTCGCTTGGCCGAGGGTGGTTCGGATCGTCTGATCGAACGTCGTGTGGCTGAAGGTGGCTCCGACCGTCTGATCGAACGCCGCGTTGCTGAAGGTGGCTCTGATCGTCTGATCGAACGTCGTGTTGCTGAAGGTGGTTCCGATCGTCTGATTGAACGCCGCGTCGCTGAAGGTGGTTCCGACCGTTTGATCGAACGCCGCGTCGCTGAAGGTGGCGCTGATCGCTTGATCGAACGCCGCGTCGCTGAAGGTGGTTCCGACCGTTTGATCGAACGCCGCGTCGCATGAATCAAATGCTCTACCGCTGCACAAACAAAAAGCCCGGCCTGATCAGCCGGGCTTTTTCACGTCCAACCGGCGCTTATTGCACGGTTTTCAGTTTGACCACGTCACCGGAGATCTTGGTGGTGTAACCGGTCAGGACCCATGCCCAGAACCAGTTTTCCTGAACCTGGGTGTTGATCATGGCGTCGCCGCCCTTGGCTTTGATCGCGGCAGTCTGGGCGCGGACGAAGCGGTTGTTCTGCTGGATCGGGATGACGCCGAACAGCAGCAGGCCGGTGGCGGTGGCTTCGCTGTGGCCAATCACGGTGTATTGGCTGCTGTCGTATTGTCTGGTGTTCATCGGGGTGCCGGTGCAACCTGCCAGAACCACACCGAACAGTGCGGCGGCGACGACTTTGCTGAGGTATTTCACTGCAAGACTCCATGGGTAAACGCCCGGGATCCGTCTCTCGGGCGGGGCACACTTTACCGAACGCAGTAGCTCATTGACATCAGCCTCGGCAGATTTTCATTAAACGCCTTGCTGGCAGCCCGTCCGCGATGTCGCATACCATGGCGCCACTTCAATAAAAACAGACATTTCTCCATGCTCAAAGCCAGTCTGCGCAGCCACCTGACCCTTTGGTTTGCCGGTTTGTCTCTGCTGACGCTATTGAGCGTGGGCTTTTACGTCGGTGATATCGCCACTGAGCAAATGAAACGCGCCAGCGGCAATGCGCTGCTGAGTACCGCGCGGTCGGCGGCGACGCTGCTGGGCGAGCAGTTGCGCGAGCGGCAACTGGAGGTCTATCTGCTCAGCCGGGCGCCGCATCTGGAACGCGGCGATCTGGACAATCCGGCAATTCTCAAATCGATGCAGCTGCGCACCGAAGCCCGCTCCGAATATGCGTGGATGGGGGTGACCGATGCTCAGGGGCGTGTGCATCAGGCAGTCAACGGTTTGCTGGTAGGTCAGGTCGTGCTACAGCGCCCATGGTTTCAGGCCGGTCTGCGCGGGGAATACACCGGCGATCCGCACGAAGCCGTTTTGTTGGCGAAACTGTTGCCGGGTCTGCCCAACGGCGAGCCACTGCGCTTCATCGACTTCGCCGCGCCCATCCGCAACGCCGATGGCCAGGTGATCGGTGTGCTCGGCGCCCATGCGCACTGGAGCTGGGTCACGCACATCGTCGAATCGGCAGCGATGTCGCACAAGGGGGCGGAGCCGGATATCGAAGCGCTGATCATCGATCACGACGGCAAGGTGCTGTACCCGGAAGCGCTGGTTGGTCAACAAATGCCGGCCAAGGATCAGAAGTCCCCGGGCTGGGTCGTCGGCAACGGGTACCTGACCAGCGAGGTGACTGTGCCGACGCCTACGGGCACCGCGCTGTCGTGGTCGATTGCCGTGCGTCAACCACTGGACACTGCGCTGCAACCGGCGCGACTGCTGTTTTATAAATTGCTGTTGCTGGGGGTTTTCGCCGCCGTGGCATTCGGACTGGTTGCGTATTACCTGGCGCTGTACCTGAGCCGACCCATCGAGCACCTCGCGCGTTCAGCCCAAAAAGTGCAGAACAACCAGCCTGGTGCGGACTTTCCGCTCCGGCATCCCGTGCGGGAAATTGCCCAGCTCGGCCAGTCGATCGATGCCATGACTCAGTCGCTGCTCGCCAAGGAACGTGAGCTGCAGGAGACCAACGCATCGCTCGAAGCCACCGTCGCCCAACGCACGGCGGCCCTGACCCTGGCCAACGCCGAGCTGCTGAACCTCGCTACTCACGATGGCTTGACCGGTGTCTACAACCGCCGCCGCTTCGACGAAAAACTCACAGAATACAGCCTGTTGTTTCGTCGTACCGGGCGGCCGTTTGCTTTGCTTCTGATTGATGCCGATCACTTCAAGCACATCAACGACACTCACGGCCATGCGGCCGGCGACGACGTACTGCAGCAACTGGCGCAGCTGATCCAGATCAGCATCCGGAGCACGGATTTTGTCGCCCGTTACGGAGGCGAAGAATTTGCGGTGCTGCTGCCGGAAATCGCCAAGCCCGATACGCCCGATATCGTCGCCGAAAAGATTCGATCAGCGATTGCCGCAGCGACCTTTCCAGCGGTCGGCGCGGTGACGGTCAGCATCGGTGTCGGCCTGGCCGACCCGGCCGACAACGCTCCGACAGCACTGCTCAAACGTGCTGATCAACAGTTGTATCAGGCGAAAGCCGAGGGTCGTAATCGCGTAGCCTGCCAGACGTCACTCACCGAAGTTAACGGACTCGGCTGACCCGCGATTGAATCAGGTGTTGGTCTTCAACCGGGTCCAGAACCGTGTCATCAACCGGGCAATCGCTGCTGGCAGTTCTTCACAGTGAACGGGAACTGCATTGCGCAGCTCCCGCACAGACGCTTCATTGCTGAGAAAAGGTCTGAAGATACGCCAACAAATTATCGATCTTCTCTTCATCACTCAGCCCCCAAAAGATCATCCGCGTCCCCGGCACCACGCCCTTCGGATCCTTCAGATACTTCGTCAGCGTTTCCCGATCCCAGGCCAGGCCGGAGTTTTTCATCGCGTCGGAATACACGTAATTCGCCGACGTCCCCGCCGGGCGGCCGATGATGCCGTTGAGTTCCGGGCCGAAACCCGGGCGGGCGGATTCGCCGACCTGGTGGCAGCCGCCGCACAGGCGCGGGAAGATTTTGGCGCCGGCCTCGGCGTCACCGGCAGCCAGTGCTGGCGTGCTGAGCAGGCCTGCGTTGAGGATCAGGGCGAGCGTTAATGCAGCGTTTTTCATCGGGGAATTCCAGATCTTCGGCGGCGCCAAGGGTAATCGTGCGCGGCAAGTTGCGCTACAGGTAGGCGCCCACGACCTGACGAACTTTGAGCAAGGCTTGACGCAGGGCAAGCATGTCCACCGATCCCAGCGCCAGGCGAATCGCGTGCGGCACATGGGTGGACACGGTGAAGGGTTCTGCGGTGGTGACGGAAACCTGCTCGTGCATCAACTCGACCACGATGTGGTCGGCCCGCACGTCTTCCGGCAGCGGCAACCAAAGGAAATATGAAGAGGAATGGCCCACGGTTGGGAGGCCTTCCAGAATCTGCGTAGCCAGAGCTTGCCGAGCCTGGGCGTCGCTGCGCTTTTGCGCTTCAAGCAAGGTGACGGTGCCGTCGTCGAGCCAGCCGCAGGCGATAGCGGTCATCACGCCGGGGGTGTTCCAGGTGGTGGCGCGGATGATCCGCTCCAGCGCCGCCACCTGCTCGACCGGCGCGGCAATGAAGCCGACACGCAGGCCGGTGGCGATGTTTTTCGACAGGCCCGACACGTAGACAGTGCGTTCCGGCGCGAGATCGGCCAACGGGGGCGGCGGGTTATCGACCAGAAAGGCGTAGGCCGCGTCTTCGATGATCGTCAGATCATGCCGGCGGGCAATCGCGATCAAATCCTCGCGCTGTGCCAGAGGCATTACCCAGCCCAATGGATTGTGCAGGGTCGGCATGCTGTACACGGCACGCACCGGTCGTTGGCGGCAGAGTTTGTCGAGGGCCGCCAGATCGGGGCCCTGCTCATTGACGGGAATCGCCACCACTTCCAGGTGCAGCGCTTCGGCCAGTACTTTGAATCCGGAGTAGGTCAAGGCGTCGGCGGCGATCACATCACCGGGTTTGAGCAGCGCCATCAGCGTTACCGCCAGCCCTTGCTGGGCGCCGTTGACGATCAACACCTGCTCGGCGTCGACACTCAAACCCCGTGTTTGCAGGTGCCGCGCCACCGAGGCCCGTTCATGCTGGCGACCGGCGTGGGGCTGATAGCGCAGCAGCGCCTCGAGGTCGCCGGACAGCGCCAGTTGCCGCAACGCGGTGCGCAGCAGCTCGGCCTGCCCCGGCAATGACGGGTAGTTGAAGTTCAGATCGATCATGCCGACCGCGACGTCTTTCTGGTCGATGCCCTGCCCCGGCAACAACGACGTTTCCCGCACAAACGTGCCGCGCCCGGCTTCGCCGCTGACCAGGCCCATGGCCTCAAGCTCGGCGTATACGCGCGAGGCGGTGACCAGCGCCAGCCCTTCGTTCGCTGCCAGTTGCCGGTGAGTCGGTAAGCGAGTGCCGGGCAAAAGGCGACCGGAGCGAATGTCGGCGGCATAGGTGTCGACGAGGGTCTTGTAACGGGAGCGCGGCATGTGGGGCTGTATCCATGACAATTCTTTGATTGTGCTGATTCTCGTCCCTAGGATTGTTTCAACGCAACCCACCACTGAGCGCAATGCGTATGGAACGAACCACCCAACTCGGCACCCCGGCCCTGGAAAAAACCAGCGGATGGATCAATGGCTTTATCGGCGTCGTGATCTTCAGCGGCTCGCTGCCCGCCACGCGGCTGGCGGTGCTGGAATTCGACCCGGTGTTTCTCACCGTCATCCGCGCGACCATCGCCGGCGCCCTGGCGTTGTGCCTGTTGTGGCTGTTTCGCGAACGACGTCCGGCGCGGGACCAGTGGTTGTCATTGCTGATCGTCGCACTGGGCGTGGTTGTGGGTTTTCCGTTGTTGACAGCCCTGGCGCTGCAATACGTGACGTCGGCGCATTCCATTGTGTTTGTAGGACTACTGCCGCTGGCGACGGCGATTTTCGGCGTGCTGCGCGGCGGTGAGCGGCCACGTCCGGTGTTTTGGATTTTTTCGGTGTTGGGCAGTTCGCTGGTGGTCGGTTTTGCGATCTCACAAGGGCTGACCGCCTCGCCCACCGGCGATCTATTGATGCTGGCAGCGATCCTCGCCTGCGGCCTCGGTTACGCCGAAGGCGCAAAACTGTCGCGCACCCTCGGCGGCTGGCAGGTGATCTGTTGGGCGCTGGTACTGTCGTTGCCGGTGATGGCCGTGCTGAGCGTATGGCTGGCGCCCGCCTCGTTCAGCGGTATCAGCGTGTCGGCGTGGGTTTGCCTCGCGTACGTTTCGCTGTTCAGCATGCTGATCGGTTTTGTGTTCTGGTATCGCGGGCTGGCTCAGGGCGGGATTGCGGCGGTCGGGCAGCTGCAATTGCTGCAGCCGTTTTTCGGCCTGGCACTGGCCGCGACCTTGCTGCATGAACATGTCAGCGTGAGCATGCTGGTGGTGACGCTGGGGGTGATCCTGTGCGTGGCCGGGGCGAAGAAATTCGCCAAATAGTTTTCAGCTCGCGCCGGATTTCCATTCTCGCGGGCTGAGTCCGGTCTTGCGCCGAAACGCCCGGGCCAGCGCCGACGGACTTTCATAACCGACCTCTTCGGCGATCAACGCAATCGGCCGTCCCTCACGCAGGCGTTTCTGCGCGAGGCTGATCCGCCAGCTCACCAGATAATCCACCGGCGTCTGCCCCACCACCCGCCGGAAGTGTTCGGCGAAACCGGCGCGGGACAGATTGGCGGCACTCGCCAGCTCGGCGACACTCCAGGCCTTGGCCGGCTGGTCGTGCATCAGGTTCAAGGCTCGGGAAATCTTCGGATCGGCCAGCCCGGCCATCATGCCCGGCTGCTGGTTGCGACTGCTGATTAAATGGCGCAACAACAGAATCACCAGCAATTCGAACAATCGGTCCATCACCGCTTCGCGCCCGCAGTGTCCGTCGAAAGCTTCTTTGAACAGCCACTCCAGGGTGTTGGCCATTTCCGGGAGGTCGGCGAGTTTCAGCACCAGATAATCCGGCAGCGCTGCCGCCAAAGCATTGCCCGCACCGCCGTCGAAGGTCAGCGAAGCGCACACCAGTTGCGTGCCCATGCCTTCATCGGCGAACAAGCGATGGGCCATGGGACGGGGGAAAAAGATCAGGGTCGGTTCGTTGAGCGAAATTTCAGGATCACTCCCGGGTTTGAGCAACAGCTCCCCCGCCTGCAACAGGTGCACATGCCCGCACACCTGATCGCCGCCGTAGGCGCTCACCCCGCAGAACGTGCCGCTGTGGAAGGTGCCGGCATTGACGCCGAAGTGGCTGAGCAACGTAGAAAGGCGATCCATGACTGATTCTCGCAAGGACAGGTTTGGACGATCTGTCGCATATCCTCGACGATTTGCACCCAAAGCACCAGCCGCGCTCCGTAGCATTCACTCCATCCCCGGCGCACTTCGCACCGGAATTTCGGAGAATCACCATGAGCCGCATCGCCCCTCTCAGCCTCGAAACCGCCACCGACGCCACTCGCCCGACACTCGAAGGCGTGCAGAAAAAAATCGGCTTCCTGCCCAACCTGTTCAAGACCCTCGCCGTCGCACCTGTCGCGCTGGATGCCTACGTGCAAATCTCCGCCACTCTGGGCAAGACCTCACTGAGCGCCAAGGAAAAAGAGGCGGTGTATCTGGCCACCTCGCAAGTCAACGGTTGCGACTATTGCCTGGCGGCGCACACCCTGTTCGCCAGCAAGGCCGGGCTGGCAGCAGAAGAAATCATCGAAGCGCGTCACGGTCGGTTGAATGCTTTTGCCACCCTCGCCCATCAACTGACCGAAACCCGTGGTCATCTGAACGATGAGCAGATTGCCGCCGCCCGCGCTGCCGGCATCGACGACAAGAAGATCATCGAAGTGATCGCCGTCATCGCCGCGCAAACCCTCACCAACTACCTGAACAACGTGGCGCTGACCGATATCGACTTCCCCGCCATCGATGCCTGACCAGTGATCGGGGTCGATCTCAGTCGTGATCGACCCCGGCGCGTTTCAGCAACTTCTTGCAGCGCTCTGACAGGTGAAACACCTGCAACTGCTTGCCCGCCTTGGCATAGCGTTCGCGCAGGGTTTTCAGCGCGGCGATGGCCGAGTAATCGACAAAGCTCAGGTGCCGGCAATCCAGCGTCACCCGTTGCGGGTCACTGGCCGGGTCGAACTGATTGAGGAACGGCGTGGTCGAGGCAAAGAACAGCGTACCGTGCAGGCGATAGAGTTTGCTGCCGTCCGCTTCCAGATGTTCATCGGCGTAAAGCTCGCGCGCTTGCTGCCAGGCAAAATTCAGCGCCGCGATAATGATCCCGCACAGCACTGCCGTGGCCAGATCGGTGAACACCGTGATGGTGGTTACCGCGATGATCACCAGCACATCGTTGAGCGGCACTTTGTTCAGCATCCGCAACGAGGCCCAGGCAAACGTCTGCTGCGACACCACGAACATCACGCCCACCAGCGCCGCCAGCGGAATCCGCTCGATCAGCGGCGACAGAAACAGAATGAACAGCAGAATCAAAACCCCGGCCACCACCCCGGACAAACGCCCGCGCCCGCCGGAACTGAGGTTGATCACGGTCTGGCCGATCATTGCGCAGCCGCCCATACCGCCGAATGCACCGGAGACCACGTTCGCCGCGCCCAGCGCCACGCATTCGCGGTCCGGATAACCACGGGTTTCGGTGATTTCGTCGGTGAGGTTGAGGGTCAGCAGGGTTTCCAGCAGGCCGACCAGCGCCATCAGAATCGCGTAGGGCGCGATGATGCGCAGGGTGTCCAGCGTCCACGGGATGTCCGGCAGCGCGAAGGTCGGCAAGCCGCCGGCGATGTGCGCCATGTCGCCGAGGGTGCGGGTCGGCAGGCCGAGCAGGTAAACCAGCAAACCGACGCCGAGAATCGCCACCAGCGCCGGCGGCACGGCGCGGGTCAGGCGCGGCAATATATATACGATGGCCATGGTCAGCAGCACCAGCCCGGTCATCAGGTACAACGGCGTGCCGCTGAGCCACTGTTCACCGCTCTTGAAATGCTCCAGTTGCGCCAGCGCGATGATGATCGCCAGACCGTTGACGAACCCGAGCATCACCGGGTGCGGCACCATGCGCACCAGTTTGCCCAGCCGCAGCAGCCCGAACGCCATCATGATCAAGCCACCGAGCAACACCGTCGCTAACAGATATTGCACACCGTGTTGCACCACCAACGCGACGATCACCACCGCCATCGAACCGGCCGCTCCGGACACCATGCCCGGCCGGCCACCGAACAGCGCGGTCAGCGTGCAAATGATGAAGGCGCCGTACAGGCCCATCAGCGGATTGAGGTGGGCCACCAGCGCAAACGCAATGCATTCGGGCAACAGGGCAAACGAGGTGGTGAGTCCGGCCAGGACATCGGCGCGCAGACGAATCGGTTTCATGGCTTACCTGACAGAGCGGCCGACGGGCGCGGCCGCATGCATTGGCGCAAAAGAGCGCCGCGGAAAAAGAGGGTTGCAGATGTTACGCAAATGCACCGGCGTGGGCCAGTGATCGCTGACAGGAACGGGTTGGCGCTCTATGCTTGCGCGCTTCATCGAGCAACGGGTTTGAACATGTCACCGCTATCCACTCGCGAAGTCTGCCAGCGCTTGCGCGATGCGGCGTTGGAGGTTTGCGCGCTACAGCATATTGCGCAGGAATCCGGGCCCGTCCAGATCTCGGTCGAGATCGACGGCTGGCAGCTGTTGCTCGACTTTGACGGTCAGCGCCTGCACCACTGCCTGCAATGCCGCTGCCCGGAAGATCGGGTGTGGCGACTCGACACGACTCAGCGTTTCGGCACCGACCCGGTCAGCCTGCTCAGCACCTGGGAGCTGGCGCAGATCGAGCGGTTGCTGGCTCAGGTCGGCTGAGACCGGATCACCCCTGCCGCAAGTCCAGCAGGTAGGTGTAATAGCCAGTGTCACGTATCCAACCGAGTGATTCGTACAAACCCTGGGCTGTGAAATTGTCGGTGGCGGTTTCCAGCACCAGGCCCTTGGCGCCGGTTTCGATGGCAAAGTCGCGGGCGGTGTTCATCAATAATCGCCCCACTCCACGGCCCCGGGCGGCTGGCGTAGTGAACAGATCGCTGAGCAGCCAGGTGCGATGGGCGTCTATCGAAGAAAACGTCGGGTATAGCTGGACGAATCCAAGCGCCTCACCGCTTTCATCCTCAACCAGAAAAATCGCCGATTCATTGCGGGCCATGCGTTCGGCGATGAAGGCCCGCGATTGCTTGAGATTTGACGGCTGGCCATAAAAACCGCGATAGCCGTCGAACAGCTTCGCCACCGCGTCGAGGTGAATCGTCGTGGCGCGCAGTGCCTGAAGGGTCATTGTCACTTTCCTGAGGTTACTGAAATTGAAACCAGCATAGCGCTGAGGAGCGAGTTCGCTGGCCTAATCGCTATATAGTTTTGTATATTGCGAACCCGAAATGGCCAGACCCTCCATGCCGTCCATGAGCAGCATCCGCGAACGCAACCAGCAACTGATCCTGGCCGCCGCCAGTGAAGAATTCGCCGCCAACGGCTTCGACGCGACCCAGACCCGCGACATCGCCGCCCGCGCCGGTGTGCCCAAGGCCAATCTTTATTACTACTTCCAGAGCAAGGAAAACCTCTACGGCAAAGTGCTGCTCGGCTTCGTCGAACCGTTGCTGGAAGCCTCGGCGGTGCTGCGCGAAAGCGACGACCCACTGATTGGCCTGCGCGCCTACGTTGCCGCCCGCATCCGCATCGCCCGCGAGCATCCGGCAATCGCCAAGGTTTTCAGTGGTGAGTTGCTGCTCGGCGGCCGCCAGTTGCCCGACGAATGCCGCGACCTGCTGCACGGCGAAGCCCGGCGCAATGTCGAGTGCCTGCGCAGCTGGATCGACCGCGGGCTGCTGGCGCCGGTGGATCCCGAGCATCTGATGCTGTTTATCTGGTCGGCGACGCGCACCTACACCAACATTGGCTGGGAGATGGGCCGTATCACCGGACGGGAGGTGCCGCAGGATGAGGATTATGCGGTGGCGGCGGAGACGATTACGCGGTTGGTGCTGGAGGGGGTAGTGGCACCGCGGGCGGGGGAAATCCGCGGCGTACTGTTTGCGACTTGAAGCGTCAGGGCATGAAATCCAGCGGCAGTGCGCGGTCGCCTTCCATCCGCTCGTACCATGCCTGGAACTGAGCAGGCAGGCGCTTTTTCCATTCCGGTACATTGGCGTAGTAACGGGCTCGCGTGCGGCCCTCTTTATCAGATACCAACATCAGCACCCAGAAACGGTGACTGGCCGCACGCATCAGAATGGCCGCGTTCATATTGCCCAGTCCGCGCACCCACATCTCGATGACCTCTGCATCAGGCACGTCAACCGCCGGGTCGCCGACGGTCATGGTACTCGTACGGTCCACCAGCGTCTGATAATCACCGTTGAGCAGTTTATGCATCGCCTGATCCTCTTGCTGCGTACGAGCAAGTCCAAGGCTCAACAGGTTGTAATTCATCGAAAGTGGTTTGTCAGCCGCCACATAACGACCTGAGTAAAAGACACCCATACCGGCACTGCAATCAACGTCATCGCCATTCTGTGTGACGTCCAGTACACCATTGATCGCTCGAAAAACAAGCGTGCAACTACCCTCTTCGAAACGGGCTTCATCACCGTTCAACACAGCAACACCTTCCAGTTCACCAGAGTTGGCGCCCTCCTGTGCTGAAATCCCAAAGCGGACGTGTATGGCGTCCTGACGCTTGATGATCACTTCGGATGCCGAGTTCACCCCGTGAGGAATCAACTGCCAGGTGGCATCCCATGAGAACGTTCTGGGTGCATATTTCAGCTCAGTCAGGCGCATCAGATATTCACGAGCCAAGCACGCCGGGTCAGCGCCACAAAGGCTGCGGTTCTTCAACCATGCTCTTTGATCGGCCTTGAGCGCTTGCGGGTCAGCCACCTGCGCCAACGTTGTCCGCCAGAGCGCCCCGAGTTTCTCATCGAGACTCGAAGTATACGGATCCGCACAAACGGCTTTTTCAACCGGGCCGGAAGCGCCAGCACAGTCAAAACTGGCAGCGTGGGAGGCGGTAGCAAATACTAAAGACGTCAGCAGCAAGGCGTGACAGAGATTGAAAACGAGCATCGACAGATTCCATTCCTGAGGCGGCGGCAGTATGCCGGGCCCGGGCTATCGATGCTCTGGATTTTTCACTGCTTGCTCGCGGGCAACCGGGCTCTTGTACAAGCAAGCATCAGAATGTGATCTCGGTCGCCGGCTTAACATCGATCCGCGCCACGGAACCGGTCAGGTGCGCCCAGTCCTTGTTGTGTTCGGCGATGATGTCTTCGGCGCTCATGTTGCCGTTGTCGACCGTCGTATGGGCGTCGGCCGCCAGCTCCACGTCGTAGCCAAGTTGATGGGCCTGGCGCACGGTGGCGTTGACGCAGTAATCGGTTTGCATGCCACAGATCACCAGGCGGTCGAAGTCTTCCCGGGGGATCAGTTTCTGCAGATTGGTCTGGTAGAACGAGTCGTTGGCGGTCTTGTCGACGCGCAGATCGCCGGGCGCGGTGACCAGGCCGTCAGCCAGTTGCCAGCCTTCGGCACCGTGAGCGAACGGGCTATCCTTTTCGTTGTGCTGGATCAGCACCACCGGAATGCCCGACTTGCGAGCGCGGGCGCTGAGGCCGTTGATGGTGTCGATTACCCGTTTTGCGTCGTGGCACTCGTATTCGCCTGTGCACAGGGCGCGCTGGACATCGATGATCAGCAATGCTGTGGTCATGGTGAGCCTTCCTTGATCGGTCCTTGAGACAGGGGCGGACGTGTGCCCGCCCCCTTTTTACTCTGCTCAGTAACCCAATGACAACCCGGTGTTGCGCCGTGGATCGTTGGCGCCGTAGAAGCGGTTCTTGCCGACCGGTTTGCCACCCAACGACGGTGCACCGACCAGAATCGCGGCGATGTGGTTGGCGTCCTGCGGGCCCGCAAACTTGTGGCCCCAGCTCTCGAGAATCTTCTTCGTGTCGGGGCTGGCGGCGAAGTCTTCGAGGTTGGTTTCCTCCGGCATCCACTGCTGGTGGAAGCGCGGCGCATCGACCGCTTCCTGCAGGCCCATGCCGTAGTCGATGACGTTGAGCATGGTCAGCAGGGTCGCGGTGATGATGCGACTGCCACCCGGCGTACCGACCACCATCACCACTTTGCCGTCCTTGGTGACGATGGTCGGGCTCATCGAAGACAGCGGCGCCTTGCCGGGAGCGATGGCGTTGGCTTCGCCCTGCACCAGGCCGTACATGTTCGGCACGCCGACCTTGGAGGTGAAGTCGTCCATTTCATCGTTGAGGATCACCCCGGTCTTGCTCGCCATCACGCCCGCGCCGAACCAGTCGTTGAGGGTGTAGGTGACCGATACAGCGTTGCCCCACTTGTCGACGATCGAATAGTGCGTGGTGTTGCTACCTTCATGGGGCGCGACGCCGGGTTTGAGTTCCGCCGACACACCGGCCTTCTGCGGCTGGATCGCGTTACGCAGCTTGGTCGCGTAATTCTTGTCCAGCAGGTGTTCGATCGGGTTCTTCACGAAATCCGGGTCGCCCAGATAGCTGTTGCGATCCACGTACGCATGGCGCATTGCCTCGATCTGGTAGTGCATGCCCTGGGCCGAATGGAAGCCCAGATCCTTCATTGGATAGCCTTCGAGAATGTTCATGATCTGGCAGATCACCACCCCGCCGGAGCTTGGCGGCGGTGCCGATACGACGTGATAGCCGCGATAGTCGCACTCCACCGGGGCCAGTTCACGGGTCTTGTACTTGTCGAGATCGGCCTGGGTGATGATGCCCTTGTTGGCCTGACTGGACGTGACGATGGCGTCGGCCACCCAGCCTTTATAGAAACCGTCGGCGCCTTTTTCGGAAATGGTGCGCAGGGTTTTGCCCAGGTCCTTCTGCACCAGTTTCTGCCCGACTTGCATCGGCTCACCGTTGCTCAGGAAGATCGCACCGGAATCCTTGATGTCCTTCTTGAACACGTCAGTGGCGTATTCCAGCAGCTCGACGTCGCCCTGCTCCAGTTCGAACCCGTCTTCGGCCAGTTTGATGGCCGGGGCGATCATTTCCTTGCGCGGTTTGGTGCCGTACTTGCTCAGCGCCAGCTCCATGCCGGACACAGTGCCCGGAACGCCGACCGCGAGGTGGCCACGGGTACTCAGGTCCGGAATGACGTTGCCGTCCTTGTCGAGGTACATGTTGGCCGTCGCGGCCAGCGGGGCTTTTTCGCGGAAGTCGAGGAAGGTCTTGCGCCCGTCCGCCAGTTGAATGGTCATGAAACCACCACCACCGAGGTTGCCCGCCGCCGGGTAAACCACCGCCAGTGCATAGCCCACGGCGACCGCCGCATCCACCGCGTTGCCGCCACTTTTCAACACGTCGACACCCACGTGAGTGGCCAGGTGCTGGGCGGTGACCACCATGCCGTTTTCGGCAGCAACCGGGGCAACCGAGGCGGCGTGGGCCATTAGGCAACTGAGCGCCAACGAGGTCGCAATCAGCGATTTGGCAAAAGGTTCGTACTTCATGAGTCGGTCTCTTCTTTTTATAAGGTAGGAAAGCGCTTCAAGAGCATCAGCCAGTATGGTCGCGATTACGGTTTGCGCCTCCCTGATCCGGCAGTATGCTGGGCGCAGTTTTCGCCCCCGTACCGGAGTTTTTCCCATGGCCTACACGTTCATCACCCTGCCCTCGCCCGTCGGCGAGTTGAAGCTGGTCGCGAACGGCTCACGTCTGGCCGCCATCCTCTGGGAAAACGACAAACCGAACCGGGTGCGACTGGGACCGATGAGCGAAGCACCGGACAATCCGGTGTTGATGAAAACCGCGCGACAGCTGGAAGAATATTTTGCAGGAACGCGAAACGCGTTCGATCTGGAGCTGGACTTTGCCGGCACCGAGTTCCAGAAAAAGGTCTGGGCCGCGCTGCTGACCATTCCGTTTGGCGAAACCCGCACCTACAGCCAGATCGCCGAACAGATCGGCCACCCGAGTGCGGTGCGCGCCGTCGGCGCGGCGAACGGGCGCAATCCGATCTCGATCATTGCGCCGTGCCATCGGGTCATCGGCGCCTCAGGCAAACTGACCGGTTTTGCCGGAGGCCTGGAAGCCAAGGAGCGTCTGCTGACCCTGGAAGGTGGCCAGTGGTCAGACATCGGTAAAACCGGTGACTTGTTCTAACCGCCAAACAGGTTATTCATCGCCGCATACTGCAACAGCATGATGGTCTTGGCATCGCAGATTTCACCCCGCTGGAACGCCGCCAGCGCGTCGTCGAAACGCCACTCCAGCACTTCAAGTTCTTCTGTTTCCTCTTCCAGACCGCCCCCTTCACTGACCCTTGACGAAGCATCGTACTCGGCAATGAAAAAGTGCAACTTCTCGGTCACCGAACCCGGACTCATGTAAGCCTCGAAGACCTTCTTCACGTCATGCACGCGATAACCGGTTTCCTCCTCCGCCTCGTCGCGGATGCGCTGCTCCGGCGCCGCGCCTTCGAGCAGTCCGGCCGCCACTTCAATCAGCAAACCGTCGTGACCGTTGACGAACACCGGCAGGCGAAACTGTCGAGTAAGCACTACCGTACGTTTTTCACGATTGAACAACAGAATTGCCGCGCCATTACCACGGTCGTAGACCTCGCGCGTCTGACGCTGCCAGTCACCGTTGTTGCGGTGATAGTCGAAGGTGATTTTCTTCAGCAGATACCAGTCGTGGGACAACACCTGGGTATCGACGATGTTGACCCGCTCGGCTGTATTGGACATGACGCCTGATCCTTTTTTGTCATCGGAAGATGGCCATGGTAGGTGAAATGATGCGAACCGCCGACGAAAAAAAAGCCCGGCAGCGCTACCGGGCTTTTCCTTCATTGACTACTGATGCGCCACGTTCACCGTTGCTGTATCAGTGCCCTGCGCCGCAGACTGCGCCCCGTGAATCAGGGGTCCATAACGCCGACTGAATTCCCAGTTGTACGGCACGCGATCCTTGCTGGTGCCGTTGTCCCAGTTCACCGACCAGGTCATCAGGCCCTTGATCGGATGCCCTTTGACCGCCAGGCGTTTCATCGCGTTGCCGACCACGGTTTTGTCGATCACGTAACCGGTGGCGGCCGCATCGACGTTGGACGGCAGGCCGATGACGAACTTGTCTGCCGGGATCCTGGTGAAGCCGCGAGTACCGGTCACCAGGCTCTCGGTCAGGTAATAGAGGAAGTCCTCTTTCATCGCGTCGTTGTTCTGGGCGATCCACGCCCCGTTGCCGTTATTGGCTTCCGGCACCCAGACCCCGTCGCCACCCTGGTTGTAGAACTGCGGAGCGATGAAGTCGTAGTAGCCTTCCAGCGCCTGCAGGTAACCGACGTATTTGCCGGAGGCGGTCAGGTACGGAAACTCCGGTGCCATGCTGATGATGAAATGTTTGCCCTGGCCTGCGTAGTGATCCTTGACCAGTTTCAGCGCGGCCGGCAGGACGGTCTTGTTGGCAGCGAAATCAATCGCGCTCTGTTCAAGATCGATGTCCAGGCCGTCGAAGCCGTAGGTTTCCACCAGACGGATGATTTCATTGGCCAGCGGTTGCTCCTGACCAGCGCGCAACTCGATGTGCGCATCGGCACCGCCCAGGGAAATCAGCACGGCCCGCCCCTGACTGTTGAGCACGCCGACCTGACGGCGGAACTCGGCATCGGAAACGTTGAACGGCTTGAAGGTCGGTATCCCGCTGCCCTTCATGAAGGCCACCGCGACCACGTTGTATTCCTTCGGCACGTTTTCCAGAGCGATGTTGGCGAACTGACCGCGCTGGTAACCGTCGCTCGGGCCGGCCGGCCAGTTGTGCCAGAAGCCCATGAGGATCTTCTTGCCGGCAAGGCTTGGCATCAGCGACGCCGCGTCGCTGGCCTGGTTTTTCATTAGGGTGAAGTCGATGTTTGACATGTTCTAATCCTTCAGAACGTGTGGGTTTGACGTTGCGGGCTTATTTGAAGTCCACATCGAAGGCCTGATAGAAGGCGTTGCCGGTGTTGGCGACGATCCACATCAGGACGATGACGTGATGACCCTGCTTGTTGTCCGGAAGTTTCACGGCGTGGTTGACCTTGGCTTTCAATTCCGCCGAATGACTGTAGTACGGCACTTGCGGATAGAAATCCTCGGCGAACGGTTGCGCCTCCAGTTGCGCTCGGCTGATGCGTTGTTTCGGGTCCCAGCCATCCTTGGTGATCAGCCAGCGATAACCGCGGGTGGTGTGCGGCGCGGTGTACTCCCACTTGACCTCAAGGGTCTGACCGGGGGTGACATTGAGCAGCGGCCAGGAGAACGGACGCCCGAGTTTCTTGCTCATTTCTTCTGCGGTGAAGTTCACACAGTCACGTGCGTCGTTCTTGCCGCCACTGAGAATATAGCCGTCAGCCGGCGGTACGACGCTCGGGTTGTCGCTTTCGAAGGGCGCCGGGAACGGACCGGCCGCGAGTGCCGGGAAGTTCTTGCCGCCTTCCATTTCATTGACCTGCCAGCCGCCGAGCAATCCTTGCTCGATGGCCACCGCGCCGCGGCTTGCAGGGGAAATGACGCGACCGTGTCGCAGTTGGGTTTGAGCTTGTGGTTGGTTCATGTTTTTCACTCCGTTGATTTAAGAACTCTCCTGTCCGAGGAGAGGCCTTCAAGCTAACGGAGGGGGATTTTTTGTCCATCGGCGGTTTTGTCGCAGTCTGCCTCGACGAAACTCGAAAAACGCCGAAAACACTGTATATAAACACAGTACATTGCGACGACGCTCACCCGTCGCATGGCAAAAAGACTACACCGCGTCATTACAAAAACCTGCATTCACCGGCTCAGGGAAGCTGCGCCTCGAACTCCTTTTGATACTGCCCGGCGAGCTGTTCCTTTTGCTTGTCGTCGAGCAGCTTGCCGGCCATCTGGAAGAATTTCTGCTCCTCTTCCTGCAGGTGGTGATGGACCTTCTCCGAGAGCTTTTTCGCCGTGGCCAGCCAGGCCGGGCTGGACATCTCGGTCTCGTCGAGCTCTTCCATCATTTCGTCCATTTCATGGTGCTCGGCGATGGCATGGCGGCTGAGGTCGACACCGTTGTCGAACTCCATCAGCGGGATATAGAAATGGCGCTCTTCGGCCGTTTCGTGAGCCTGAAGCTCAGCCTTGAGTTGCTTGTAGGCCTCGACCCTTTCCGGGGTGTCACCGCTGGTCTTGATCAACGATTTCGCGTAGGTCCGCTGACGATCGTGGCTTTCACGCAGGGCTTCGAAAATGTTCATGGAATCTCCCAGGCAAACGCGTTCCGGATGGACGCCCTAAAGGGCTAGACCCCGGCGCAGCAGCGACGGTTCCAAGCGATTGCTTCAATCGGCTGCGGCGCGCTAGGCTGCCGATTCATTACTACAAGGAAGACAACATGACGTTGCGGATCGAGCTGTCACAGGACCCTACCGAAGAACAGCGCGCAGCCATCCTGGCGCCCCTGCGTGCCCACAACATCGCCAAAGCCGGGCCTTCGCTGTACGAACCGGTCGCGTTGCTGGTGCGCAACGATAACGACGCGATCCTTGGTGGCCTTTATGGGCACACGTTCTATCGGTGGCTGTTTATCGAGTTGCTGGCGGTGCCGGAAGAAGGCCGGGGACAGGGCATCGGCTCGAAGCTGATGAACATGGTCGAGGAATTCGCTCGGGAAAAAGACTGCGTGGGGATCTGGCTCGATACCTTTGATTTTCAGGCGCCCGGGTTCTACAAAAAACTGGGGTATACCGAGTGTGGCGAGATTGTGGATTATCCGCTGGGGCACAAGCGGCACTTCTTCCAGAAGCGTTTGATTGATTGAATTCAGCGACCCTCGCCCGCAGGCTGGCGAGGGTCGCGTAGCGTCAACGCATTCAGCCGCCCGTTACAGACAGGTCGCCCCCGCCCCCCACCGCCACGCGGCGCTGGGCCACAAAATCATCCTTCTGCGCGTAGTAATTCAAAACCGTGCCGGACGCATCCGTGGTCAAGTCGACAAACGACTCCGCCGAGCGCGTATAGACCGTCGAACCGCCCTTCTTGCCCGGTTGCAGATACGCCGCCGCGTCCACACCGAACACCGCTTCGTCCTGCCAGGCGAATTGCACGCACTGGGCCACGACTTTTTCGGGTTTGTCCGAATTCAGGGTCTTGTAAGGGGTTTGCGTGCGGGCGTCTTCCATCGCCGAACCCGCGCAACCGGCCAGCAGGGTTGCCGCCAGCGCTACCATCAGCATTCGCATTGCATTCGCTCATTCGGAAAAAAGCGGACTGTATCACCGCAACGCCAAAAATCGTTCTGCTTTACTGCATTTAGAGCGCGACACATGCCGGCCGCTGCGGCACATTAACGGTCATCAGCCTTACAAGGAAAGCCCATGGCGCCTACTGACCAGCGACACGAACAGGCCCTGAAACTGTTTCTCGATGCGCGCCCGGAACTGCGCGAAGCCCTTGACCACCTCAACCCGCTGCTGGCCCAGGCCAAGGGCGAAACCCAGGCGCAGTACCGCGAAGAACGTCTGCACGAAGCCTTCGAAGCCGAGGCCGAAAGCCAGGGTTTGTTCGCCTGGGAACTGACGCTGCAACTCACCGCCGCGACGCCCGAGGAGTATCAGGCGCAACGCCTGGAAGTGCATCGCGAAGTGGCGGAAATGGCCGGCATGGACTGGCTGGAATATTGCGATCTGTATGGCATAGAACCGTAAACCCCGCTCAAGGATGCTGCCTCGATGCTGCCTTCCACCTCGACCCACCGCGCCAGCCCCGGACATCTTCATATACAGAAATGGCGCGGCCGTGTAGGCCTGGCGCTGGTTGCCAGCCTGTCGGTACTGGCCGGCATGACCGACGCTATCGGCTTCATGGCCAGCGGCGATTTCGTTTCCTTCATGAGCGGCAACACCACGCGGCTGGCGGTGGCGATCAGCGATGGCGACAGCGCACTGACGTTAAGGCTGATCCTGCTGGTCGCGACGTTCATTGTCGGCAATGCCCTCGGGGTCGTGGTCAGCCGGCTGGGTGGTCGGCGGGCGCTGCCGTTGCTGCTATCCATCGCCGCTCTGCTCTGTTTGGCAGCCTGGCCCTTTGACACGCAACTGCCGGCCCTGCTGGCGGCGATCATTGCGATGGGCATGCTCAACGCAGCGGTGGAAGAAGTGAACGGTCTGCCGGTCGGGCTGACGTACGTCACCGGCGCCCTGTCCCGATTCGGTCGAGGATTGGGCCGGTGGGTGCTCGGCGAACGGCGAAGTGGCTGGCGGGTGCAACTGGTGCCGTGGAGCGGGATGCTGGTCGGCGCCATTCTGGGGGCGGTGCTGGAACATCATCTGGGACTCAAGGCGATGTTGGTCAGCGGTCTGTTCGCCGCCGTACTGGGGCTGCTGACCCTGAAGATTCCGCGGCGCTGGCAACTGGGCTACATGCCACGCTGAAGGACACCTGCTCGCATCGAGACGGGCGCGGGAAACATCCGCTTCGCCGCCCCGCCGAGAAAGCTTTATCATGGCCGCAGTTTTGCTGATCGAGTCCGTCATGAAGTTCGCCATTGCGCTGTTTTCCGCCGCCCATGCGCCCTCCTCGCGCCGCGCCCTGCTGTTCGCCCAGGCTGCGCTGGCCGGCGGGCATGAAATTGTCCGGCTGTTTTTCTATCAGGACGGGGTCCACAACGCGTCCGACGCCGTGGTCACGCCGCAGGACGAGCTGGACCTGCCCAAGCAGTGGCGAACCTTTATCACCGAACAAAACCTCGACGGCGTGGTGTGCATCGCCGCGGCCCTGCGCCGTGGCGTGTTGAATACGGAGGAAGCCGGGCGTTATCAGCGTGATGCCGTGGCCGTCAGCGCACCGTGGGAATTGTCCGGCCTCGGTCAGTTGCATGACGCGGTGCAGGATGCCGACCGCCTCATCTGTTTCGGAGGCGCATGACATGGCCAAGTCCCTTCTGATTATCAGCCGTCAATCGCCATGGTCCGGCCCCGGCGCCCGCGAAGCGCTGGACATCGTGCTGGCCGGCGGCGCCTTCGATCTGCCGATCGGTCTGCTGTTTCTCGACGACGGCGTGCTGCAACTGGCCGCCGGACAAAATGCCAAAGCCCTGCAACAGAAAGACCTGAGCGCCAACCTGCAAGCGTTGCCGATGTTCGGCGTCGAAGAGCTGTTCTACTGCGCCGACAGCGCCAGTGTTCGCGGCCTCGGCGATCGTTCGCTGGACGAGGCGCAGCCCTTGGCCGCTGAGCAAATCACCGCCCTCATTGACCGTTACGACCAGGTGATCACCCTCTGATGTCGACTTTGCATGTGTTGTCCCATTCCCCGTTCGGCGACGAACGCCTGACCAGTTGCCTGCGCCTGCTGGGTGCCAGCGATGCGCTGTTGCTGTCGGGCGATGCCGCTTATGCGTTGCAACCCGGCACTGCGCCGCTCAATGCGCTGGAAACCCGCCGGGTGAAATTGTTCGTGCTGGCCGAAGACGCGCAAGCCCGTGCCGTGCAGGTTCCGGACTGGGCCGAAGCCATCGATTACCCGGCCTTCGTCGAACTGTCGATCCAATACGACAAGGTCAACAGCTGGCTATGAATGCGCTGACCGTCGGCGCCCGCGCCATTGAACTGGACAAGGACGGCTTCCTGGTCGACCTCAACGATTGGTCGGCCGAAGTCGCCAGCGCCCTCGCCGCTGCCGAAGACATCGAACTGAGCCCGGAACACTGGGAAGTCCTCGAATTGCTGCGCAGCTTCTACGCCGAATTCCAGCTGTCACCGGCCACCCGGCCGCTGATCAAGTACACCGCGCTCAAGCTCGGCGCGGAGAAAGGTAACAGCCTGCACCTGAACCGACTGTTCAAAGGCACCCCTGCCAAACTCGCCGCGAAACTGGCGGGCCTGCCCAAACCGACGAATTGCCTATGACCGACTATCCAGCGCTGACCCTCGAAACGCCCGCCGAGCACCCGTTCGCCCAGTTTGTGCGCATCCTCGGCAAGGGCAAGCGCGGCGCCCGCGACCTGACCCGCGAGGAAGCGCGGGAAGCCATGGGCATGGTGCTCGACGAAGCGGTCGAAGAAACCCAGCTCGGCGCTTTCCTGATGCTGCTGCGGCACAAGGAAGAAAGCGCCGAGGAGATGGCCGGTTTCACCGAAGCCCTGCGCCAACGCTTACAGGCACCGGCACTGAACGTTGATCTGGACTGGCCGACCTATGCCGGCAAGAAGCGTCACCTGCCGTGGTATCTGCTGGCTGCCAAGTGCCTGGCGCAGAACGGCGTGCGTATTTTCATGCACGGCGGCGGCGCGCACACCGCCGGGCGCTTGTACTCCGAACAATTGCTCAATGAGCTGAACATTCCGCTGTGCCGCAACTGGCAACAGGTCGGCGCGGCGCTGGATAACGGTGGCCTGGCGTTCATGCCGCTGGTGGACTGGGCGCCGCAGCTGCAACGGATGATCGATCTGCGCAACACCCTCGGCCTGCGCTCGCCGATCCACTCGCTGGCGCGGATTCTCAATCCATTGGGCGCACGTTGCGGTTTGCAGAGTATTTTCCACCCCGGCTATCAAGCGGTGCACCGCGATGCCAGCGGTCTGCTCGGCGACACGGCGATCGTGATCAAGGGCGACGGCGGCGAAATCGAGATCAACCCGGATGCCGACAGCCATCTGTACGGCACCACTGGCGGCGAGAGCTGGGACGAGGAATGGCCGCAGTTGTCGGCGCAACGTCATGTCAAACCGGGTTCGCTGGATATCGAGCATTTGAAGGCCGTCTGGCGTGGCGATGTGGTCGACAGCTATCCGCAAATGGCGCTGATCTCGACCATGGCGTTGGCGCTGCGCGGCCTCGGCCAGAGCCGTGAACAGGCTTTCGAAACCGCCGAGCAATACTGGGCCGCGCGGGAAAAATCGATTTAACCGATCATTAACGCCCGATCTTTGCGCTTTTTGTTCGAACTCATCGGAATAGACTCGGCTCCAACGATTATTGGTTTCTGGAGTCTTGATCATGGGTTTACTCGTCGACGGCCGCTGGCAGGACAAGTGGTACGAAAGCAGCAAGGACGGCGCGTTCCAGCGCGAACAGGCGCAGCGCCGCAACTGGGTCACTCGCAACGGCGAGCCGGGCCCCAGCGGTGAAGGTGGTTTTGCTGCCGAAGTCGGGCGTTACCACCTTTATGTCTCTCTCGCCTGTCCATGGGCTCATCGCACGCTGATCCTGCGCAAGCTCAAAGGCCTGGAAAGCCTGATCGACGTTTCCGTCGTCAGCTGGCTGATGCTGGAAAACGGCTGGACCTTCGATCAGAACCTCGGTTCGACCGGCGACAAACTCGACCACTTCGACTTCATGCACCAGCGCTACACCGCCGACACCGCCGACTACACCGGCCGCGTCACCGTGCCGGTGCTGTGGGACAAGAAGCTCAAGCGCATCGTCAGCAACGAATCGGCGGAGATCATCCGCATGTTCAACAGTGCGTTCGATGACTTGACCGGCAACGATCTGGACTTCTACCCGGCACCGTTACGCAGCGAAATCGATGCGCTGAACGAGCGGATCTACCCTGCCGTGAACAACGGCGTGTATCGCGCCGGTTTCGCCACCTCGCAAAAAGCCTATGAAGAAGCGTTCGATGACGTGTTTGCCGAACTGGATCATCTGGAGCAGGTGCTGGGCGCCAACCGTTATCTGACGGGTGAATACCTGACCGAGGCGGACGTGCGCTTGTTCACCACGCTGATTCGTTTCGACGCGGTGTATCACGGGCACTTCAAATGCAATCTGCGGCGGATCAGCGATTATCCGAACCTGTCGAACTGGCTGCGGGAGATGTACCAGTGGCCGGGCGTTGCCGAGACCGTGGATTTCCAGCACATCAAGAATCACTACTACGGCAGCCACAAAACCATCAACCCGACCGGGGTTGTGCCGAAGGGGCCGAAGCAGGATTTCACTGTTGCCCATGACCGGGACCGGTTGGACGGGAAAGGGGTTTGGCGCAGAGGTTGAAAGCAGGATCGTTCCCACCGCGTGGGAACGATCCCTTCAGAGTCGTCAGATTTGACCCTGAGCGCCCTCGAACCACGCCAGTTTCTCGCGCAGTTGCACCACTTCGCCGACGATCACCAGCGTCGGCGCATGCACTTCATGCTCCGCCACCAAACGCGGCAGGTCGGCCAGCGTGCCGGTAAAGACCCGCTGATTGACCGTGGTGCCCTGCTGGATCAGCGCGGCCGGCGTTTCAGCTGCGCGACCATGCTTGATCAACTGCTCGCAGATGACCGGCAACCCCACCAGGCCCATGTAGAACACCAGCGTCTGCGCCGGCGCGACAAGGTCGGCCCACGGCAGATCGGTGGAACCGTCCTTCAGGTGACCGGTAACGAAACGCACCGACTGCGCGTAATCGCGATGAGTCAGCGGAATCCCGGCATACGCCGCGCAACCGCTGGCCGCCGTGATGCCCGGCACCACCTGGAACGGGATGCCATGGGCTGCAAGTTCTTCGATCTCTTCGCCGCCACGGCCGAAGATGAACGGATCCCCGCCCTTCAACCGCACCACACGCTTGCCGGCCTTGGCCAGATCCACCAGTTGCTGGTTGATCTGATCCTGCGGCACGGCGTGATCGGCGCGACGTTTGCCGACGTAGACACGCTCGGCATCGCGGCGGCACAGCTCAAGAATCGCCGGAGCCACCAAGCGGTCGTACAGCACCACATCGGCTTGCTGCATCAGGCGCAAGGCGCGGAAGGTCAGCAGATCCGGATCACCCGGCCCTGCGCCCACCAGATACACCTCACCGGTCGTAACCATGGCTTCGCCGTCAATCTTGGCTTGCAGCAAACGTTCGGCTTCGGCGCCCTGTCCTGCCAGTTGCCGATCAGCAATCGGCCCCTGGAACACGTCCTCCCAAAAACCGCGACGTTGCTGCACATCGGGAAACAGGCCTTTGACCTGATCGCGAAACCGCGCGGCCAGACCGGCCAGATGGCCGTAGGTCGAGGGAATCCAGGTTTCGATCTTGGCGCGGATCAGCCGGGCCAGCACCGGCGCATCGCCGCCGCTGGAGACCGCGATGATCAGCGGTGAGCGATCGACGATTGCCGGGAAAATCACGCTGCACAGCGCCGGCGCATCGACCACATTGACCGGCACGCAACGCCGATGGGCATCGGCGGAAACTTGCGCGTTCAACGCTTCGTCGTCGGTGGCGGCAATGATCAGCCCGCAACCGTCCAGATCCGTTTCGGCGTAGCCACGCAGCAGGCATTCGCCACCGCTGGCGGCAACCAGTTCGCGCAGTTGCGCTTCGATTTCAGGTGCGACCACCCGCAGCAGCGCACCGGCATCGGCCAGCAGGCGGGACTTGCGTAAGGCAATCTCCCCCCCACCGACGACCAACACACGACTGCCGCGCAGGTTGTGAAACAGCGGCAGATATTTCATTTAGCCGATGACCTCAAGGCCACCCATGTACGGCTTCAGCACGTCCGGCACACGGATCGAACCGTCGGCCTGCTGGTAGTTTTCCAGCACGGCAACCAGGGTACGTCCGACCGCCAGACCGGAACCGTTCAAGGTGTGCACCAGCTCAGGCTTGCCGGTTTCCGGGTTGCGGAAACGCGCCTGCATGCGGCGGGCCTGGAAGTCGCCGCAGTTGGAGCACGACGAGATTTCACGGTACTTGTCCTGGCTCGGGATCCACACTTCCAGGTCGTACGTCTTGACCGCGCTGAAACCCATGTCGCCGGTGCACAGCGCCAGGGTGCGGTAAGGCAGCTCCAGCAGTTGCAGAACTTTCTCGGCGTTGGCGGTCAGGCTTTCCAGCGCTTCCATCGACTTCGACGGCTCGACGATCTGGACCATTTCAACTTTGTCGAACTGGTGCTGACGGATCATGCCGCGAGTGTCACGACCCGACGCGCCGGCTTCGCTGCGAAAGCACGGAGTGTGAGCGACGAACTTGATCGGCAGCTGCTTCGAATCGACGATTTCACCGGCCACGATGTTGGTCAGCGACACTTCGGCGGTCGGGATCAGGTACAGATCGGCTTCACCTTCGCGAGCGATCTTGAACAGGTCTTCTTCGAACTTCGGCAGTTGACCGGTGCCTTGCAGTGCCGGGGCCTGAACCAGATAAGGCGTGTAGGCCTCTTCGTAGCCGTGCTCGGTGACGTGCAGGTTGATCATGAACTGCGCCAGTGCGCGGTGCAGACGGGCAATCGGGCCGCGCAGCAGGGCGAAACGTGCGCCGGACAGCTTGGCGGCAGTTTCGAAATCGAGCCAGCCGAACTTCTCGCCCAGGGCCACGTGGTCCTGAACCGGGAAGTCGAAAGCGGTCGGAGTGCCCCAGCGGCGTACTTCGACGTTGCCGTCTTCGTCTTCGCCGACCGGCACCGATTCGTGCGGCAGGTTCGGGATGCCCAGCAGGATCGAATCCAGTTCGGTCTGGATCGCGTCCAGCTCGACTTTACCGGCACTCAGCTCGCCCGCCATGCGCTCGACGTCCGCCATCAGCGGCGCGATGTCTTCGCCGCGCTGCTTGGCCTGACCGATGGATTTGGAACGCGCGTTACGCTCAGCCTGCAGTGCTTCGGTGCGGGTCTGGACGGTCTTGCGCTGTTCTTCCAGCGCTTCGATGCGCGCGACATCCAGGGCAAAGCCACGGGAAGCCAGGCGGTCCGCTACGTCCTGGAGGTTGCTACGTAACAGTTTGGAGTCGAGCATGTCGGTTTCTCGTTATCAAAGTTTGGTCAGGGACAGGCCGGCCCAGGTCGCGAGCAGCCCGCCGAATACGCTGATGGCCGCATAGCCCAGGGCCAGCGGCACTTGCCCGCTTTCCAGCAGGCGCACCGTATCCAGTGAAAAGGATGAAAAAGTCGTCAGCCCCCCGAGGAAGCCGACCATCAACCCGGCACGTACCTCGATCGGTACTTCCGGGCGTATCAAAAACAGGCCGTACAACACGCCAATCAGCAGACAGCCAACGATATTAACGGCCAGCGTCGCGGTATAGAAGTGCCGCGGCCAATTGGCGTTGACCCAATTGCCGGTGGCGAAGCGCAACAAGGTGCCGGCAACCCCGCCGACGGAGACTGCAACGATCAATGGAACCACTATTTTCTCCGCTGCCGGGGGCTTAAACGATCAAGTTGGGCGAGGTGGTTGAGCTTTTCGCCGATCTTCAACTCCAGGCCGCGCGGCACCGGTTGGTAGAAGGGAATCGGGTCGAGTTCTTCCGGGAAATAGTCTTCGCCGGCTGCATAGGCGTCCGGTTCGTCGTGGGCGTAACGGTATTCGTCGCCATAACCCAATTGCTTCATCAATTTGGTCGGCGCATTGCGCAGGTGCAGCGGCACTTCCAGCGAGCCATGTTCGGCGGCGGCGCGCAGCGCGGTCTTGAAGCCCATGTACACCGCGTTGCTTTTCGGCGCGCAAGCCAGATAGGTGATGGCCTGAGCCACTGCCAACTCACCTTCCGGGCTGCCGAGACGTTCCTGCACTTCCCACGCGGCCAGGCACAGGCTCAGGGCTCGAGGATCGGCATTGCCGATGTCTTCGCTGGCCATGCGCACCACGCGCCGGGCCAGGTACAGCGGATCGCAGCCGCCGTCGATCATTCGCGCAAACCAGTACAGCGCGCCGTCCGGATTCGACCCACGAACCGATTTGTGCAACGCGGAAATCTGGTCGTAGAACGCTTCACCGCCCTTGTCGAAACGCCGGCGAGTGTCGCCGAGCAGGCTTTGCAGCAGCTCGGTGCCCATCTCGCTGTTGTCTTCGGCCAGGTCCGAGGCGTTTTCCAGCAGGTTCAGCAGGCGCCGGCCATCACCGTCGGCGGCGGACAGCAGCATCTGGAAGCCTTCATCGCTGAGGGTCAGATGTCGCTTGCCCAGACCACGTTCTTCAGTGAGCGCGCGGTGCACCAGTTTGCGCAACGCCGCTTCGTCGAGGCTCTTGAGTACGTAGACCCGCGCCCGCGACAGCAATGCATTGTTCAGTTCGAAGGACGGGTTTTCGGTGGTCGCGCCGATAAAGATCAGCGTACCGTCCTCAACGTACGGTAGAAACGCATCCTGTTGAGACTTGTTGAAGCGGTGAACCTCATCGACAAACAGGATCGTGCGCTTGCCGTACTGGCCGGCCTGCTGCTTGGCGATTTCCACCGCCTGACGGATCTCCTTGACCCCGGCCAAGACGGCCGAGACCGTTTCGAAGTGCGCATCCGAGACTTCCGCCAGCAACCGCGCCAGCGTGGTCTTGCCCACACCCGGCGGGCCCCAGAAGATCATCGAATGCAGGGCACCCTGCTCCAGCGCTTCGCGCAAAGGCTTGCCGCGAGCGAGCACGTGTTCCTGACCGACATACTCATCCAGATTGGTCGCCCGTAAACGGGCGGCCAGTGGCTGGGCAATCGGTGCACTGCGAAACAGATCCATCACGTACCGTTGAAACCTCTGTGTTTATTCCTGGATCACGTCGGCACCCTTCGGGATGTCGAACTTGAACTTCGATGCCGGGACCGCTTCGTTGGCCTTCACACCGGTAAACAGGATGTTGGTGCGCTGGCCGACGCTGTCGATCAGTTGCATGTCATTGACCAGACCGTTGCGGAACGACAGGCGCAGACTGTCGAACAGGGTGTCCTTGGTTTTCGGCTTCAGGGTGAAGTCGATCACGCCGCCGGCCTCTTTGGCGCTGATGTCGAAGCTCTGGCTGATCTTCGACACGTCGCCGGACAGTAACAGGGCCGGGGTCTGGGTCAGACGTTCATCGAGCTTCTTGATGGTGGCCTGTTCCAGATCCGGATCCCACAGGGTGACCTTCTTGCCGTCGGACACCATGGTCTGCTCGGCTGGCGCATTGGTGTGCCAGTAGAACAGGCCCGGACGCTGCAGGGTCATGTCGCCGGTGGTTTCCTGCAACTGGGTGCCGCTGCCGTCGAGGGTCAGCTGGGAGAAGTTGGCGGTCAGGGTCCTGGATGTTTCGAGCAATTGGGTCAGGCGAGCCACATCCTTGTCATCGGCGTGAGCCGTGAGGGTGGTCAGAGCCAGTACCGGCAGCAACATGCGGATAAGACGCATGGGAGTCCTCTTGAATACTCGTGGGAAAGTGGACGGCGCTTCATGCACCGTCCATTGCATTTGGATCAGGGTATCGAATCAGTCGCGTACCGGGCCAGGGGCCAGTACTTCGCGGGAACCGTTGGTGTTCATCGACGTCACGACCCCGGCCATTTCCATGGCTTCGATCATGCGTGCGGCACGGTTGTAGCCGATCTTCAGCTTGCGCTGTACAGCGGAGATGGAGGCGCGACGGCTTTCCAGCACGAACTGCACGGCTTCGTCGTACAGCGCGTCAGCTTCCGGATCGTCGCCGTCACCGCCGCCGCTGCTGCCTTCGAAACCACTGCCCGCCTCTTCGACACCGTTGAGGATGTCGTCGTTGTATTCCGGCGCACCGCGCAGCTTCCAGGCTTCCACCACCCGGTGAACTTCATCGTCGGACACAAATGCGCCGTGAACCCGGATCGGCAGGCTGGTGCCCGGCGGCATGTAAAGCATGTCACCGTGACCGAGCAGTTGTTCGGCGCCGCCCTGGTCGATGATGGTCCGGGAGTCGATCTTGCTCGATACCTGGAACGCCATCCGTGTCGGGATGTTGGCCTTGATCAGACCGGTGATCACGTCCACCGAAGGTCGTTGAGTCGCAAGAATCAGGTGAATACCGGCCGCACGCGCCTTCTGGGCGATACGGGCGATCAGTTCTTCTACCTTCTTGCCGACGATCATCATCATGTCGGCGAATTCGTCCACGACCACGACGATGGTCGGCAGCTTCTGCAGCAGCGGCGCTTCATCGTGGATGCTTTCGCGTTTGTACAGCGGATCGCTCAGGGGCTCGCCGGCGTCCTGGGCTTCCTTGACCTTGGCGTTGAAGCCGGACAGGTTTCGCACGCCCATCTTCGCCATCAGCTTGTAGCGACGCTCCATCTCGGCCACGCTCCAGCGCAGGGCGTTGGCGGCGTCCTTCATGTCGGTCACGACCGGGCACAGCAGGTGCGGAATGCCTTCGTAGATCGACAGCTCGAGCATTTTCGGGTCGATCATGATCAGCTTGGCGTCGTCCGGGCCGGACTTGAACAGGATCGACAGGATCATCGCGTTCACGCCCACCGACTTACCGGAACCGGTGGTACCGGCCACCAACAGGTGCGGCATCTTCGCCAGGTCAGTGATGACCGGCTTGCCGCCGATGTCGTGGCCCAGAGCCAGGGTGACAGGCGATTTGAAGTTGTCGTACTCAGGCGTCGACAGCACTTCGGAGAAGCGCACGATCTGCCGGTCTTCGTTAGGAATTTCGATACCGACCGTGGTCTTGCCCGGAATCACTTCCACCACCCGCACACTGGTCACGGCCAGCGAACGTGCAAGGTCTTTCGCCAGGTTGGCGATACGGCTGACCTTCACGCCCGCAGCAGGCTGGATTTCGTAACGGGTAATGACCGGACCGGGGTGAATCGAATCCACGGTGACTTCGACGCCGAACTCCTTGAGCTTGATCTCCAGCAAGTGGCCGACCGCCGCCAGGGATTCGGGCGAATAATTGAGTTGTTTCTTTTCCGCAGGATCGAGGATCGAGATCGGCGGCAAGGTGCCTTCCACGGCGCTGTCGACGAACAACGGCACCTGCTTCTCTTTCTGCACGCGCTTGCTTGGCTCCGGCGCCTTGACCGGAGCCGGGGCGATGACCGGCGGAACCTGTTTCTCGCGCTCGGACATGTGCTTGCTCAGAGCCTGTTCGCGCTCGATCAGACGCTCCTTGACCTTGGCCTGCTCGCGCTTGTCGGTGACTGTCGGTGCAACCACGTCGTGCACGCGATCGTCGACTTCACGCAGTTGCGCGACCAGTTGCTTGCGCTCGGTGCGCGCCGACCACCAGCGGTTGACCGCGCCCTGGAACAGTTCGAACAGGTCGAGGGTGATCTTGCCGGTGATGTCCATCACCTTGAACCACGACAGGTCGGTGAACACCGTCAGGCCGAACAGGAACAGCGCGATGAACAACAACGTGCTGCCCTGAATGTTCAGGGCATTACGGGCCAGATCACCAAGGCTTTCGCCCAGCGCACCACCGGCACCAGCCGGCAGACCGGTGGCGGCATGGAAATGAATGTGTGCCAGCGCAGCGCCGGACAACACCAGAAACACCAGGCCGATCAGGCGCCAGGAGAACAGCCAGCCGCTCCACTGCCACGGCTCGTGACGCTGACGGAAGATCTGATACGCCTTGATCGCCAGCAGCAACGGGAAGATGTAGGCGAAATAACCCAGCACCATGAACAGGATGTCGGCGCTGTAGGAACCGGCCGGACCGCCGAAGTTCTGCACGTCGTCGATCTTGCTGTTGTGGCTCCAGCCCGGATCATCCTTGCCGTAGGTCAGCAACGCCATCATCAGGAACAGGCACAAGGCACCGATGGCAATCAATGCACCTTCCTTGAGCCGGTAGTGCAACTGTTGACGCCAGAGCGGAACGACTGTTTTTGGTGCTTCCGTGGATTTCTTCAAAACGCTTCTTTTCCTGCGCCAGAGGCGCGTCCATCTATTGAATGACGATAAAAAACTGCCCAATCCAGGCAGGTAAAAAAATTGACGGGCGCAACGGAGACTACTTTTAACACTGCGCCCCGCCTTTTATAAACACGGCACGCGGCGAATATTCTGTAACAGCCCGGCATTGTACGGGTTTGCGCGTTCGATGCCATGCTTCCAGGCCCCAGGTTCAAGCATAGCCAAACGCACAACACCCGGCGTTCAATTTGAGCATGCATTACCTTTTGTGACAAAGGCTTATGAGGTGTATTTGATGAACGTAGCGAAGCATTCGCGCCTCATTTCCCCTGAGTGCAACACATTGGCATCGGCAACCTTGCCCGCACCGGTGCAACGCCCGATTACGACCGCATTCGGATGCTCAAGTTGCAGAGGTCAAAACACAGCACCTCAGTGGAGGACATTCGCGTCATTTCCCGGCACACTTTACCTCGGGCCCAGCGCCCACCGCCCTCCCCTTCTGCAAGCCTGGACGCCATGCTGACTTGGTTACAACGCAATTCACTGACTTTCCCGCCACTGGAAAAGGCCATGCGCGATCCCAACGGATTGCTGGCGGCCGGTGGCGACCTGTCCGCCGATCGTTTGATCCAGGCTTATCGTCACGGCTGCTTTCCATGGTTTTCCGAAGGCCAGCCGATTCTCTGGTGGTCGCCGGATCCGCGTACCGTGCTTTTTCCCGACGAACTGCACGTCTCGCGCAGCCTCGGCAAATTGATGCGCCAACAGCGTTATCAAGTGACCTTCGATCAGGATTTCGACGCCGTGATCCACGCCTGCGCCGCTCCCAGGGAATACGCCGACGGCACCTGGATCACCGAGGCGATGCAGGACGCCTATATCGAATTGCATCGGCGCGGTTTTGCTCACTCGGTGGAAGTCTGGGATGAGGGCGAACTGGTCGGCGGCCTGTACGGCCTGGCGATGGGGCAGCTGTTCTTCGGCGAGTCGATGTTCAGCCGCGCGGACAACGCGTCCAAGTACGGTTTTGCGACGCTGGTGCAACATCTGAAACAGGCGGGTTTCGTATTGATTGACTGCCAGATGCCTACCGATCATCTGCAAAGCCTTGGCGCCCGGGCAATTTCCCGTTCTGCATTCGCCGACTATCTGGCCCGACACCTCGATCAACCCAATCATGCGACCTGGGTTTGCTGAGCGACTTTTGCGCGCGTGGCTTACACTTAATTCACCAGCTTACCCTTGAGGGTTGATCATGACCGAGTTGGCGCGGTTGAAGTTTTATGCCACTCAGCCTCACTCTTGCAGTTATCTGCCCGAGGAACAGGCGACGACCCTGTTTCTCGACCCGAGCCAGCCCATGGATGTGCATGTCTACGCAGACCTGTCAGAAATGGGCTTTCGTCGCAGCGGCGACCATCTGTACCGCCCGCATTGCCAGAACTGCAATGCCTGCGTGCCTGCGCGCATTCCTGTCGCTCAGTTCAACCCCAACCGTCAGCAGAAACGCATCTTCAAGCGCAACATCGATTTGCAGGTGCGCCCGGTCAAGCCGACGTTCAGCGAAGAGTACTTCGACCTCTATCAGCGCTACATCGAACAGCGCCACGCGGATGGCGACATGTACCCGCCGAGCCGTGATCAATTCTCGACTTTTCTGGTACGCGACCTGCCCTTCTCACGCTTTTACGAATTCCGGCTCGACGGACGGTTACTGGCCGTCGCCGTCACCGATCTGCTGCCCAACGGCCTGTCGGCGGTCTACACCTTTTACGAGCCGACGGAGGAACGCCGCAGCCTGGGCCGTTACGCAATCCTCTGGCAAATCGCCGAAGCCCAGCGGCTGGGGCTTGAGGCGGTGTACCTGGGTTACTGGATCAAAAACTGCAAAAAGATGAACTACAAGACCCAATATCGGCCTATCGAACTGCTGATCAATCAGCGCTGGGTCGTCCTGAACTAAACGCAAACCCTAAACCCCTTGGCGTAAACCCCATTTTTCGGGCACAATGCACGCCGCTTTTGCCTGGCGCAGTTGCACCGGGCCATTCATTGGATACCGAGGGCTTTACTGCATGTCGAAAGAAGACAGCTTCGAAATGGAAGGCACTGTCGTCGACACCCTGCCCAACACCATGTTTCGTGTGGAGTTGGAAAATGGGCACGTCGTAACCGCGCATATTTCCGGCAAGATGCGCAAGAACTACATTCGTATTCTTACCGGTGACAAAGTGCGCGTCGAGCTGACGCCCTATGACTTGAGCAAAGGGCGTATTACTTACCGCGCTCGCTAATCAAGTCAATACAAGACGCCCGGCATTTGCCGGGCGTTTTTGTTTGTCTGGGTTTTGGGTTTGTGCTTGAGTTTTGGGTGTATATCCGTTGCTTCGGGAGCTGCCCCTGGCGGTTTCGCTCTTACAGCGAGTCACTTTTGACAAACGCCTCAAAAGTAACCAAAAAGTCTACGCCCCGGCGTACGGCACTTCGCTTAGGCTCAGTGTTCCCTCGCTACGGTGTCCATCAGGGGGCATCGCCTACGGTTT
>NZ_JBWKYU010000023.1:0-119171 GCF_059423925.1 Pseudomonas sp. GW458-11-26-14-LB4
CCTCACCCCAACCCTCTCCCCCCCAAGGGGGGCGAGGGGGAAAGGGAGCTGACCGTCGTTGGTTTCAGAAACTGAGTTCGACTGAAGACGTTCAGGTCGATGGATTTCGAACAGACACCTCGGTAAGTTCCCTCTCCCTCCGGGAGAGGGTTAGGGTGAGGGGGCTGTTCCTGATTGACACCCTGATACCCTTCACACACCACCCATCCCAAACCGAGAGGATCCATGGCCCTCCCCAGCCGTCGCTCACTTTTCCCCTTCCTGACCTGGCTGCCTCGGCAGACTCGCGCCAGCGTCGGGCGGGACCTGGTCGTCGGCCTCAGCGGGGCGATTCTCGCGTTGCCCCAGTCGATTGCCTACGCCTTGATCGCCGGTCTCCCACCGGAATACGGGCTCTATGCCGCCATCGTCCCGGTGTTGATCGCCTGCCTGTGGGGCTCGTCGTGGCATCTGATCTGCGGGCCGACGGCAGCGATTTCGATTGTGCTGTTCGCCAGTGTCAGTCCGTTGGCCGTGCCTGCGTCACAGGACTACATCACCCTGATCCTGCTGCTGACCTTCCTTGCCGGGATTTTCCAGTGGCTGCTCGGCCTGTTGCGCTTCGGCGCGCTGGTGAATTTCGTCTCACATTCCGTAGTGCTGGGTTTCACCCTCGGCGCTGCGGTGGTGATTGCCATCGGTCAATTGCCGAACCTGCTGGGGCTGGATCTGCCGGCCAAGGCCACGGCGCTGGCCAGCCTGATGGATCTGCTGCGCCATCTCGGGGCGGTGGATCAACCGTCGCTGGTTCTTGGTGTGGCGACGGTGGTGGTCGGTGCGTTGCTCAAACAATGGCTGCCGCGCTGGCCGACGCTGTTGATGACCTTGGTCCTCGGCAGTCTGGTGGTGTGGCTGTGGCCGGCGATGTTCGGCCATGTTCAACTGGTCAGCGCGTTTGTCGGGCGCTTGCCGCCGTTCAGTGGATTGCCGCTGGATATGGACCTGATCCTGCGCCTGCTGCCCAGCGCCGTGGCGGTGGGCATGCTCGGGCTGGTCACCAGCCTGTCGATTGCCCGTTCAATTTCCGCACGCTCGCAACAGCTGCTCGACGCCAACCAGGAAGTCCGCGCCCAGGGTCTTTCGAACATTGTCGGGGCGTTCTTTTCGGGATCGTTGTCGGCCGGCTCGTTCACCCGTTCCGGGCTGAGCTACGAGGCCGGGGCCTGTTCGCCGCTGGCCGGGGTGTTTTCGGCGTTGTGGGTGGCGTTGTTCGCGATCTTCGGTGCCGGGCTGATCGCGCACATTCCGATTCCGGCCATGGCCGGCAGCATTCTGCTGATCGCCTGGGGACTGGTGGATCATCGCGGCATTCGCGCGTTGCTGCGGGTCAGCCGGGCGGAATTTGTGGTGATGAGCCTGACCTGCGTCGCCACGTTGCTGCTGGAATTGCAGACGGCGATCTATGCCGGCGTGCTGGCCTCGTTGTTTTTTTACCTCAAGCGCACTTCGCAGCCGAGGGTGCAGCATTGGCGCGATGGTGAAGACGATGTGTTGCGGGTCGGCGGGTCGATCTTTTTCGGCGCGAGCCACTACCTGCAAGTACGCCTGCAACGGATGCATGGCGCGCGGGTGGTGATCGAGGCGCAGCAGATCAACTTCATCGACTATTCAGGCGTGGAAATGCTCCATCAGGAAGCCCGGCGGCTTCTGCGCCAGGATCGCAGCCTGACCTTGCGTCAGGCGCGACCGCAGGTGGTGGAGGAGTTGCGCAAACTCGAAGGGCCGGAGAAATGCCCGATCCGGTTCGAGGACTGAGGGCGCCTTACAGCGCCAACTGCCGACGCAATTCCGCCAGAACCGGCGCAGTGTCCGGACGCACACCGCGCCACAGGAAGAACGCTTCGGCAGCCTGTTCGGCCAGCATGCCCAAGCCGTCCATCACCACGCCTGCGCCATGCTCGCTGGCCCAGCGGCAGAACGCGGTCGGTTCCTTGCCGTACATCATGTCGTAGCACAGCGTCTTGCCGGGCTCGATCAGGCTTGGGGCAATCGGCGGCACGTCGCCAGTGAGGCTGGCGGAGGTGGCGTTGATGATCACGTCCACCGGCTCGCGCAACCAGTCGTAACCACTGGCCGACACCGGCCCCAGGTCGCAGAACAGTTCGGCCAGCAGCTCGGCCTTGTCCACCGTGCGGTTGGCGATGATCACCGAGGCCGGTTTCTCCGCCAGCAACGGCTCCAGCGCACCGCGCACTGCGCCACCGGCGCCAAGCAGCAAAATGCGTTTGCCGGTGAGGCTGAACCCGGCGTTGACCGTCAGATCCCGCACCAGCCCGGCGCCGTCGGTGTTATCACCGAGCAGGCTGCCGTCGGCCAGTTTGCTCAGGGTGTTCACCGCACCCGCGCGTTCGGCGCGGGCGGTCAGGCTGTTGGCCAGGCGATAGGCGTCTTCCTTGAACGGCACGGTCACGTTGGCGCCGCGACCTTCCCGGAAAAACGCCGTGGCGCAGCCGGAAAAATCCTCGAGCGGCGCCAGCAGGGTGCTGTAGTCGAGGCTTTGCCCGGTCTGTTCGGCGAACAGTTTGTGAATCATCGGCGACTTGCTGTGGCCGATCGGGTTACCGAAAACGACGTAACGATCCATCAAAAGTCCTCAGGCCTGGGCCAGCCAGTCGCGGTCTTGCAGGAAGTACTCGGTCAGGCGTGCTTCTTCGCTGCCCGGCTCGGCTTTCCAGTCGTAGGCCCAGCGCACTTGCGGCGGCAGCGACATCAGGATCGACTCGGTACGCCCGCCCGATTGCAGGCCGAACAGGGTGCCACGGTCGTAAACCAGGTTGAACTCGACATAGCGGCCGCGACGGAATTCCTGGAACTCACGCTGCTTGGCGGTGAACGCATCGTTCTTGCGGCGCTGCACGATCGGCAGATAAGCGTCGATGTACGCATCGCCGATGGCGCGCATGAAGGCGAAACTGGTGTCGAAGTCCCACTCGTTCAGGTCATCGAAGAACAGGCCACCGATGCCGCGCGGCTCGTGGCGATGCTTGATGTGGAAGTAGGTGTCGCACCAGGCCTTGTAGCGCGGGTAGACGTCCGGGCCGAACGGCGCGCAGGCCTGTTCGGCGACGCGGTGCCAGTGGATGCAGTCTTCTTCGTTGCCGTAGTACGGGGTCAGGTCGAAGCCACCGCCGAACCACCAGACCGGTTCTTCACCTTCCTTCTCGGCGATGAAAAAACGTACGTTGGCGTGGGACGTCGGCACATGCGGGTTGTGCGGATGGATCACCAGCGACACGCCAAGGGCTTCGAAACCACGCCCGGCCAGTTCCGGCCGATGGGCGCTGGCAGACGGTGGCAGGCCACTGCCGAAGACGTGGGAAAAGTTGACGCCGCCCTTTTCGATCACCGTGCCGTTCTCGATCACCCGGGTCCGACCGCCACCGCCGGCCGGACGGGTCCAGGCGTCTTCGACGAAGCGCGTGCCGCCGTCTTCAATTTCCAGCGCGGCGCAGATGCGGTCTTGCAGGTCGAGCAGATAGGCCTTTACGGCATCGGTGCGGGTCGTCATGGCTTCACCTTGGATCGGGCGGAACTGCGCGGCGCCCCGCGCAAATGGGCGCGTAGCATACCATCGCAAACCGGCACGCCGCAGTTGACGAAGATCAAGCATGAGCGTTCGATAGGGACCTTCCCAAATGACCCAAGGAGTAGGCAGATGGCCAAGCGAATCCAGTTCCGCGCCCACGGCGGCCCCGAAGTGCTCGAGTACGTTGACTATCAACCCGCCGAACCCGGTCCGCAGCAGGTTCGCGTGAGCAACAAGGCCATCGGCCTGAACTTCATCGACACCTACTACCGCAGCGGTCTTTACTCGCCACCGACCTTGCCGTCGGGTGTGGGTGCGGAAGGCGCCGGTATCGTCGAGGCCGTGGGCAGCGAGGTCACCCGGTTCAAGGTCGGTGACCGTGTGGCGTACGGCAGCGGCCCGTTGGGCGCGTACAGCGACGTCCACGTCTTGCCGGAAGCGAATCTGGTGCACCTGCCGGACGCCATCAGCTTCGAAACCGCCGCCGGCGTGATGCTCAAGGGCCTGACCGTGCAGTACCTGCTGCGCCAGACCTACGAACTCAAGGGTGGTGAAACCATTCTGTTCCACGCAGCGGCCGGGGGCGTCGGTTTGCTCGCCTGCCAATGGGCCAGAGCCCTGGGCGTGAAGCTGATCGGCACCGTCAGCTCGAAAGCCAAAGCCGATCTCGCCAAGGCCCATGGCGCCTGGGAAACCATCGACTACAGCCACGAAAACGTCGCCCAGCGCGTGTTGGAATTGACCGACGGGAAAAAAGTCCCGGTGGTCTACGACGGCGTCGGCAAGGACACCTGGCCGGCTTCGCTGGACAGCGTGGCGCCCCGTGGCCTGCTGGTGAGCTTCGGCAATGCGTCGGGCGCGGTTGACGGCGTGAATCTGGGGATTCTGGCGGCGAAAGGCTCGCTGTACGTCACCCGGCCAACTCTGGCGACCTACGCCAACAACGCCGAAAACCTGCAGCGCATGGCCGACGAGCTGTTCGGGATGATCACCAGCGACAAGCTGAAAGTGGATATCAGCCAGCGCTATCCACTGGCTGACGCGGCGAAAGCCCAGACCGAACTGTCGGCGCGGCGCACCACGGGCTCGACTGTCCTGCTGCCCTGACCACCGATGACCTCGTCCCATCTTCATGACGGTGCCGGGGTCTGTTCAGACGTCACAAAAAACGGCGTCTTGCCGGCCAGGGTGGTTTCGAACTCCTGACGAGCAAGACGCTTCACCTCCAGCCCCAGCACACCGGGCAACCTGAACAGTGCGCTGGCTTGTCCTTCAACCTGCAACGCATCTTCAATGACGCTTCGTGTGTCGGCTGTCAGTGAGTCTTCGGCGAGGACCAGACGCATGCGTGCCCCCTCGGGCCGTCGATCAATCTGCACCTGGACATCGGTGGCCTGCAACTGCGGCAAAAGCTGCCGGAGTACGTGCAATACCTGTGACTGGGTGATGAGCGCGCCACCCAGTTTGATCGATGTCTCGACCCGCCCCTCAAGCGCCAGCACCGGCATGGGACTGCCACAGGCACACTTCGTCACTGTGCGCAGGATTCGCCCACGATCCCCGATCCGGTAGCGCAGCAACGGCACATGATCGGGCAGCAGCGGCGTCAGTAAAAACTCACCGGTTTCTTCTTCAGCCACAGCTTGCAGGGTCAGCGGATCAACCACTTCGAGCAACATGGCATCGGCATGCAGGTGATAAGAACCGTGGTCCAGATGGGCACACTGAAAACCGATGGGACCGGTCTCAGTCGAGCTGTAACCCAGCGAGCGGATCTTCAGCGTCGGCCAATCCCGGGCCAACTGGTCCTGCAGCGTTTTACCGCAGGATTCTCCAATGTAGTAAAGCCACTGCAGGCTGCACAATTGCACAGCGCCGACTGTTTCATGATTGAACAACGCGGCGGCGAAGGAGGGTGTGCATATCAACGTATCCACCTTGTGTGCCTGAATCAGCTCGGCAACGCGCTGCACGCCCATCTGTGAACCGCCAGGCAGCAGGCGTGCGCCAATGTGCTGGACGATGGCCGACGCGTATTGAAAGGCGCCCTGCATTTCCCCGGCCATCAGGCAGTTGATGACCACCTCAGGGCGTTCGTCCGTCTCGCCGAACATCCGTGCCCCCAAGGGTACGATTGCAGCGTTGAACGCCCAGGAATGGGTGATCTGTTTGCGATTGCCGGTGCTGCCTCCCGAGGTCAGGGTCAGCCCGCCACCCAGTGCTCGATGTGAAGCTTCACCGAGCGCGGAAAACAGCCCGCCGCCGGACTCGTCTTCCACCGCCAGAACCGGCAGTCGATGCAGATCGGCCAATCCCTGTACTTCCAGGATTTTCGGATACAGCGCACGAAACCATGGCAGTGAGCGTGCGTAAGCCAATTTGTGTGTCAGAGCCTCGGCCGATACATCCGTGACGAGTTCATTGCTCATGGCCGCGCCCTCCCTGACGAATGCCCAGCTCATCGAATCCGCTACGGACGGCGTTCGCCAGACATTCCAGCTGGCGCTGACTGTGACTCGCGCTGATGGCCAGACGCAGAATCGCCTCGCCCTTGGCCACCACCGGAAACAGCGCGGTGGTGACCGCCATACCCTGCCGGCGCAAATGCTGCGCCAGGCTGATCGCATCTTTCTCGGCACCGACGCGGACGAAACGAATGGGGGATGCGACGTGATGATTACCCAGCACTGGCCCCAGCAAACGGTCGATCGTGGCGATATTTCTCCACAGCGCCACCTGCAACTGACCCAATTCCGGCGACAAATGAATTTTCCCCGAAGCAACTGCCGCGCCCACCCCGCCAACTGACAATGGTCCGCCAAACGTGTAGGTCGACGCATGACGCCGGATCATTTCGGCATCCGCTTCGGTGCGCACAGTGATCGCCCCACCGGTTGCACCGAACGCCTTCGACAGCGACGACACCAGGATCAGCCGGCCGCGTTGTCGTTCATCCGCCGCGTCCAGTGCGTAACCACCTCCAGCCACGCCATGGATCGAGGTGCCGTGGGCGTCATCCGCATAGAGATAACCGTCGAAACGCTCCGCCAGTTGCAGCAGCCGGTTGATCGGGTAAACACCGCGCATCGAGCCAATGCTGTCGGTCAGGATAATGGGCGTATTACCCGCCGCGACCGCCGTTGAGCACGCTTCCTCCACCTGCTCTACATCGCTGCAATCGCGGCGCTGTATCGGCCCGAATTGCCAGAGAATGCCTTGCAGCACTTGCATCGAAGCATGAGCGGAACGGTCGACAATCCAGCAGGGGCCACGACGCATGGAATATGAGGGCATCTCGCCGGAGCCGAGCAGCGGCAGACAGCCAAGGTGCGCACTGCCCACCGAGTTGAAGGTGACCGAATGCCCCTGAAATATCCGGTTCAGCAGTTCATCCAGCTCACGCATGGGTGGCAACAGCGCCCGGGTTCGTGCGGCGGCGAACTGCACGCCGAAGGACTCGACGGAGTGCATCGCCTCCTGAATCAAGCGAGGATCACACTCCAGCCCCAGATAAGAACACGAGAGAAACTCGGTCAGCCGTTCACCGCTGTCGAGCTCGATCTCTTTGCCTTCACGTTTAGCCAGTTTCAGACCATTGAGCCCGGCATCGAATAGCTGTTGCTGATCGTCACGCGCTTGCCGGACACGGTTTTTGACCCAATTGACGGTCGGTTGAAAAGTGTTCATCGGGATACCTGCAAAGAGGGTGTGCGGCGATAGATCTGGACATGCCAGAGCTGGGTTTTTTCTCGCGCAATGTCTGCCTGGTACTGCTGGGTGATATCGCAGAAACCTGCGCAATCGGGTCGCACCACATGCAAATGCCCGCGCATGACCACCTGTGCGTTTTCCGACAGGGCCGGTGCCAGGCGCTGCAAAACGTTCTTGCCGGCCGCTTCGGGCATAAAGGAAGGCACGTCCGACAGCGATACGAAATCGATGGCTGTTTCCCCGGCAACACAGTCAAGGATGTCGGTCTGCACCACGCGTAACTCGCACTGCTGAAGCCCCTCGCGGGCCCGCTGGAAAATCTGCGGATCGCACTCCAGCGGAAAGCCCTGTGGATAACGCAGCTCACCGAAAAACAGCATTTGCAGGAAAAAGCTCTCGCGGACCACCTGAGTGGTGAACAACGTATGGAAAATTTCCAGATACGCCGCGCGGGAACTGATTCCCAGGTTGTTGGGTGGAAACGCGCCCTTGTACAGCAGCGAATTGAGGACTGCTGCGTTTCCCAGCAAAGCGATCACGGCTTTCCAGCGCTTGAGGGGAAAGCGGTTTCGGTAATACTCCGTTTGCTCCTCAAGCTGGCTGAACTGAAAAATGCCCCGGCCGGCCTTGCCGGTGAACAGTCCGGTGATCTTCGCCAAGCGCTTCAGGGTCTGCTCGAATGCGCCCATGTAGATCGGCGCTTCCCAACGTCGGGACTGAAAAAACACGGACAGCCAGCGACGATCCGCCGGCGGTAAAACCAGTTGCTGGAAGATGGAGCGGCGTCGCGCCCTCATACTTTCCATTCGATAGCCCATGAACGCCATGAACGACTCGTGATCCGTCTGTTCCAGCAGGGCAAAACGCAATCGGGTAAACGCCAGTTGCGGCGCGCTGATATCGGTACAGGTCATGCGTGCCGGGGCGGCGGCCAATAACGGCAAGAGCCGGCCGCCGCATCCGGCGATACCCAGCACGTGCCCGGCATGTCTGGGCAGGATCGCGTACTCAAGCGCGGTGTCCTCATCGCCGAGCGTGTAGTTGAGCCGGTCGAAATAATCAGCCATGTCTGCCCCCAGCCTTCTGATCTGAACATGGGTGTGAGGCTGTCATTGGTTGTCCAGCGCATGGAGGAAGTCATAACGGGGCGCCAGCCCGTTTTGCCAGGCCTCGAACTGCTCATAAACCGCCTCGAGCATGTTGCCGGTCAGACGCAGACTGGTTTCCATGACGGTGCTAATCGCATCCCAGTCATCCTGACGCTTGCAGGTGCGCTGCAGCATGAGTTTGATTTCATTGAAGTGCTCGATATCAATGTCGGAATGCGCAATGAAGAAAGTCAGTTGCGCGGGTTTGAGCGCCAGCGTTTCACTCAGGCTATTAATGAGCGGAGTGATGAACTGATAGGCATTTTCTGCCCAATAACTATAACCAAGCCGTTGTAACGGGTTACCGGTAAAGGAAATCCAATATAAATAAGCGATCAGCACATCGGTGGCCGGAAGTGCTGGCGGAATATCGAAAATTTCATTCTTCAAACCTAGACTCATGACATCATGCAGAGCCATTTTTTCATGACCGACTTCCTGTGCCGCATGTTCAAAGCAGAACTTGGCATACACCGGATTATCCGCATGTCTAACACCCACCAGTCCTTGATTTCGCGCATTGTGCGCCGTGTAGTGAAAAGTCTGGATCATGTAGATCGCATACAAGGCTTTTGAAACGCTGCCTTCGCGGATGGCATTCACCAGCCGCGAACTTTCCAGAATATCGGCCCATGATTTTTCGATTCGCTCATCGAGCAGGCTTAATTGTTGTTCAAAACTGAGAGGCGTATTCATCAACGGGGGTCTCCAATGGGTTGGCGAGCAGGTGGGCGGACTGTTGAAGTGCTGTGAGGATTTGCTGCCATTGAGCCGAGAGCAGCCAGTAATCGCCGCGTTGGCGCTGTTCGATGCGAAGGGCGTCGGTGGTGATGGGCGTCAGGCCGAAGCGCTGGAACAGTCGCCGCTGCGGTGATCGGCACAGCGCGGTAACGCCCTCATAACCCCGCGTGACCGCCCATTCCGTGGCAGCGGCCAGCAGACCGTTGATCGACATGGGGAACTGAGTTTGCGAGTGACTGATCAAGCGACTGAACTCGACATGGCGCGACAGCGTCGTGGCGGGAGACAGTTGCTGCTGCGCCAGTGAGGCCCATTCGAACGGCGCAGGGGTCACTCTCAATACGGCCGTGGGCCTGTCGTGCTGATACAACAGAAAGTGGGTACTGCGCGAAATAATCGCCAGGCGTGTTTCAAGTGACCTGGCTCTGGGTGTCAACATGTAGTGTTGCAATCGCAATCGAAAATGACGGGAAACAAACCGTTCAAACTCTCGTGTGTCTGATCCTGCTTCAAGAATGACGATGCGATAGTTTTCATGACGCCTTTTAAAGGTCGCCTGAATCTCCTGCAGATAATCCGTTAATTGCGAATCCCTGATATCCATTTCTTCTCCGCAGCCGTTAACTTTTCGAAGTTTTCTGAGCGCATTGAAATAATGAATGGTTTTAGAAAAATCGCCACTGTGTGGCTTCTGAGAATAACGTCGGAAAAATTACAACAATTGAATACTTAAAGATTCATCTGACGTAGAAAGGAAAAATTCAAACAAAACGCGGGGCTATAACTTCAGCTAAATGAAGGAAAAATCGCAGGCACGCGTAGTACCCCTCGCCGTGAAAGCCGAGGAGTACTCACGAAATCAACCAAGGGTGGTATCAGGCCGGGCGCACGATATTGCCGGTGGCCAGATCCCGAATCAGGCTCGGGTTCTTGCGACCGCCAAGCGCTCCGCCGAGCACCAGATCGACCTGACCTCGGAAATATTGCTCGACCCGCAAGCGACTCTTCGCCGCCGGTCGCCCCTGTGGATTGGCCGACGTCGAAATCAACGGCCCGACCAGCGAGCACAGATCCCGCACCTGCGGATGATCGCTGACCCGCAGCGCCACGGTGTCATGCACCCCGGTCACCCACTCCGGCAACAGGTTCTGATGCGGCACCAGCCAGGTGTTCGGGCCCGGCCAGGTGCTGGCCATGCGGTCGATCCAGTCCTGGGGGAAATCCTCGAACAGAAAATCGAACTGACGAATATTGTCGGCGACCAGGATCAAGCCCTTGTCCACCGAACGGTTCTTGATCGCCAGCAGGCGATCCACCGCTTCTTCATTCCAAGGATCGCACCCCAGCCCCCAGACGGCTTCGGTTGGATAGGCAATCACCGCCCCGGCGCGAATCTCTCGTGCGGCTTGTTGCACACGCCAACTGTTAACCATGAAAAACTCTCCGCAAACAGGTTTCGCGCAGTTTACCGATCTTCAATGTAAAACCTAGCTCACGCGCGCAAACCAGCGGCCGTTTTCGCACACCGCGCGGCCATCCATCTCCAGTTCGGTCAGCGCCGCCAGCACTTTGGGCAGCGCCCAGCCACTGCTGTCGGCCAGCCCCTCGCTGGTGTGCGGCGCCGCGAGCAGCAGGCTCAACAATGGGTTCTCCGGATTCGCTGCAGCTGTGGATACCGGCAGGTGCTGCCAGCCGCGCAGCGCTTCGAGAATGTGCTCGATAGTTTCCACCAGCACGGCTCCGTCACGGATCAACTGATGACAACCCCGGGCGCCGGGGTGATGAATCGAACCCGGAATGGCGTAAACCTCGCGACCCTGTTCCGCCGCCAGCCGCGCAGTGATCAACGAACCGCTCGCAACGCTGGCCTCGACAACCAGCACGCCAAGGGACAAACCGCTGATGATCCGGTTGCGCCTGGGGAAGTTGCTCGCCGTTGGCCCGGTGTCCAGAGGAAACTCCGAAAGCACCGCACTGCCAGACGCAATCATCGCGTCCGCCAGCCGCCGGTTGCGCTGTGGATAAAAGTTTTCCAGACCGGTACCGAGCACGCCAACCGTTTGCCCGCCGACGTCGACAGCAGCTTGATGCGCGGCGGCATCGATGCCCAGCGCCAAGCCACTGGTGATGACAAATCCGGCCCCCGCGAGGCTGCGGGAAAACGCAGCGGCAGTGTCCATACCCGGGCGGGAAGCGCGGCGACTGCCGACCATCGCCAGTTGCGGTTTTTCCAGAATCCGTGGGTCGCCAGCGACGAACAGCAAGGGCGGCGGGTCGGGAATCTGCGCCAGCAAGGCCGGATAATCCGGGTGATCCCACATCAGCAAATGTTGATCCGGACGCTCTAGCCAGCGCAATGCGTGGCTGGCGCCATCACGAACTCCAGGGCAGCGTCGGGCCTCGGCGCAAGCCGCCGGCAAGCCCAGCGAGCGCCAGGCGCTGGCGGGAGCGCTGATAGCCTTTGAGGCACAGCCGAAGGCTTCGAACAGTTTGGTGAAACGCTTGGGACCGATTTCCGGCAAGCGGTGCAGGCGCAGGCGCGCTTCCAGTTCCGCCGGGGAAACCGATGGAGAGACAGGCATCATCATGGATCATCCTTGATCGTTATAAGGCCCGAACCTTTCGGAACAAGCTGTGGATAACTCTGTTGGTAACTTGTGAAGCCAGCTAAGGATTTCGCACCTTGTCCAGCACCGCCAGCGAGCGCGATGCGTTCAGCACGAGGCCGTAACTGAGTTTGTCGTAGGTGCGGAACACCATCAGCAATCCGGCGCGTTCATCGGGAATTTTCAGTGGCTGGCCAGTGATTCGGTCACGCACGGTTTCCCCGGTTTTCATCACCACCAGCACGTTGCCCTCGGCCAGGCCGTCGCGTTTGCCCTTGTTCAGGGTCACCACGTCCATTGCACCGATCTGCGTGACGCCGCGCGGCACATCGATGATCAGGCCGTTGATGTCGGTGGTGGGAGCGCTGGGCATGAAGGTCGAGTTGATCGAACGCTCTTCGCCGCTGAACAAGCGGTCGCCCAGGCGCACTTCCTGGGTCGTGCGTTGCAGGGCGAGGGTGGCGACGTCGCCTTCGGTGGCGACGATCTCACCGCCGCCGATGTCGTCGGCGTTGATCCCCAGAAACTCCTTGCTCTGCGGATCGGTGTAGACCTTGCCCTGGCGGAAGATGCCGTAGACCGGCTGGTTAGGATCGAAATGGCCACGGGCGAAGATCCGGTCACCGGTGCCGCTGAGCACCCGTTCGGCATCGCCGGCGACGATGTACGGCGCCTTGTCGAAGTCCTCGACCTTGTCGACGATGCGGTTGCTCAGCAGAAAGCTGTTGATGGATTTGAGCGGAATGCTCGGAATCGCCTCTGCTACCGGGCTGGTGCGGATGCGTGGCGACAACTTGATGGTGCCGCGCGACTCACCGCGATTGACGGTCAGGCGCGGCTGGCCGTTGACGTAACTGAGCGTCAGCGTGTCGCCGGGGTAGATCAGGTTGGGGTTTTCGATCTGCGGATTGGCCCGCCACAGCTGCGGCCACTGCCAGGGTTCGCGCAAATATTTACCGGAGATGTCCCAGAGCGTATCTCCCGAAACCACCGTGTATTGCTGTGGAAAACCTTCCTTGAGTTGCACTTGCCCGTGCGCGGCGCCGGCCGAGGCCAGAAACAGCAGGGCGAGTAGTGATTTCCTCATGCGGTGAATCCCTTTATTATGTGCGTTCGCGTGAAACGCCAGAGCCCCCGTGGCTCGCTCCCTGCTCTATGCTGAAAATCAAGGAGCTACGTTTCACAACGGTAGCCTGCATCTTCGGACCCGCCAGGCCATCGCCCGACTTTACCTCACACGTGCAGCAATCAAGCTTATGGCCATTTTGAACATCCTCGAATTTCCGGACCCGCGTCTGCGCACTATCGCCAAACCTGTGGCTGTAGTGGACGACGAAGTGCGTCAGCTGGTCGATGACATGTTTGAAACAATGTATGAAGCGCCGGGCATCGGCCTTGCCGCGACCCAGGTCAACGTGCACAAACGTATCGTCGTGATGGACCTTTCCGAAGACCGCACAGAACCGCGGGTGTTCATCAACCCCGAGTTCGAATCGCTGACCGAAGAAATGGAGCAATACCAGGAAGGCTGCCTCTCGGTGCCGGGTTTCTACGAAAACGTCGACCGCCCGCAGAAGGTCAAGATCAAGGCTCTGGACCGCGACGGCAAGCCTTACGAACTGATCGCCGAAGGCCTGCTCGCGGTGTGCATCCAGCACGAATGCGACCACCTCAACGGCAAGTTGTTCGTCGATTACCTGTCCACGCTCAAACGCGACCGGATCAAGAAGAAACTGGAAAAGCAGCACCGCCAGAACGCTTGATGCCCCTCTCCAAAGGCTTGCTGCGGCAAGCCTTTTTCTTTTTATGAGACTCCCCCATGACTGAGCCACTGCGCATCGTTTTTGCCGGCACCCCGGAATTCGCCGCCGAACACCTCAAGGCCCTGCTGGACAGCCCTTACGAGATCGTTGCGGTCTACACCCAACCGGATCGCCCGGCCGGTCGTGGGCAAAAACTGATGCCGAGCCCGGTCAAACAGCTCGCCCTGGAAAACAATATCCAGGTGTTGCAGCCGCCGACCCTGCGCAACGCTGACGCTCAGGCCGAGCTCGCTGCGCTGAAACCGGATTTGATGGTGGTGGTGGCCTACGGCCTGATCCTGCCGCAAGCGGTGCTGGATATTCCGCGTCTGGGCTGCATCAACAGTCACGCCTCGCTGCTGCCACGCTGGCGCGGTGCGGCGCCGATCCAGCGCGCCGTGGAAGCGGGCGATGCCGAGAGCGGCGTGACCGTGATGCGCATGGAAGCCGGCCTCGATACCGGGCCGATGCTGCTCAAAGTCGTGACCCCGATCAGCGCCGAAGACACTGGCGGCAGCCTTCACGACCGCCTCGCCGAGATGGGCCCGCCAGCCGTCGTACAAGCGATTTCCGGTCTGGCCGCTGGCACCCTGAAAGGCGAAGTGCAGAACGACGAGCTCGCCACCTACGCGCACAAACTGAACAAGGACGAAGCGCGCATCGACTGGAGCCGCCCGGCCGTTGAGCTGGAGCGTCTGGTCCGCGCCTTCAATCCATGGCCGATCACCCACAGCACGCTCAACGGCGAAGCGCTGAAAGTGCTGGCGGCGACACTGGCCGAAGGCAAAGGCGCACCGGGCACGATTCTCGGCGCCAGCAAGGACGGTCTGCTCGTCGCCTGTGGCGAACAGGCGCTGTGTCTGACCCGCCTGCAATTGCCCGGCGGCAAGGCGCTGAACTTCAGCGATCTGTTCAACAGCCGTCGTGAGAAATTCGCCACCGGCACCGTGCTGGGTACAGCGGTGGATGCGCAATGAACCCGCGTCTGGCCGCCGCCAAGGCACTCGCTGCTGTCCTCAGCGGCAAGGCTTCGCTCAACAGCTCCCTGCCGACGCAACTGGACAAGGTCGAGGACCGCGATCGCGGTTTCACCCAGGACCTGGCGTTCGGCACCGCCCGTTGGCAGCCACGCTTGTCGGCGCTGGCGGAAAAACTGCTGCAGAAACCGTTCAAGGCAGCGGACGCCGATGTCGAGGCTTTGTTGCTGGTCGGTCTCTATCAACTGCTCTACACCCGCGTCCCGCCGCACGCCGCGATCGGCGAAACTGTCGGTTGCGCCGACAAGCTGAAAAAGCCGTGGGCCAAAGGCTTGCTCAACGCCGTGCTGCGCAATGCCCAGCGCGAACATGAGGCGATCTTCGCCGAACTGGAGCGCGATCCGGTGGTGCGCACCGCCCACCCGCGCTGGCTACAAAAATCCCTGAAGGCCTTCTGGCCTGAGCAATGGGAAGCGATTTGCGAGGCCAACAACGCGCATCCGCCGATGATCCTGCGGGTCAACCGCCGTCATCACAGCCGTGACGCCTACCTTGGTCTGCTGACTGAAGCGGGTATCGCTGCGCAGCCGTGCACCTTCAGCCGCGACGGCATCGTGCTGGAGGCCGCTGCCGACGTGCGCAGCTTGCCTGGCTTCGCCGAAGGCTGGATCAGCGTGCAGGACGAGGCCGCGCAGCTGGCCGCCGACCTGCTCGACCTCGCGCCGGGCCAGCGAGTGCTGGACGCCTGCTGTGCACCCGGCGGCAAGACGTGCCACATCCTCGAAGCCGAACCGGCACTGGCCGGTGTGGTGGCGGTGGATCTGGAAGCCAAGCGTCTGGTGCGAGTGAAGGAAAACCTCGAACGCCTCGGTCTGAACGCCGAACTGATCGCCGCTGACGGTCGCGACACCGCAGCGTGGTGGGACGGCAAACCGTTCCAGCGCATCTTGCTCGACGCACCATGCTCGGCCACCGGCGTGATCCGCCGTCACCCGGACATCAAGCTGACCCGACAGGCCGACGACATCGCCGCCCTCGCGCAACTGCAAGGCGAGTTGCTCGACGCGATGTGGAAAACCCTCGAAGTGGGCGGCACCCTGCTCTACGCCACCTGCTCGACCTTGCCGACCGAGAACACCGAAGTGATCGCCGCGTTCCTTGAGCGCACACCGGGTGCCCGGGAGCTGGATCTGGCCACCGCCGCCGGGATCAAGCAGCCCCATGGTCGCCAATTGCTGGCCCAGCAGGGCGGGCATGACGGGTTCTACTACGCCAAGCTGATCAAGATCGCTGCCGCGCGCGGCTAAACGGATTCAATGGAGTGACTGGATGAAAATCATCATCCTCGGTGCGGGACAGGTCGGCGGTTCGCTGGCTGAACATCTGGCCAGCGAGGCCAACGACATCACGGTGGTCGACACTGACGGCGACCGTCTGCGCGATCTTGGCGACCGCCTCGATATCCGTACCGTGCAGGGCCGTGGCTCGTTGCCGAACATTCTGCGTCAGGCCGGTGCCGACGACGCCGACATGCTGGTGGCGGTGACCAACAGCGACGAAACCAACATGGTCGCCTGTCAGGTGGCCCACACGCTGTTCCACACCCCGACCAAGATTGCCCGGGTACGCGAAGCGTCGTACCTGACCCGCGAGGAGCAACTGTTCCAGAACGAGGCGATTCCGGTCGACGTGCTGATCAGTCCCGAGCAGGTCGTCACCAACTACATCAAGCGTCTGATCCAGCATCCCGGCGCCTTGCAGGTGATCGATTTCGCCGAAGGCCAGGCACAACTCGTCGCGGTGCGCGCCTACTACGGCGGGCCGTTGGTGGGTCAGCAACTGCGCCAGTTGCGCGAACACATGCCAAATGTGGAAACCCGAGTCGCCGCGATTTTCCGCCGCGACCGACCGATTCTTCCCCAGGGCGATACCGTGATCGAGGCAGACGACGAAGTCTTCTTCATCGCCGCTCGTGAGAACATTCGCGCAGTCATGAGCGAAATGCGCCGTCTCGACGAAACCTACAAGCGCATCGTCATCGCCGGTGGCGGGCAGATCGGCGAGCGGCTGGCCGAGGCCATCGAAAGCCGCTACCAGGTGAAGATCATCGAGATGAACCCGGCGCGCTGCCGCTATCTCTCCGACACCCTCGACAGCACCGTTGTGCTGCAAGGCAGTGCTTCGGATCGCGACTTGCTGCTGGAAGAGAATATTGCCGACGCGGACATCTTCCTTGCCCTGACCAACGATGACGAAGCCAACATCATGTCGTCGCTGCTGGCCAAACGTCTGGGCGCGAAGAAGGTGATGACGATCATCAACAACCCGGCGTACGTCGACCTGATCCAGGGCGGCGACATCGACATCGCCATCAGCCCGCAACTGGCGACTATCGGCACCTTGCTGGCCCACGTGCGGCGTGGCGATATCGTCAGCGTGCACTCATTGCGTCGGGGCGCGGCGGAAGCCATCGAAGCGGTGGCCCATGGCGATTCGAAGTCGAGCAAGGTCATCGGCAAGGCCATCGAAAACATCGCGCTGCCGCCGGGGACCACCATCGGCGCGATCATTCGCGATGAAGAAGTGATCATCGCTCATGACGACACGGTGATCGCAGCGGGCGACCATGTGATCCTGTTCCTTGTGGATAAAAAGCATATTCGCGATGTGGAGAAGCTGTTCCATGTAGGACTGAGTTTCTTCTGACCGACCAAGAGGCGAGACCGATGATCGAATCCCTGGAAAAAATGCTCGCCAAGGGTGTGGATAACTCGCTGCTGCGCTTCGGCCTCGGCAAGGGTTATCTGGATCTGGGGGAGAACGCGAAGGCAGCCGAGCATTTCCAGCGTTGCGTCGGCTTCGATCCGAAATACTCGGCGGCGTGGAAATTGTTGGGCAAGGCGCAAGTGGCGCTGGGTGACATGGCGGCTGCGCGTCATGCGTGGGAGCAGGGGCTGGAAGCGGCCCGGGCCCATGGCGACAAGCAGGCCGAGAAGGAAATGACGGTGTTTCTGAAGAAGCTCGAACGGCAGAAGCCGTGACGGCTGTGGATAACCCGTTTGGTCAGGTTATCCACAAACGCACATTGCCGATCAGTACCAGCGCGCTTCGCCCGGCGGACGCTTCTTGAAGCGCTTCATGCTCCACATGTACTGGCTCGGATAAGCCGCCACATAACGCTCGACGACTTTACTCATCGCCGCGCAGGAGGTTTCAGTGTCGGTGCTGTACATCGCTTCCGGCGCCGCTTCGAGGATCACCTTATAGCCGGAACCGTCCGGCAACCGCAGGGCATGCAGGAACACCCCAACCGCTTTGCCACCGGCGAGCATGTTCGGTACGAACTTGCTGGTCAGGGCCTGAGTAGCGAAGAACGGCACGAAGATCCCGGCGGATTCGGCCGGTTCCGGGTCCGCGGGAATCCCCACCTGACCACCCTTGCGCACTTCCTTGATGACACTGAGGATGCCTTCCTTGGTCGACGCAGCGACCTTGTTGCCCAGTTGCACGCGTTGTTTGCGCAGCAATTCGTCCACAGCCTTGAGCTTCGGCGGCCGGTAGAAAATGATCGGTTTGCACTGGCTGCAATAGAAGTGGTTGAGCACCTCCCAGTTGCCCAGGTGGCTGGTGATGCCGACCACGCCCTTGCCCGAGGCCAGCGCTTCTTTCAGCACTTCGAGCCCTTCGACTTCGCGCACCAGGTCGATGGAACGCTGGGCCGGCCAGATCCAGGCGCAGGCGCTTTCGGTCAGGGACTTGCCGATGTCTTTCAGGGTCTGGCCGACCAGACGCTCGCGTTCGGCCGGGTCCATCTGTGGAAAACATTTGGCGAGGTTGATCCGCACCACATCGCGGGAACGGTTGGGGGTTTTCCACATGATCCAGCCGATCGCCGAACCCACGGCCTGCACGGCCCGCCACGGAAGCAGGGCAAACAGCCGCAGAGCGCCAACCAGCATGGCGCCTTTAAACTTTTCCACAGGTCACTCCTGATCTTGTGCTGTGCGCGAGGCGGCCATTCTAACCGGCGTTGACGAGCTGCGCGTAGCGGTCGCAGTCCTGGGTGTGATCCATGACCATGCCCGAGGCCTGCATCAGCGCGTAGCAGATGGTCGGACCGACAAAGGTGAAACCGGCCTTTTTCAGGCCTTTGCTCATGGCCACGGCCTGCGGGGTGATCGCCGGGACTTCGCTGCGATCCTTGAAATGATTGATCACCGGGCGGTTATCCACAAACGACCAGAGGAAGGCCACCGGATCCTCCAGCGCCAGCCAGGCCTGGGCGTTGCGCCGCGCGGCGTTGAGCTTGAGGCGGTTGCGGATGATCCCCGGATCGAGCATCAATTCGTCGATTTCCGCGTCGCTCATCTGCGCCACGCGCTGTACGTCGAAGCCGAACAACACCTCGCGATACCGCTCGCGTTTACGCAGTACGGTGATCCACGAAAGCCCGGCCTGGAACCCTTCGAGCAAAAGCAACTCGAACAAACCCTGCGCATCGCGTAGCGGCGTGCCCCACTCCTGATCGTGGTAAGCCATGTACAGCGGATCTTCGTTGCACCAAAAGCAGCGTGGCATAAGGCTCCAGGGGTGGAGGTGCGACTGAATCGGGTATACTCCCGCTCTTTAAATCGCAGCCCAAGAAACAGGTGAATTTCGTGAGCCAGCCTACGCCAGCCGTGCGTACCTTCCAAGACTTGATCCTCGCGCTCCAGCAATACTGGGCCGAGCAAGGTTGTGTGGTACTTCAGCCCTACGATATGGAAGTAGGCGCCGGCACTTTCCACACCGCGACATTCCTGCGCGCCATCGGCCCGGAAACCTGGAACGCCGCCTACGTGCAGCCAAGCCGCCGTCCGACTGACGGCCGTTACGGCGAAAACCCGAACCGTCTGCAGCACTACTACCAGTTCCAGGTAGTCCTGAAGCCGAACCCGGACAACTTTCAGGAGCTGTACCTGGGCTCCCTCAAGCATGTCGGCCTGGACCCGCTGGTCCACGACATCCGCTTCGTCGAAGACAACTGGGAATCGCCGACCCTCGGCGCCTGGGGTCTGGGCTGGGAAGTCTGGCTGAACGGTATGGAAGTGACCCAGTTCACTTACTTCCAGCAGGCGGGCGGCATCGAGTGCTACCCGGTGACCGGCGAGATCACCTACGGTCTGGAGCGTCTGGCCATGTACCTGCAGGGCGTGGACTCGGTCTACGACCTGGTCTGGGCTGACGGTCCGTTCGGCAAAGTGACCTACGGCGACGTGTTCCACCAGAACGAAGTGGAGCAGTCCACCTACAACTTCGAACACGCCAACGTCGACAAGCTGTTCGAACTGTTCGATTTCTATGAAAGCGAAGCCAAGCGCCTGATCGAACTCGACCAGCCGCTGCCGTTGCCAAGCTACGAAATGGTTCTGAAGGCCTCGCACACCTTCAACCTGCTGGATGCGCGCCGGGCGATCTCGGTGACTGCGCGTCAGCAATACATTCTGCGCGTTCGCACCCTGGCGCGTTCCGTCGCCCAAGCCTACCTGCTGGCCCGCGCCAAGCTGGGCTTCCCGATGGCAACCCCGGACCTGCGTGACGAAGTACTGGCCAAGCTGGAGGCTGCACAATGAGTGCTCAAGATTTTCTGGTTGAACTGGGCACCGAAGAACTGCCACCCAAAGCCCTGAACACCCTGGCCGAAGCGTTCCTGGCCGGTATCGACAAGGGCCTGCAAGCTGCCGGCCTGAATTACGAGACCAAAACCGTCTACGCCGCGCCGCGCCGTCTGGCTGTGCTGATCACCGCGCTGGCCACCCAGCAGCCGGATCGCAGCATCAACCTCGACGGCCCGCCGCGTCAGGCCGCTTTCGATGCCGAAGGCAACCCGACTCAAGCGGCACTGGGCTTTGCCAAGAAGTGCGGCGTCGATCTGAGTGAAATCGACCAGAGCGGTCCTAAACTGCGCTACAGCCAGAACATCGCCGGCAAGCCGACCGCCAGCCTGCTGCCGACCATCGTCGAAGACTCGCTGAACGATCTGCCGATCCCGAAACGCATGCGTTGGGGTGCGCGCAAGGAAGAGTTCGTGCGTCCGACCCAGTGGCTGGTGATGCTGCTCGGCGACCAGGTCATCGACTGCACGATCCTTGCCCAAAAGGCTGGTCGTGAATCCCGTGGCCACCGTTTCCACCACCCGGAAAGCGTGCGCATCGGTTCGCCGTCGAGCTATCTGGCAGACCTGCGTGCCGCCTACGTGCTGGCCGACGCCAACGAGCGTCGCGAAATCATCAGCAAGCGCACCGAAGAGCTGGCGACCCGTCAGGAAGGCACCGCGATCGTGCCACCGGCGCTGCTCGACGAAGTGACTGCGCTGGTCGAGTGGCCGGTGCCGCTGGTGTGCTCGTTCGAGGAACGTTTCCTGGACGTGCCGCAGGAAGCGCTGATCACCACCATGCAGGACAACCAGAAGTACTTCTGCCTGCTGGATGCCGATGGCAAGTTGCTGCCGCGTTTCATCACCGTGGCCAACATCGAATCCAAAGACCCGCAGCAGATCATCGCCGGTAACGAGAAAGTGGTTCGCCCACGTCTGACCGACGCCGAGTTCTTCTTCAAGCAGGACAAGAAGCAGAAGCTCGAAGCGTTCAACGATCGCCTGCAGAACGTGGTGTTCCAGGAAAAACTCGGCAGCGTCTACGACAAGGCCGAGCGCGTATCGAAACTGGCCGCGTACATCGCCGCTCGCATCGGTGGCAACGCTTCGTGGGCTGCCCGTGCAGGGTTGCTGTCGAAGTGCGACCTGGCCACCGAAATGGTCGGCGAGTTCCCGGAGATGCAAGGTGTCGCCGGTTACTACTACGCCCTCAATGACGGCGAGCCGGAAGACGTCGCCCTGGCGCTGAACGAGCAGTACATGCCGCGCGGTGCCGGCGCTGAACTGCCAGCCACCCTGACCGGTGCGGCCGTGGCCATCGCCGACAAGCTCGACACCCTGGTCGGCATCTTCGGCATCGGCATGTTGCCGACCGGCAGCAAAGACCCGTATGCCCTGCGCCGTGCGGCACTGGGCGTGCTGCGGATCCTGATCGAGAAACAACTGGATCTGGACCTGAACGACGCCGTGGCGTTCGCCGTGAATGCGTTTGGTGCCAAGGTCAAGGCTGCCGGCCTGAACGACGCGGTGCTGGAGTTCATCTTCGATCGTCTGCGTGCGCGTTACGAAGACGAAGGCGTGGATGTTGCCACTTACCTGTCGGTACGTGCCCTGAAGCCGGGTTCGGCGCTGGACTTCGACCAGCGTGTGCAAGCGGTGCAGGCCTTCCGCAAACTGCCGGAAGCGGCAGCGCTGGCGGCGGTGAACAAGCGTGTTTCGAACCTGCTGAGTAAAGTCGAAGGCTCGGTGCCGACCGACGTTCAGGCCAAGTACTTCGACAACGCCAACGAGTTCTCACTGTACTCGGCGATCCAGCAGGCGGACCAGGCTGTACAGCCAATGGCCGCGGCGCGTCAGTACAACGAATCGCTGGCACGTCTGGCCGCCCTGCGCGAGCCGGTCGACGCGTTCTTCGACGCGGTGATGGTCAATGCCGAAGACGCCAATGTACGGGCCAACCGTTACGCGCTGCTGGCGCGTCTGCGTGGCCTGTTCCTGGGCGTTGCCGACATTTCGCTGCTGGGTTGAGGGATTGCTGTTGAAACTGCTGATTCTCGATCGGGACGGAGTGATCAATTACGACTCCGACGCTTACATCAAGTCGGTGGAGGAGTGGATTCCGCTGCCCGGCTCGATCGAAGCGATTGCGCAGTTGAGCAAGGCCGGCTGGACGGTGGCGGTCGCCACCAACCAGTCGGGCATTGCTCGCGGCTACTACGACCTCGCCACCCTCGATGCCATGCACGCGCGTCTGCGCGAACTGGTGGCGGAGCAGGGCGGTGAAGTCGGGTTGATCGTGTACTGCCCGCATGGGCCGGACGAGGGTTGCGACTGCCGCAAGCCGAAACCGGGGATGTTGAAAACCATCGCGCAGCATTACGACGTCGCGCTGACGAATGTCTGGTTCGTCGGCGACAGCCTTGGTGACCTGGAGGCCGCCAAAGCCGTCGATTCACAGCCCGTTTTGGTAAAGACCGGGAAAGGCGAAAAGACTCAGGCCAAGACCTTGCCGGTGGGCACCCTGATTTTTGACGATCTCGCGGCGATTGCCGCAGAACTTATCCACAACTAGAGTGCTTCTGAAGTTCCTGACCAGGGATTGATCGGGAGTGCGCTTGAACAGTCGGGCATCGCCCGTAACGGTAAACGTCGCCATGTCGATACTGCAGGCCATCAGAATCTTCCTCTTTTACCTGCTGCTGGGCACCACCGCTCTGCTGTGGTGCAGCCTGAGCTTTTTTATCGCGCCCTTTCTGCCGTTCAAGGCGCGCTATCGTTTCATCAACGTGTACTGGTGCCGCTGCGCCTTGTGGTTGACCAAGGTGTTTCTCGGTATCCGTTACGAAGTCAAAGGCGCGGAAAACGTCCCTGACCGGCCCTGCGTGATTCAATCGAACCACCAGAGCACGTGGGAGACGTTTTTTCTCTCCGCTTATTTCTCGCCCTTGAGCCAGGTGCTCAAGCGCGAACTGCTGTACGTGCCGTTCTTCGGCTGGGCGATGGCCATGCTGCGGCCGATCGCGATTGACCGCGACAACCCGAAAGCCGCCCTCAAGCAAGTGGCTGCGAAGGGTGACGAGCTGCTCAAGGATAATGTCTGGGTGCTGATCTTCCCTGAAGGCACTCGCGTTCCCCACGGCACCATCGGCAAGTTCTCCCGCAGTGGCAGCGCGTTGGCGGTGAATGCGGCGCTTCCGGTGCTGCCGATTGCGCACAATGCCGGCAAGTTCTGGCCGAAAATCGGTTGGGGTAAAAAGCAGGGTGTGATTACCGTGGTCATCGGTGAGCCGATGTACGCCGAGGGCAGCGGCCCGCGCGCCATCGCCGATCTGAATGACCGGGTGCAGGCGTGGAACGAGAAAACGCAACGAGAAATGGGCTCGCTGCCTCCGGCCCCTGAGGCACCGGCTGCGAACGATCAGATCGCTGTCTGAGATTTGTGGATAACCTGTGTACGGTTTGTTCGAAAAGTCCCGAATTATCTGATTAAGTTACTGATTTACTTATATATTTCCGAATCTGATAAAACACCGTAAAAGGTGCATAAGTTTTTTTCGGAAGTAAGGAAACCGGCTGATATAGCCGGTTTTTTTATGCCTGCTCTTCGGCGATCAGCGGCAGCTCCAGGCGGAACGTCGTGCCTTGATCGACCACGCTCAGGCACTCGATCCGACCGCCATGGTGATCGACCACGGCTTTGACCATCGACAACCCCAGGCCCACGCCGTCGATGCCCTGTGCAGAAGAAAAGCGCCGGTACTGGCTGAACAGGTCGGGAAGCTCCTCTGCAGCGATGCCTTTGCCTTGATCGGTCAGTTCACAACGCAGCCAGTCGTCGTGGCAACTGACACGCAGATCGACGGTTGATCCGGCCGGGCTGTACTTGATTGCATTTTCCAGCAGGTTGAACAGTGCGCGGGTCAGCAAGCCCTGATCGGCCAGGATCAGGCGCTCGTGTGATTGTTCGTCCATGTCGCTCAAAAGCTCAATGCGTTTTTGCTGGGCGATGGGCAAGGCCTGATCCAGCACGTCCATGACCAGCATCCCGAACAGGCTCGGTTGAAACTGATACGTCTCGGATTCGGCCCGTGCCAGCAGAACGAAGCCGTCGGTGAGCTCCAGCGCCCGGCGTACCTGGCGCTCAATCTGTTCGAACAGCGGCGAATCCGTTCCCGTCTGATGCCGGTGTACCTCGAGCAGGGCAAGAATCGCCGAATGAGGGGCACGCAGGTCATGGGAAAGGAAGCGCAGCAACACACCGCGCTGTTCCTCGGCGGCGCGTTCGGCGCTCAGGTCAGTGAGGCTCAGGAGCCAGCCGATCGGCAAGTCGCCATCGACCGGCAATAAAGCGGCGCGCTCCAGACGCAGGCTACGCTCCTTGTGGTCACGAAATTCCAGCAGAGGAAGCTCGGATAGCGGCGGACGCGACTCTGTGGACAACTCCGGATAGCCCAGGCTCGCGAGTTGATCGAGCACATCCTCGCCCACCAGATTGTGATCGAACAGGTTCCGGGCCTTGCGGTTGCCCAACAAGACTTGTCCCCGTGGATCGCTGATCAGCGTTGCGACCGGCAGATACTCCAGCCCGTCGGCAATGAATCGGCGGGTATCGCGGGTGCGGCTCATGGCTTGCTCAAGCGCCATGATCTGCCCCTGCAAGCGGTCGGCGCTGGGAAACTGCGCCCGACGCCGTTCGGGAAAGACTTTCGGTTCACTGTCCAGCCGCGCCAGCTCCCAGCCGAAATAGGTCAGCACCACACTCAGGCGTCGCCAGTTCCAGATCAGATAACCGAACAACATGCCCAGCACCGCAGGCGTGGGTGACCACCAACGCCTCATCTCCGCCAGCCCCGCACTGGTCAGCAGCACGCAGGCCATCCCGCCCAATGTCAGCCAGAGTGCCAGACGCGGGCGCCACAGCAGCAACCCAAGTACGCACGCGACCAAGGCAACTGAAAGTCCCGCGCCCATCAACGGCGCCGGATCATGCAAATTGATCTGCGCACGCCAGGAAAGCAGTGCAGTCAGCGGCAACAGCACTAGACTTATCCACACCCACTCGCGCACCAGTTGCCGGAACAAACGCTGAACCTGGCTGGGGACGCGGCTTTCGTGTCGGCGGTGGTTATTCATGGGAAACAGGGCAGGGTGGGTTGAATGGTTTCATAGGCGGCCGGTCTGAGGACGTAGACCCGAAGAATCATAGCGGCTCACCCCACGGCGTGCCGCTTACTTTCACTGCATGGAGTGAGCCGATCCGGTCGGCACCCATTGCCCGAGCGACAAGGAACCACCGCGTATGCGCGTTGCGATACTGGACGATGAACCCGCCGAACTGCGCCGGGTCGAGCAGACCCTGCAACAAATGGCCGAGGCCGGAGGACAGCCCTGGTCACTGCACAGCTTCGAAAGTGGTGAAGACCTGCTGCGACAGTTGCGCCGGGAAACCTTCGACCTGCTGATCCTCGATTGGCAATTGCCTGACCTCACCGGCCTCGCGCTGCTGCGCTGGACCCGCGAACACATGGAAGCCCCCCCGGCGGCCATCATGCTCACCAGCCGCGACGGTGAAAGCGATATCGTCCAGGCCCTGAATGCCGGGGCCGACGATTACGTCAGCAAACCGTTTCGGCCCAATGAACTGAAGGCCCGCGTGGCGGCGGTATTGCGTCGGCACAGCCTGCAACGAAGCGCCCCGGCCGAGGTTCTGCGTTTCAATGACCTGGTGTTCGACGATGCCGAACTGACCGTCACCCGCGACGGGAAACCGATCGTCATGACTGAACGTGAGTATCGTCTCGCCCATTGTCTGTTCAGCAATCTTGGCCGACCGCTTTCACGGGATTACCTGTACGAACGATTCTGGCCCCACGAAGAGATGTCCACATCGCGACCGCTGGACACCCATATCTATCGCCTGCGCAACAAGCTCGGGCTGACGGCGGATCGGGGTTGGCAGTTGCTGACGATTTATGGGTATGGGTATCGGTTGGAGAGTGTGGCGGCAGGGGAGTGAATCGCAGGCAATAAAAAAGGCCAACGCTTGTGCGTTGGCCTTTTCGTTAGCGCCGACCGGGATCAGAAATCCAGGTTGGAAACCGCCAGAGCGTTGCTCTCGATGAAGTCACGGCGAGGTTCGACCGCATCACCCATCAGGGTGTTGAAGATCTGGTCTGCGCCAATGGCGTCTTCGATAGTGACTTTCAGCATGCGGCGCACGCTTGGGTCCATGGTGGTTTCCCACAGCTGATCCGGGTTCATTTCGCCCAGACCTTTGTATCGCTGAATGGTGTGGCGCTTGGTACTTTCGGCCATCAGCCAGTCCAGGGCTTCCTTGAACTCGGTGACCGCTTTCTTGCGCTCGCCACGCTGGATGTACGCGCCTTCGTCGAGCAGGGTGCTCAGTTGAGCGCCGAGGGTGACGACGGTCTTGTAGTCGTTGCTGCCGAAGAAGTCACGGTTGAAGGTGACGTAGTTCGACAGGCCGTGGGAGATCAGTTCGACCTCTGGCAGCCACACGCCACGTTCACGGTCTTCACGCAGGCTGGCCTTGTAGACCAGGCCCGACTTCTCGACGGTGCGCAGACGGACTTCGTACTGGGCCAGCCAGTCTTGCATCTTGGCGTGGTCGCCGAGCATTTCCAGGCTCACGGCCGGCAGGTAGATGAAGTGCTCGGTCAGCTCCTGCGGGTACAGGCGCGACAGACGCTTGAGGGTCTTCATCACCATGCGGAAGTCGTTCACCAGTCGTTCCAGCGCTTCGCCGGAAATGCCCGGGGCGTCTTCGTTCAGGTGCAGGCTCGCATCTTCCAGGGCCGACTGCGTCATGTACTCTTCCATGGCGTCGTCGTCTTTGATGTATTGCTCTTGCTTGCCTTTCTTGACTTTGTACAGCGGCGGCTGGGCGATGTAGATGTAACCGCGCTCGATCAGTTCAGGCAACTGACGGAAGAAGAAGGTCAGCAGCAGGGTACGGATGTGCGAACCGTCGACGTCAGCATCGGTCATGATGATGATGTTGTGATAGCGCAGCTTGTCGATGTTGTACTCTTCGCGACCGATGCCGCAGCCCAGCGCGGTGATCAGGGTGCCCACTTCCTGGGACGAGATCATCTTGTCGAAACGGGCTTTCTCGACGTTGAGGATCTTGCCCTTCAGCGGCAGGATGGCCTGGGTCTTGCGGTTACGTCCCTGCTTGGCAGAGCCGCCCGCGGAGTCACCTTCCACGAGGTACAGTTCGGACAGCGCCGGGTCTTTCTCCTGGCAGTCAGCGAGTTTGCCCGGCAGACCGGCGATGTCCAGCGCGCCTTTGCGGCGGGTCATTTCACGAGCCTTGCGCGCCGCTTCACGGGCACGGGCGGCGTCGATCATCTTGCCGACGACCAGTTTGGCTTCGTTCGGGTTTTCCAGCAGGAAGTCGGAGAAGTACTTGCCCATTTCCTGTTCGACCGCGGTCTTCACTTCGGAAGACACCAGCTTGTCTTTGGTCTGGGAGCTGAACTTCGGATCCGGCACCTTCACCGAGATGATCGCGGTCAGGCCTTCACGGGCATCGTCACCGGTGGTGGCGACTTTGTGCTTCTTCGCCAGACCTTCCTGCTCGATATAGTTGTTCAGGTTACGCGTCAGTGCGGAACGGAAGCCCACCAGGTGGGTGCCGCCGTCGCGCTGCGGAATGTTGTTGGTGAAGCACAACAGGTTCTCGTTGAAACTGTCGTTCCACTGCAGGGCGATTTCCACGCCGATGCCGTCTTCACGCTGGATGTTGAAGTGGAACACCTGGTTGACCGCAGTCTTGTTGGTGTTCAGGTATTCAACGAACGCACGCAGGCCGCCTTCGTACTTGAACAGCTCTTCCTTTCCGCTGCGCTCATCCTTGAGGACGATGCCGACACCGGAGTTGAGGAAGGACAGTTCACGAATGCGCTTGGCCAGGATGTCCCAGCTGAAGTGAATGTTCTTGAAGGTTTCGCTGGAAGCCTTGAAGTGAATCTGGGTACCGGTGGTTTCGCTGTCGCCAACGATCGCCATCGGTGCCTGAGGCACGCCGTGAACGTAGGTCTGTTCCCAGATCTTGCCGCTGCGGCGAACGGTCAGTACCAGCTCTTCGGACAGCGCGTTCACAACCGAAACACCTACACCGTGCAGACCGCCGGATACCTTGTAGGAGTTGTCGTCGAACTTACCGCCAGCGTGGAGGACGGTCATGATGACCTCGGCGGCGGAAACGCCTTCCTCTTTGTGCACGTCTACCGGGATGCCACGGCCGTTGTCTTTAACGGTGATGGACTCATCCGGGTGGATGATGATGCTGATGTCGTCGCAGTGGCCGGCGAGGGCTTCGTCGATCGAGTTGTCGACCACCTCGAACACCATGTGGTGCAGACCGCTGCCATCGTCGGTGTCACCAATGTACATACCGGGACGTTTGCGCACGGCATCCAGGCCTTTCAGCACTTTAATGCTCGATGAGTCGTACGTATTTTCTTCGCTCAATGCCTTCACTCCCGATGGTCGTGGGTCTGGGTGATACGGCCCTGTTCCACGTGGAACAGAGCGACTGGCGTTTCCGTCTGCCAGCTTTCCCTCAATAATTCGTGATCTACACAGGTGATAAAAACCTGGCAGCGTAAGTCTTCCAGCAAGCGGCACAGCGCGCGACGGTGGCTCTCGTCCAGTTCGGACGGCAAGTCATCCACCAGATAAATACACTGGCCGCGTCGGGCCTGGCTCACCAGATGCCCCTGGGCAATCCGCAATGCACAGACGACCAACTTCTGCTGACCCCGGGACAAGATGTCCGCGGCATTGTGTGCGCCCAATCTAAGACGCAAGTCAGCCCGTTGTGGCCCGGCCTGGGTATGACCCATTTGCTGATCCCGTTGCACGGATCCGGCAAGTACGGCGCTCAATTCCCGGTCCTTGTCCCAGCCTCGGTAATAGCTGAGCGTCAAACCTTCGAGCTCAACCAGTTCGCTCAAGGTTTGTTCAAAGACCGGTTTCAAGGCTTTGATGTAAGCGCGGCGGTATTCATCGATTTCAGCGCTGGCCTGGCACAGTTCCCTGTCCCAAACCGCTTGCGAAACGGCGTCAAGTGTACCATGCCGCAGCCAGGAGTTTCTCTGGCGCAAGGCCTTCTGCAAACGCTGCCAGGTGGACATGAACCGCGGCTCGACGTGGAACACACCCCAGTCGAGGAACTGCCGGCGAATCTTCGGCGCGCCTTCCAGCAGGCGAAAGCTGTCGGGGTTGATCAACTGCAGCGGCAGGATTTCCGCCAGTTGTGCAGCGCTACGAGCATTCTGACCATCGATGCGAATCTGGAACTCGCCCTGACGGTCGCGGGATATCCCCAATGCGCTGTGGCCACCCTCGGCGAGTTCGACCTGACCGAATACGGTGCAAGCGAGTTGCTCATATTGGATGACCGGCAACAGTCGCGTGCTACGAAACGAACGGGCAAGCCCCAGCAGATGAATGGCTTCCAGAACACTGGTTTTGCCGCTGCCGTTGGCGCCGTAAAGAATGTTGATTCGGGGGGAGGGGGAGAAGGTCACCGGGTGCAGATTGCGCACCGCGGTGACCGAGACGCGACTTAAAGACATCCAGAGTCAGCTGATTACAGACGCATCGGCATGACAACGTAAGCCGAATCGTCATTGTCGGACTCTTGCACCAGCGCACTGCTGTTGGAGTCGGACAGGATCAGACGAACCTGCTCGGTGGTCATCACGCCCAGCACGTCCAGCAGATAGCTGACGTTGAAGCCGATTTCCAGGGAGCCGCCGTTGTATTCCACGCCTACTTCTTCTTCCGCTTCTTCCTGCTCCGGGTTGTTGGCCTGGATCTTCAATTGACCGCTGGCCAGTTGCAGACGGATACCGCGGTACTTCTCGTTGGACAGAATCGCGGTACGGCTGAACGCTTCACGCAGCGCCTGACGATCGCCCAGTACCAGCTTGTCGCCACCTTTTGGCAGAACGCGCTCGTAGTCCGGGAACTTGCCGTCGACCAGTTTCGAGGTGAAGGTGAATTCGCCGGTGGTCGCACGGATGTGGTGCTGGCCCAAGACGATGCTGACGTTACCGTCCGGCTCGGTGAGCAGACGCGCCAGTTCGAGAATGCCTTTACGCGGCACGATCACTTGGTGGCGTTCCTGCTGACCGATATCGGCCTGCATCGAGCACATGGCCAGACGGTGGCCGTCGGTGGCGACAGCACGGATCACACCGGTCGAGACTTCCAGCAACATACCGTTGAGGTAGTAACGCACGTCCTGCTGGGCCATCGCGAAACTGGTGCGTTCGATCAGGCGACGCAGCTTGCTCTGTTCCAGGCTGGTGGTCAGCGAACCCGGGCCTTCTTCCACAGTCGGGAAATCGTTGGCCGGCAGGGTCGACAGGGTGAAACGGCTACGGCCGGCTTTCACCACCAGCTTCTGCTCGTCGACCTTGATATCGATCAGCGCATCGTTCGGCAGGCTCTTGCAGATGTCCATCAGCTTGCGCGCAGGCACGGTGATGGAACCTGTTTCAGCCGGCTCCTCGAGTTGCACGCGACCGACCAGCTCGACTTCCAGGTCGGTACCGGTCAGCGACAGTTGCTGGCCATCGACAACCAGCAGCACGTTGGACAGTACCGGCAAGGTCTGTCGGCGCTCGACGACGCCTGCGACCAGTTGCAGGGGTTTCAACAGGGCTTCGCGTTGAATGGTGAAATGCATGGTCTAGTCCCTTGCCTTAATAAGCTGCGCTGGTGTTCATCAAGTGGTCAGTGTACGCAGCAGGTTCTTGTAGTCCTCGCGGATGTCCGCGTCGGATTCCTTAAGTTCGTTGATCTTGCGGCAGGCGTGCAACACGGTTGTGTGATCCCGGCCGCCAAACACATCGCCGATTTCCGGCAGGCTGTGGTTGGTCAGTTCCTTGGACAATGCCATGGCCACCTGACGCGGACGAGCGACCGAACGCGAACGGCGTTTGGACAGCAGGTCGGAGATCTTGATCTTGTAGTACTCGGCGACGGTGCGCTGAATGTTATCCACAGAGACCAGTTTGTCCTGCAACGCCAACAGATCTTTCAGGGATTCGCGAATCAACTCGATGGTGATGTCGCGGCCCATGAAGTGCGAGTGGGCGATCACGCGTTTCAGCGCGCCTTCCAGCTCACGGACGTTGGAGCGAATGCGCTGGGCAATGAAGAACGCCGCATCGTGTGGCAACTCGACTTTGGCCTGGTCGGCCTTCTTCATCAAGATGGCGACGCGGGTTTCCAGTTCCGGCGGCTCGACGGCAACCGTCAGGCCCCAGCCAAAGCGGGATTTGAGGCGCTCTTCAAGGCCTTCGATTTCTTTCGGGTAGCGGTCACTGGTGAGAATGACCTGCTGACCACCTTCAAGCAGGGCGTTGAAGGTGTGGAAAAACTCTTCCTGGGAACGTTCCTTGCGGGCGAAGAACTGAATGTCGTCAATCAGCAGGGCGTCCACCGAACGGTAGAAACGCTTGAACTCGTTGATCGCGTTCAGTTGCAGTGCCTTGACCATGTCGGCAACGAAACGCTCGGAATGCAGGTACACGACCTTGGCATTCGGGTTCTTCTTTAAGAGATGGTTACCCACCGCGTGCATCAAGTGCGTCTTACCAAGACCTACGCCGCCATAAAGGAAGAGCGGGTTGTAGCCGTGCTTCGGGTTGTCTGCCACCTGCCAGGCCGCCGCACGGGCGAGCTGGTTGGATTTACCTTCGACAAAGTTTTCAAAGGTAAAGGTGCGGTTCAGGTAGCTGGTGTGCTTGAGCGCGCCTTCGACCTGCACGGTGCGCTGTTCTGCGCGAACCGGGGCCTGTTGCGAAGCGGCACCAGCCATCGGATCGAAGCTGTCGCGGGACGGCTCTTCACTGATCTCTTCTGTTTTCTGCGTTGTGCGCTTGGTCGGCGCAGGCGTCGGAGCTGGTGCTGGCGCACTGGCCGGCGCGGCATTGGCCTGAGCCTGGGACACTTGCGCAGCAGCCAACGGTGCGTTCGGTGCGGCACGAGGAGCCGAACTGCGCTTGCTGCCTATTAATAAGGAGAGCGACGGTGCGAGACCGTTGCCATGCTCATCCAGCAGTTCAAGGACGCGCCCCAGGTACTTTTCGTTGACCCAGTCCAGAACAAAACGGTTCGGTGCGTAGACGCGCAACTCGTCGCCTTCGGCTTCGACCTGTAGTGGACGGATCCAGGTGTTGAATTGTTGGGCAGGCAGCTCTTCGCGCAAAAGCTCCACGCACTGCTGCCAAAGTTCCACTGACACGGATATCCCCTAAGTTGAAAGCCGGTGAGGCAAAAACAAGCGGCCATTGTAGCGGCCAGTCGTCCACTTATCCACATGCAGGTTGCCCGGTGGACATGATTTATCAATGCGTTAAACGCGAAAAAGGCGACCGACGGTGTGTGCATAAGCTCTGTGGATAACCCTATCTGAGCACACTGGACAACTGGGGGCGAAAGTCGGTGGATAACCAGCCTGTGGATAACCACCTATTCCACACACAGGTTATCCGACAGCGCAGCACAGGCTGAACACGGTTTTCCACTGTAGTTGTCATTCTCTGTACATCGCTTGAAACAAGGCCTTGAGCCAGTTATCCACAGATAACGGTGTACCTAGCTTTTACAAGCTTTACAGAAAAGCTTTAAATAATTCCCTTCTTTATTTTTATCTTTGGCAAACCGGGTAAACAGGTCCTGGCGGCTCCGAAGATCTATTTATAAGGAAACGTTGGTTGGAAATTGACCTATTGGCTTGCTTTCTCTAGAATCCCCGGTCTCTTAAAACGGGGGCCATTCCGGCCCGTTGTGGACGAACCAGGTAACACGACATGAAACGTACTTTCCAACCAAGCACTATCAAACGCGCTCGTACCCACGGTTTCCGTGCTCGCATGGCTACCAAGAACGGTCGTGCCGTACTGTCGCGTCGTCGCGCCAAAGGCCGCGCACGTCTGGCAGTTTGATAATCCGGCACTGGAGGTGAGTCAGGACTTCAGTCGGGAAAAGCGTCTGCTTACTCCCCGGCATTTCAAGGCAGTCTTTGACTCCCCTACCGGCAAGGTTCCGGGGAAAAATCTCCTGCTCCTTGCGCGCAACAACGATCTCGATCACCCCCGTCTCGGGCTGGTTATCGGGAAAAAGAGCGTCAAGCTCTCCGTCGAGCGCAATCGCCTCAAACGTCTTATGCGCGAATCGTTTCGCCTGCACCAGGATTCACTGGTCGGCTGGGACATCGTTATCGTCGCGCGCAAAGGTTTGGGTGACGTAGAAAACCCCGAATTGATTCAGCATTTCGGCAAACTCTGGAAACGTCTGGCACGCAACAAGCCGGTACCAGCAGTCAAAACCGAAACTGTAGGGGTAGACAGTCCAGATGCGTAAACTGGCGCTCGTTCCGATCCAGTTTTATCGCTACGCCATTAGTCCCCTGATGGCCAGTCACTGTCGTTTCTACCCCAGTTGTTCTTGCTACGCGTATGAAGCCATCGAAAATCATGGCCTTCTGCGCGGTGGCTGGCTGACCTTTCGTCGTTTAGGTCGCTGTCATCCGTGGAATCCCGGTGGTTATGACCCGGTTCCACCTATCCCTACCTCCCGTTCTTCTTCGATGGCCGAGTAATCATGGATATCAAACGCACGATCCTGATCGTCGCCCTGGCAATCGTGTCCTACGTCATGGTCCTTAAATGGAACCAGGACTATGGCCAGGCTGCCCTGCCGACTCAGAATGTTGCTTCCAGTACGACTACATCCGGTTTGCCGGACACCGCCACTGGCAATAATGCTGCTGCCAGTGACGATATTCCGCGCGCCGCAAGCGATACCAGCGCACCTGCCGAAACGCCGGTCGCCGTCAGCAAGGATCTGATCCAGATCAAAACCGATGTGCTCGATCTCGCGATCGATCCACAAGGTGGCGATGTTGCCCAGCTGACCTTGCCGCTGTATCCACGTCGTCAGGATCGTCCGGACGTTCCGTTCCAGCTGTTCGACAACGGTGGCGAACGTACCTATCTGGCACAGAGCGGTCTGATTGGCACCAACGGTCCGGATGCAAACCCGGCCGGTCGTCCGGTCTACTCCTCGGAGAAGAAGACTTATCAACTGGCTGACGGTCAGAACCAACTGGTCGTCGACCTGAAGTTCAGCAAGGACGGCGTCAATTACATCAAGCGTTTCACCTTGAAACGTGGCCTGTATGACGTGACCGTGACCTATCTGATCGACAACCAGAGCGCTCAGCCTTGGTCCGGTTCGATGTTTGCTCAGCTGAAACGCGATGCAAGCGCTGATCCTTCGTCGACCACTGCTACCGGTACCGCGACTTACCTGGGCGCCGCCCTGTGGACAAGTTCCGAGCCGTACAAGAAAGTGTCCATGAAGGACATGGACAAAGCTCAGCTCAAGGAAACTGTCACCGGTGGTTGGGTAGCCTGGCTGCAACACTACTTCGTGACTGCATGGGTTGCTCCGAAGGGCGAAAACAACATCGTCCAGACCCGTAAAGACAGCAAAGGCAACTACATCATCGGTTACACCGGTCCTTCGCTGACCGCTGCACCGGGTGCGAAAGTCGAAACCAGCGCTGTTCTGTACGCCGGTCCGAAAAGCCAGGCTGTGCTGAAAGAGTTGTCCCCAGGTCTGGAACTGACTGTCGACTACGGCATTCTGTGGTTCATTGCCCAGCCAATCTTCTGGCTGCTGCAACATATCCACAGCATCGTCGGCAACTGGGGCTGGTCGATCATCTTCCTGACCATGCTGATCAAAGGGATCTTCTTCCCTCTGTCGGCCGCCAGCTACAAGTCGATGGCCCGCATGCGCGCCGTGGCTCCGAAACTGGCTGCACTGAAAGAGCAACATGGCGATGACCGGCAGAAAATGTCGCAAGCCATGATGGAGCTGTACAAGAAAGAGAAGATCAATCCGCTGGGCGGCTGCTTGCCGATCCTGGTGCAGATGCCGGTTTTCCTTTCCCTGTACTGGGTTCTGCTGGAAAGCGTGGAAATGCGCCAGGCGCCGTTCATGCTGTGGATTACCGACCTGTCGATCAAGGATCCGTTCTTCATCCTGCCGATCATCATGGGTGCGACCATGTTCATCCAGCAGCGTCTGAACCCTACACCTCCGGATCCGATGCAGGCCAAGGTGATGAAAATGATGCCAATCATCTTCACCTTCTTCTTCCTGTGGTTCCCGGCGGGTCTGGTGCTGTACTGGGTTGTGAACAACTGCCTGTCGATTGCCCAACAGTGGTACATCACGCGTAAGATCGAAGCGGCGACGAAAAAAGCCGAGGCGTAACTTACTCTGTGGATAACACCACTCAAAACGCCCCCTAGTGGGGCGTTTTGCTATCTGCCATTTTTGTCTGGATACCGGTTTATGAGCGCACCTCGTGAAACCATCGCAGCCGTCGCTACCGCCCAGGGCCGTGGCGGCGTGGGCATCGTTCGAATTTCCGGGCCGCTGGCCAGCGTTGCGGCCAAAGCCATCAGCGGCCGCGAGCTGAAACCACGGTTTGCCCACTACGGCCCGTTCTTCAGTGACGATCAACAGGTGCTGGATGAAGGTCTGGCGCTGTATTTCCCCGGGCCGAACTCGTTCACCGGCGAAGACGTATTGGAACTGCAGGGCCACGGTGGCCCGATCGTCCTCGACATGTTGCTAAAGCGTTGTCTGGAACTGGGCTGCCGTCTGGCTCGTCCCGGTGAGTTCAGCGAAAGAGCGTTCCTCAACGACAAACTGGATCTGGCGCAGGCCGAGGCCATCGCCGATCTGATCGAAGCCAGTTCTGCACAGGCCGCGCGCAATGCCTTGCGCTCCTTGCAAGGGGCCTTCTCCCAACGTGTGCATAACCTCACCGAACAGCTGATCGGCCTGCGGATCTATGTCGAAGCGGCGATCGACTTCCCGGAAGAAGAAATCGACTTCCTCGCCGACGGCCATGTGCTGAGCATGCTCGACAAGGTTCGTAACGAGTTATCCACCGTATTGCGCGAAGCCGGGCAGGGTGCGTTACTGCGTGACGGCATGACCGTGGTGATTGCCGGTCGTCCGAATGCCGGCAAATCCAGCCTGCTGAACGCACTGGCCGGTCGTGAAGCCGCGATCGTGACCGAAATCGCCGGCACCACTCGGGATATCCTGCGTGAACATATCCACATCGACGGCATGCCGCTGCATGTTGTGGACACCGCCGGTCTGCGTGATACCGATGACCATGTGGAAAAGATCGGCGTTGAACGAGCGTTGAAAGCCATAGGCGAAGCTGACCGAGTGCTGCTGGTCGTCGATGCCACTGCGCCAGAGGCCGCCGATCCGTTCGCCTTGTGGCCGGAATTCCTTGAAACCCGGCCAGATCCGGCGAAGGTCACTCTGATTCGTAACAAGGCTGATCTCACCGGTGAACCCATTGCCCTGGAAGTCAGTGACGATGGCCACGTGACGATCAGCCTGAGCGCCAAGTCTGCCGGTGAAGGTCTGGACCTGCTACGTGATCACCTCAAAGCCTGCATGGGCTACGAACAAACATCGGAAAGCAGCTTCAGCGCACGCCGCCGGCACCTCGAAGCCCTGCGTCATGCCAGTGATGCCCTGGCACATGGACGTGCCCAACTGACCTTGGCGGGTGCTGGTGAGCTGTTGGCCGAAGACCTGCGTCAGGCCCAGCAGTCTCTCGGGGAAATCACCGGCGCCTTCAGCTCCGATGATCTGCTGGGACGGATCTTTTCCAGCTTCTGCATCGGTAAATAAACCTCCCGTTGTCCACAGACAGGTCCGTTCGCGACCTGTCTGTCCTCCTTCCTCGTTTTTCCTTCCTCCAGTGCCGGACAGATTTCTGTTCCTGAGCGGATTTCCCGTGTCCGCGATTCCTTCATTCGTCCGATTTCTGTGGATTAAGCCCTGTGAATAACTGCCGCTGAGGGCAGTTGATAACAGGGCCTGAAAACTGAACATAACTGCCACTGTGGATAACCACCTCATTCATCCACAGGCTTACACCGGTTATCCAAGGGCCTCATGGCGACATGGCCACAGGGTTTTGAATCTCTGTACACATTGAAAATAAAGGCCTGCAGAAATCTATCCACAGAAACCATGGGCAGTAAGAATAAGCTTTAAAACAAAGGTTTTATAAATTTCTCTCTTTTTTATTCTTTTAACCGCGAGTTCTCCACAGCTGGTTAAATTTTGTGCAAAGGGTTCTTTAGGAAGGGCGAAGTCCCTATACTTGCCGACCAGGTCCAGAAACCTGATCTCAAACTATTCCTGAATTACCTACTTAAGCAGGCACGAGGTGCGTGGTGGATTTCCCTTCCCGTTTTGAAGTGATCGTCATCGGCGGCGGTCATGCCGGTACCGAGGCAGCACTGGCCTCAGCACGCATGGGTGCAAAAACCCTTCTGCTGACGCACAACGTGGAAACCCTCGGTGCCATGAGTTGCAACCCGGCCATTGGCGGCATTGGCAAAAGCCATCTGGTCAAGGAAATCGACGCCCTCGGCGGCGCGATGGCCATGGCCACCGATCTGGGCGGTATCCAGTTTCGCGTGTTGAACAGCCGCAAAGGCCCAGCCGTACGTGCAACCCGTGCGCAAGCCGACCGGATTTTGTACAAGGCCGCTGTCCGCGAAATTCTGGAAAACCAGCCGAACCTGTGGATATTTCAACAAGCTGCTGACGACCTGATCGTCGAGCAGGAACAAGTACGCGGTGTCGTCACGCAAATGGGTCTGCGTTTCTTCGCCGATTCCGTGGTGTTGACCACCGGTACGTTCCTGGGCGGACTTATCCACATCGGCTTGCAGAATTTTTCCGGTGGTCGCGCCGGTGATCCACCATCGATCGCCCTGGCGCATCGTCTGCGTGAACTGCCGCTGCGTGTCGGTCGCCTGAAAACCGGTACGCCACCGCGTATCGACGGCAAGTCGGTGGATTTCTCGGTGATGACCGAGCAGCCAGGCGATACGCCGATCCCGGTGATGTCGTTCATGGGCAACAAGGAACAACATCCACGGCAAGTCAGTTGCTGGATCACCCACACCAACGCCCGCACCCACGAAATCATTGCCGCAAACCTTGATCGTTCGCCGATGTATTCCGCTGCCGGCGAAATCGAAGGCATCGGCCCGCGTTATTGCCCGTCGATCGAAGACAAGATTCACCGCTTTGCCGACAAGGAAAGCCATCAGGTGTTCATCGAGCCGGAAGGCCTGACCACCCATGAGCTTTATCCGAACGGGATATCCACAAGCCTGCCGTTCGACGTGCAATTGCAGATCGTGCAATCGATCCGCGGCATGGAAAACGCGCACATCGTGCGTCCGGGTTATGCAATCGAGTACGACTACTTCGATCCGCGCGACCTGAAGTACAGCCTCGAAACCAAAGTCATCGGCGGTCTGTTCTTCGCTGGCCAGATCAACGGCACCACCGGTTACGAAGAAGCCGGCGCCCAGGGTTTGCTGGCTGGCGCGAACGCCGCACTGCGCGCGAAAGGCAAAGAAGCCTGGTGCCCGCGTCGTGATGAGGCGTACATCGGGGTATTGGTCGACGACCTGATCACCCTCGGTACCCAAGAGCCGTACCGCATGTTCACTTCCCGTGCCGAGTACCGCCTGATCCTGCGTGAGGACAACGCGGACCTGCGTCTGACCGAAAAAGGTCGCGAACTGGGTCTGGTCGATGACGCGCGCTGGGCGGCGTTCTGCAAGAAACGCGAAAGCATCGAACTCGAAGAGCAGCGTCTGAAAAGCACCTGGGTTCGCCCGGGCACTCCGCAGGGCGATGCGATTGCCAAGAAATTCGGTACGCCGCTGACTCACGAATACAACCTGCTCAATCTCTTGAGCCGTCCGGAAATCGACTACGCTGGTCTGGTCGAAGTGACCGGGCAGGGCGCCGAAGATCCACAGGTCGCCGAACAAGTCGAGATCAAGACCAAATACGCCGGTTACATCGACCGTCAACAGGACGAAATCGCCCGTCTGCGCGCCAGTGAAGACACGAAGCTGCCTGTGGATATCGATTACACCAACATTTCCGGTCTCTCCAAGGAGATCCAGAGCAAGCTGGGCGCCACGCGTCCCGAGACGCTTGGCCAGGCTTCGCGGATCCCCGGTGTGACTCCGGCGGCGATTTCGCTGTTGATGATTCATTTGAAAAAACGCGGCGCGGGCCGTCAGTTGGAGCAAAGCGCTTGAGTTCTAAGGTCACTTCGCAACACGCCGAAGAGTTATCCACAGGAGCCCGCGAGCTCGGTGTCAATCTCACTGAAACCCAGCACGAATTGCTGCTGGGTTATCTGGCCCTGTTGATCAAATGGAACCAGGCCTACAACCTGACCGCCGTTCGCGATCCGGACGAAATGGTTTCCCGTCACCTGCTCGATAGTCTCAGCGTGATGTCGTTCATCGAAAACTGTCGCTGGCTGGATGTCGGCAGCGGCGGCGGCATGCCGGGGATCCCTTTGGCAATCCTTTATCCGGACTCGCAAGTGACCTGCCTGGACAGCAACGGCAAGAAAACGCGCTTCCTGACTCAGGTCAAACTCGAACTCAAACTGGATAACCTCCAAGTTATCCACAGCCGCGTCGAAGCATTCCAGCCTGCACAGCCGTTCAACGGGATCATTTCCCGGGCCTTCAGCAGCATGGAGAACTTCACCAACTGGACTCGCCACCTCGGCGACGCCGATACGCGCTGGCTGGCAATGAAGGGCGTCCATCCGGCCGATGAGCTGGTAGCATTGCCGGCAGACTTCAAACTCGATAGCGAACACGCCCTGGCCGTACCCGGTTGCCAAGGCCAACGCCATCTGCTGATACTGCGCCGCACGGCATGATTGGGAACACAAGCAAGAATGGCTAAGGTATTCGCGATAGCGAACCAGAAGGGTGGTGTGGGCAAGACCACCACCTGCATCAACCTCGCAGCATCCCTGGTCGCGACCAAGCGCCGGGTGCTGTTGATCGATCTCGATCCACAGGGCAACGCCACCATGGGTAGCGGTGTGGATAAACATGGCCTGGAAAACTCGGTCTACGACCTGCTGATCGGCGAATGCGATCTGGCCCAGGCCATGCACTACTCCGAACACGGCGGTTATCAACTGCTGCCGGCCAACCGCGACCTGACGGCGGCCGAAGTGGTGCTGCTGGAAATGCAGATGAAGGAAAGTCGCCTGCGCAGCGCGCTGGCGCCGATTCGTGAAAACTACGATTACATCCTGATCGACTGCCCGCCGTCGCTGTCGATGCTCACACTGAACGCACTGGTCGCTGCTGACGGGGTGATTATCCCCATGCAGTGCGAATACTTTGCGCTCGAAGGTTTGAGCGACCTTGTGGATAACATCAAGCGCATCGCCAAACTGCTGAACCCGAACCTGAAAGTCGAAGGCCTGCTGCGGACCATGTATGACCCGCGCCTGAGCCTGATGAACGATGTATCGGCCCAGCTCAAGGAACACTTCGGTGATCAGCTGTACGACACGGTGATCCCGCGCAACATCCGACTGGCTGAAGCCCCGAGCTACGGCATGCCGGCGCTGGCCTACGACAAGCAATCGCGTGGCGCGCTGGCCTATCTGGCCCTGGCGGGCGAGATGGTTCGCCGTCAGCGCAAAAATTCACGCATCGCCGCTGCCCAGCCAACTTAAGGAATCCCCATGGCCGTCAAGAAACGAGGTCTCGGACGAGGACTGGATGCACTGCTGAGCGGTCCGACTGTCAGCTCGCTGGAAGAACAAGCGGCGCAGGCTGACAGCCGTGAGTTGCAGCACCTGCCGTTGGACTTGCTGCAGCGCGGCAAGTATCAGCCACGCCGGGACATGGATCCGCAGGCGCTGGAAGAGCTGGCGCAGTCGATCAAGGCCCAGGGCGTGATGCAGCCGATCGTGGTTCGCCCGATTGGCGGTGGTCGTTTTGAAATCATCGCCGGCGAGCGCCGCTGGCGCGCCAGTCAGCAGGCCGGCCAGGAAACCATTCCTGCGATGGTCCGCGACGTGCCGGATGAAACCGCGATCGCCATCGCGCTGATCGAGAACATCCAGCGCGAAGACCTGAACCCGATTGAAGAAGCGGTGGCCCTGCAGCGCTTGCAGCAGGAATTCCAGCTCACCCAGCAACAGGTCGCCGAGGCTGTGGGTAAGTCCCGGGTCACGGTAGCCAACCTGTTGCGCCTGATTGCATTGCCGGAAGTCATCAAGACCATGCTGTCCCACGGTGACCTGGAAATGGGTCATGCCCGTGCATTGCTCGGTCTGCCGGACAATCAGCAGGTGGAAGGGGCGCGACATGTTGTCGCACGCGGCCTCACCGTGCGCCAAACCGAGGCACTGGTTCGTCAGTGGTTGAGTGGCAAACCGGAGCCGGTCGAACCGTCCAAACCCGACCCGGATATCGCCCGGCTCGAGCAACGTCTGGCCGAGCGCCTAGGCTCTGCGGTGCAGATCCGCCACGGCAAGAAGGGAAAGGGTCAGTTGGTGATCGGTTACAACTCCCTCGACGAGCTTCAAGGTGTGCTCGCACACATCCGCTGAAACAATTCCTCTTGTAGCGCGCAGTCGGAAATCACTACCTGACAGTTGAATAGGGGCAGAACCGCCCCTATACTCTGCGCGCATTTTGTCGGCACAAATTATGCCAAGTTATTGAATTTCGGCAGCCGACCATTGGAGAGCAATAGTGATGGAAACCCGCAAGCCAAACCGCCTGCCGTTCCATCGCCTGGCGGTTTTTCCGGTGTTGATGGCTCAATTTGTCATTTTGCTCATTGCCGCTTTGGCGCTCTGGCAATGGCACGGAGTCGTTGCCGGATACTCGGGACTTTGCGGAGGCCTGATAGCCTTGCTGCCCAATGTTTATTTCGCTCACAAGGCATTTCGGTTTTCCGGCGCCCGAGCAGCCCAGTCCATCGTCCGGTCTTTCTATGCCGGCGAGGCAGGCAAACTGATTTTGACGGCAGTGCTGTTTGCACTGGTGTTTGCAGGTGTGAAGCCACTGGCGCCGATCGCTGTATTCGGCGCCTTCGTGCTGACTCAGTCGGTCAGCTGGTTCGCTCCCCTGCTGATGAGAACAAGACTTTCGAGACCTTAGGGCGTTTGAGGCAACCATGGCAGAAACAACCGCTTCGGGCTATATCCAGCACCACTTGCAGAACCTGACCTTCGGTCAGCTACCCAACGGCGGCTGGGGCTTTGCCCACACCGCAGCAGAGGCCAAGGAAATGGGCTTCTGGGCTTTCCACGTCGATACCCTCGGCTGGTCGGTCGCGCTGGGTCTGATCTTCGTTCTTCTTTTCCGCATGGCGGCCAAGAAGGCGACTTCCGGTCAGCCGGGTGCATTGCAGAACTTCGTTGAAGTCCTGGTCGAATTCGTCGATGGCAGCGTGAAAGACAGCTTCCATGGCCGTAGCCCGGTGATCGCACCGCTGGCACTGACCATCTTCGTCTGGGTGTTCCTGATGAACGCCGTCGACTTGGTACCGGTCGACTGGATTCCTCAGCTGGCCATCCTGATCTCCGGCGACCACCACATCCCGTTCCGCGCCGTGTCGACCACCGACCCGAACGCGACCCTGGGCATGGCGTTCTCGGTTTTCGCACTGATCATTTTCTATAGCATCAAGGTCAAGGGCCTCGGCGGCTTCATCGGCGAGCTGACCCTGCACCCGTTCGGCAGCAAGAACATCTTCGTTCAGGCCCTGCTGATCCCGGTGAACTTCCTGCTGGAATTCGTGACCCTGATCGCCAAACCGATCTCTCTGGCTCTGCGTCTGTTCGGCAACATGTATGCCGGCGAGCTGGTGTTCATCCTGATCGCTGTGATGTTCGGCAGCGGCCTGCTCTGGCTGAGCGGCCTGGGTGTTGTCCTGCAGTGGGCGTGGGCTGTGTTCCACATCCTGATCATCACCCTGCAGGCGTTCATCTTCATGATGCTGACCATCGTCTACCTGTCGATGGCGCACGAAGAAAACCATTAAGACCAGTCTCGACTAGTCTGATGTCCTTCCCGGTCAAACGGGAAGGGGCTCCTCACGGGGCACCATGAAACGATTTGTTTTACCGCTTTAATCTAAAAAACCTAAACCATACGACGTAAAAGTCGGGAGGAAAGATGGAAACTGTAGTTGGTCTAACCGCTATCGCTGTTGCACTGTTGATCGGCCTGGGCGCACTGGGTACCGCAATTGGTTTCGGCCTGCTGGGCGGCAAGTTCCTGGAAGGCGCAGCGCGTCAGCCAGAAATGGTTCCAATGCTGCAAGTTAAAATGTTCATCGTTGCCGGTCTGCTCGACGCCGTAACCATGATCGGTGTTGGTATCGCTCTGTTCTTCACCTTTGCGAACCCGTTCGTTGGTCAGATCGCTGGCTAATCATTCGGATCTCCGAGTGATTTGGTGTGATGGACAACGTAACTGCGAGGTGTTGGCGTGAACATTAATGCGACCCTGATTGGCCAGTCCGTTGCGTTCCTGATTTTTGTACTGTTCTGCATGAAGTTCGTATGGCCTCCGGTCATCGCAGCTCTGCACGAACGTCAAAAGAAGATCGCTGATGGTCTGGACGCTGCCAGCCGTGCAGCTCGCGACCTGGAGTTGGCCCAAGAAAAAGCGGGTCAGCAACTGCGCGAAGCGAAAGCTCAGGCAGCTGAAATCATCGAGCAAGCCAAGAAACGCGGTAACCAGATTGTCGAAGAGGCCGTTGAAAAGGCCCGCATCGACGCTGACCGTGTGAAGGTTCAGGCTCAAGCCGAGATCGAACAGGAACTGAACAGCGTCAAAGACAAGCTGCGCGCCCAAGTGGGCTTGCTGGCTGTCGGCGGCGCCGAGAAGATCCTGGGTGCCACAATCGATCAAAACGCGCACGCAGAGCTGGTTAACCAACTGGCTGCTGAAATCTAAGCGAGGGCGATCATGGCAGAACTGACCACGTTGGCCCGACCTTACGCTAAGGCGGCCTTCGAGCACGCTCAGGCCCACCAGCAACTGGCCAATTGGTCAGCCATGCTCGGCCTGGCAGCAGCGGTGTCACAAGATGACACCATGCAGCGCGTGCTCAAGGCCCCGCGACTGACGAGCGCAGAAAAGGCCGCCACGTTCATTGACGTGTGCGGCGACAAGTTTGATGCCAAGGCACAGAACTTCATCAATGTCGTTGCCGAAAACGACCGTCTCCCGCTTCTGCCGGAGATCGCCGCTCTGTTTGACCTGTACAAGGCCGAGCAAGAGAAATCGGTAGACGTTGAAGTGACCAGTGCTTTTGCATTGAACCAAGAACAGCAAGACAAACTCGCCAAGGTTCTCAGTGCACGACTCAACCGGGAAGTGCGCCTGCAAGTCGAGGAAGACAGCTCCCTTATCGGGGGGGTGGTCATCCGCGCCGGCGACCTGGTTATCGATGGCTCGATTCGCGGCAAAATCGCGAAACTTGCCGAAGCATTGAAATCTTGAGTTTGAAGGGGCAGCAGAGCAATGCAGCAACTCAATCCTTCCGAAATAAGTGAAATTATCAAGGGCCGCATCGAAAAGCTCGATGTGACCTCCCAAGCCCGTAACGAAGGCACTGTCGTCAGCGTATCTGACGGTATCGTGCGGATTCACGGTCTGGCCGACGTCATGTACGGCGAGATGATCGAGTTTCCGGGCGGCGTCTACGGTATGGCCCTCAACCTGGAGCAAGACTCCGTAGGTGCCGTTGTACTGGGCGCATACACCAGTCTGGCTGAAGGCATGAGCGCCAAGTGCACCGGCCGCATCCTCGAAGTTCCGGTTGGTAAGGAACTGCTGGGTCGCGTTGTCGACGCACTGGGTAACCCTGTTGACGGCAAAGGTCCACTGGGCAACACCGAGACCGACGCGGTCGAGAAAGTTGCTCCGGGCGTGATCTGGCGTAAGTCGGTAGACCAGCCTGTACAGACTGGCTACAAGGCTGTCGATGCCATGATCCCTGTCGGCCGTGGCCAGCGTGAGCTGATCATCGGTGACCGTCAGATCGGTAAAACCGCTCTGGCGATCGACGCGATCATCAACCAGAAAGACAGCGGCATTTTCTGCGTCTACGTGGCAATCGGTCAGAAGCAATCGACCATCGCCAACGTGGTTCGCAAGCTGGAAGAAAACGGTGCACTGGCTAACACCATCATCGTTGCAGCGAGCGCTTCGGAATCTGCAGCACTGCAATTCCTGGCTCCGTACTCCGGTTGCACCATGGGTGAATTCTTCCGCGACCGCGGTGAAGACGCGCTGATCGTTTATGACGATCTGTCCAAGCAAGCAGTGGCTTACCGCCAGATTTCCCTGCTGCTGCGCCGTCCACCAGGCCGTGAAGCTTACCCAGGCGACGTGTTCTATCTCCACTCCCGTCTGCTGGAGCGCGCATCCCGCGTTTCGGAAGAGTACGTAGAGAAGTTCACCAACGGCGCAGTGACCGGCAAAACCGGTTCCCTGACCGCACTGCCGATCATCGAAACCCAGGCTGGCGACGTTTCCGCGTTTGTTCCGACCAACGTGATTTCCATCACCGACGGTCAGATCTTCCTGGAATCGGCCATGTTCAACTCGGGCATCCGCCCTGCAGTGAACGCCGGTGTTTCGGTATCCCGTGTGGGTGGTGCCGCTCAGACCAAGATCATCAAGAAGCTGTCCGGTGGTATCCGTACCGCTCTGGCTCAGTACCGTGAACTGGCGGCATTCGCCCAGTTCGCTTCTGACCTGGACGAAGCGACCCGCAAGCAACTTGAGCATGGTCAGCGCGTTACCGAGCTGATGAAGCAGAAGCAATACGCACCGATGTCGATCGCTGACATGGCGCTGTCGCTGTATGCCGCTGAGCGTGGGTTCCTGACTGACATTGAAATCGCCAAGATCGGCAGCTTCGAACAAGCGCTGATTGCTTTCTTCAACCGCGATCACGCCGACTTGATGGCGAAGATCAACGTTAAAGGTGACTTCAATGACGAAATCGACGCTGGCCTGAAGGCTGGTATCGAGAAGTTCAAGGCCACCCAAACCTGGTAAGCCGCAGCGGGAGCCGCAAGGCTCCCGCTTGCTAACCTGATAGGTGTTACATGGCAGGCGCAAAAGAGATTCGCAGTAAGATTGCGAGCATCAAAAGCACGCAAAAAATTACCAGCGCCATGGAAAAAGTGGCGGTCAGCAAAATGCGCAAGGCACAAATGCGCATGGCTGCTAGCCGTCCTTATGCGGAGCGTATCCGCCAGGTAATTGGGCATCTGGCCAACGCCAACCCGGAATACCGCCACCCGTTCATGATCGATCGCGAAGTAAAGCGCGTCGGTTATGTCGTCGTGAGCAGTGACCGTGGTCTGTGCGGCGGCTTGAACACCAACCTGTTCAAGGCCCTGGTCAAGGACATGGCGGTAAACCGCGAAAACGGCGTCGAGATCGATCTGTGTGTCGTTGGTAGCAAGGGGGCGGCCTTTTTCCGCAACTTCGGCGGTAACGTCGTTGCAGCTATCAGCCACCTGGGTGAAGAGCCGTCGATCAATGATCTGATCGGCAGCGTCAAGGTGATGCTGGATGCCTACCTGGACGGCCGTATTGACCGCCTGTCCGTGGTATCCAACAAGTTCATCAACACCATGACGCAACAGCCTACCGTGGAGCAGTTGATTCCACTGGTGGCGACCCCGGATCAGGAACTCAAGCACCACTGGGACTACCTCTACGAACCAGACGCCAAAGAGCTGCTTGACGGCTTGATGGTGCGTTACGTGGAGTCGCAGGTGTACCAGGCGGTGGTCGAGAACAACGCGGCTGAACAGGCTGCGCGGATGATCGCGATGAAGAACGCTACCGACAACGCCGGTGATTTGATCAGCGATTTGCAGCTGATCTACAACAAGGCGCGTCAGGCTGCGATCACCCAAGAGATCTCGGAAATCGTCGGCGGCGCTGCCGCGGTTTAACGGTTCAAATATTCAGAGGATCCAGCTATGAGTAGCGGACGTATCGTTCAAATCATCGGCGCCGTTATCGACGTGGAATTTCCACGCGACAGCGTACCGAGCATCTACGACGCCTTGAAGGTTCAAGGCGCCGAAACCACTCTGGAAGTTCAGCAGCAGCTGGGCGACGGCGTGGTTCGTACCATTGCGATGGGCTCCACCGAAGGCTTGAAGCGCGGTCTGGACGTCAACAACACTGGCGCAGCCATCTCCGTACCGGTCGGTAAAGCGACTCTGGGCCGGATCATGGACGTACTGGGCAACCCGATCGACGAAGCTGGCCCGATCGGCGAAGAAGAGCGCTGGGGTATCCACCGCGCCGCTCCTTCCTTCGCTGAACAGGCCGGTGGCAACGAGCTGCTGGAAACAGGCATCAAGGTTATCGACCTGGTTTGCCCGTTCGCCAAGGGCGGTAAAGTCGGTCTGTTCGGTGGTGCCGGTGTAGGCAAGACCGTAAACATGATGGAACTGATCCGTAACATCGCCATCGAGCACAGCGGTTATTCCGTGTTCGCCGGTGTGGGTGAGCGTACTCGTGAGGGTAACGACTTCTACCACGAGATGAAGGACTCCAACGTTCTCGACAAGGTAGCCCTGGTCTACGGTCAGATGAACGAGCCACCGGGAAACCGTCTGCGCGTAGCGCTGACCGGTCTGACCATGGCCGAGAAGTTCCGTGACGAAGGTAACGACGTTCTGTTGTTCGTCGACAACATCTATCGTTACACCCTGGCCGGTACCGAAGTATCCGCACTGCTGGGCCGTATGCCTTCGGCAGTAGGTTACCAGCCGACCCTGGCAGAAGAGATGGGCGTGCTGCAAGAGCGCATCACTTCGACCAAGCAAGGTTCGATTACTTCGATCCAGGCCGTATACGTACCAGCGGACGACTTGACTGACCCGTCGCCAGCGACCACGTTTGCTCACCTGGACGCCACCGTCGTTCTGTCCCGTGACATCGCTTCCCTGGGTATCTACCCGGCGGTAGACCCACTGGACTCGACTTCGCGTCAGCTGGACCCGAACGTGATCGGCAACGATCACTACGAGACCGCTCGTGGTGTTCAGTACGTGCTGCAGCGTTACAAAGAGCTGAAGGACATCATCGCGATCCTGGGTATGGACGAGCTGTCGGAAGCCGACAAGCAGTTGGTAAACCGTGCTCGTAAGATCCAGCGCTTCTTGTCGCAGCCGTTCTTCGTGGCTGAAGTCTTCACCGGTGCTTCGGGTAAATACGTTTCCCTGAAAGACACCATTGCTGGCTTCAAAGGCATCCTCAACGGTGACTACGACCACCTGCCAGAACAAGCGTTCTACATGGTCGGCGGCATCGAAGAAGCGATCGAGAAAGCCAAGAAACTGTAATCCAGGCGCCCGGCAACGGGCGCTAATTTAGGTTGAGGCAATCAGATGGCTATGACAGTCCATTGCGACATCGTCAGCGCGGAAGGAGAAATCTTTTCCGGCCTGGTCGAGATGGTGATTGCGCACGGTGCTCTGGGTGATCTTGGTATCGCTCTGGGCCACGCGCCGCTGATCACTAATCTGAAGCCAGGTCCGATCCGCCTGATCAAGCAAGGCGGGGAAGCCGAGGTGTTCTACATCTCCGGTGGTTTCCTCGAGGTTCAGCCGAACATGGTCAAGGTGCTTGCCGATACCGTGCAACGTGCCGCCGACCTGGATGAAGCTCAGGCTCAAGCAGCTCTCAAGGCTGCCGAAGCTGCTCTGCATGAGAAGAGCGCAGATTTCGACTACGGAGCTGCATCCGCACGTCTGGCCGAGGCTGCAGCTCAGCTGCGCACCGTCCAGCAGATCCGCAAGAAGTTTGGCGGTTAATCCGTCAGCCACTTGTTGTGCGATTGATAAAAAAGGGTAGCCTCGGCTACCCTTTTTTCTTTTCAGAATTCCCGAAACCCCGGTCGCAGTTGCTGACCACCCAGGATTGGTAGCCAGTCATGTCTCTTGAAATCGTTATCCTCGCGGCCGGTCAAGGCACCCGCATGCGTTCCGCGCTGCCAAAAGTGCTGCACCCGATTGCCGGCGACTCCATGCTCGGTCATGTTATCCACAGCGCCCGTCAACTTAATCCACAGCGCATCCATGTCGTCATCGGCCATGGTGCGGATGTAGTACGCGAACGTCTGGCCGCAGACGACCTGAACTTCGTGTTGCAGGACAAGCAGCTGGGCACCGGCCACGCCACGGCCCAGGCTGTTCCGTTCATTACGGCCGATACCGTACTGATTCTCTACGGTGACGTGCCGTTGATCGAGGTCGAGACCTTGCAGCGTCTGCTCAAGCACGTTGTACCGGGGCAAATGGGTCTGCTCACCGTCGAACTGGACGACCCCACGGGTTATGGCCGCATCGTGCGCGACGCCGACGGCAAGGTGGCCGCCATCGTTGAGCACAAAGACGCCAGCGAAGCACAACGGGCGATCACCGAAGGCAATACCGGCATCCTAGCTGTGCCGGCCAATCGCCTGGCGGACTGGATGAGTCGCCTGTCGAACAACAACGCGCAGGGCGAGTATTACTTGACCGACGTGATCGAGATGGCAGTCAACGACGGCCTGACTGTCGCCACCGAACAACCGCACGACCCGATGGAAGTGCAGGGCGCCAACGATCGCAAACAGCTTTCCGAGCTGGAGCGTCATTATCAGTTGCGCGCCGGTCGTCGCCTGATGGCTCAGGGTGTCACTCTTCGCGATCCTGCCCGGTTTGATGTACGTGGCGAAGTGACCGTCGGTCGCGACGTGCTGATCGATATCAACGTGATTCTCGAAGGCAAGGTCGTCATTGAGGACGACGTGGTCATCGGCCCGAACTGCGTGATCAAGGACAGCACCCTGCGCAAAGGCGTGGTGATCAAGGCCAACAGTCATATTGAAGGCGCAGTGTTGGGTGAAGGCAGCGATGCCGGCCCGTTTGCCCGTCTGCGTCCGGGCACTGTGCTGGAGGCCCGCGCCCATGTGGGTAACTTCGTCGAACTGAAAAATGCCCGCTTGGGCGAGGGCGCCAAGGCCGGACACCTGACATACCTTGGTGACGCCGAGATTGGTGCGCGCACCAATATCGGCGCCGGCACCATCACCTGCAACTACGATGGCGCCAACAAGTGGAAAACCGTGTTGGGCGAAGATGTATTCATCGGCTCCAACAACTCGCTGGTAGCGCCTGTGGATATCTCCGCCGGTGCAACCACTGCGGCCGGTTCGACCATTACCCAGAATGTGGATAACGCGCAGTTGGCGGTTGGTCGGGCACGGCAGAAGAACATCGATGGCTGGAAGCGGCCTGAGAAGATCAAGAAGAGCTGAGTTATCCACAATGCTCGATGTATGAAAAAGACCGCCGCCGGCGGTCTTTTTTATTGGGCACGTCTTGACGATTTGCAGCTGATAGGTTTTGATTGCTTCCGTTATCTTTCGAATCGAAACTTAGTAGCCCATGTCGAAACGCAATACACCTCAGCGTCGTCACAACATTCTGGCTTTGCTTAATGAGCAGGGCGAAGTGAGTGTGGACGAACTGGCCAAGCGCTTCGAAACTTCGGAAGTTACGATTCGCAAGGATCTCGCCGCCCTGGAAAGTCATGGCCTGTTGCTGCGCCGTTACGGGGGAGCGATCACCATGCCTCAAGAGTTGGTGGCAGACGTCAGTCAGAACGTTTCCAAATACAAACAGGCGATTGCCCGCGCCGCGGTTACACGCATCCGCGAGCACGCCCGCATCATCATCGACAGCGGCAGCACCACCGCCGCCATGATTCCCGAGCTTGGCCAGCAGCCAGGCCTGGTGGTGATGACCAATTCCCTGCACGTGGCCAACGCCCTGAGCGAGCTCGAACACGAGCCGGTACTGCTGATGACCGGCGGTACGTGGGATCCCCACTCGGAATCCTTTCAGGGCCAGGTCGCCGAGCAGGTACTACGCTCTTACGACTTCGATCAGTTGTTTATTGGTGCCGATGGCATCGACCTGGTGCGCGGCACCACCACTTTCAATGAGCTGCTCGGCCTGAGCCGGGTGATGGCGGAAGTGGCGCGGGAAGTGATCGTGATGGTCGAGGCCGACAAGATCGGCCGCAAGATTCCCAACCTGGAGCTGCCATGGAGCAGCGTCCATACCCTAATTACCGATGATCGCCTGCCCCTTGAGGCACGCGCTCAGATTCAGGCTCGCGGTATCAACTTGATTTGCGCGACTGTCAGTCAGGAGAAATAAGCATGTGTGGAATTGTCGGTGCGGTAGCTGAACGTAACATCACCGCCATTCTGGTCGAAGGCCTCAAGCGCCTCGAATACCGGGGTTATGACAGCGCCGGTGTGGCGGTGTACACCAATGACGGCACTCTGGAACGCACCCGTCGTGTGGGCAAGGTCAGCGAACTCGACGCGGCGCTCGCCGAACATCCGCTGGTAGGCCGTCTCGGCATTGCCCACACCCGTTGGGCCACTCACGGTGCGCCGAGCGAGCGCAATGCCCACCCGCATTTCTCCGGTGACGTTGCCGTCGTGCACAACGGCATCATCGAAAACCATGAGGCGCTGCGTGAACAACTCAAGGCGCTGGGCTACGTGTTCACCTCGGACACCGACACCGAAGTCATCGCCCACCTGCTGACTGAAAAGCTCAAAAATCTGCCGGACCTGACCGACGCCCTGAAGGCCGCGGTCAAGGAACTGCATGGCGCCTACGGTCTGGCGGTTATCCACGCACAGCAGCCGGATCGACTGGTCGCAGCCCGCAGCGGCAGCCCGCTGGTGATCGGTCTGGGCCTGGGCGAGAACTTCCTCGCTTCCGACCAACTGGCCCTGCGTCAGGTCACCGACCGTTTCATGTACCTGGAAGAGGGCGATATCGCCGAAATCCAGCGTGACAAGGTGCAGATCTGGGACGTGAGCGGCAAAGCCGTCGAGCGCCAGACCGTCCAGTACACCGATGGCGCCGAAGCCGCCGACAAAGGCGAGTTCCGTCACTACATGCTCAAGGAAATCCACGAGCAGCCATCCGTGGTGCAGCGCACCCTGGAAGGTCGATTGAGTTCGGATCAGGTGCTGGTGCAGGCGTTTGGCCCGCAAGCGGCCGAACTGTTCGCCAAAGTGCGCAACGTGCAGATCGTGGCGTGCGGCACCAGCTACCACGCCGGCATGGTTGCCCGTTACTGGCTCGAAGAACTGGCCGGCATTCCATGCCAGGTCGAGGTCGCCAGCGAGTTCCGCTACCGCAAGGTAGTGGTGCAGCCGGACACCCTGTTCGTCACCATTTCCCAGTCCGGCGAAACCGCCGACACCCTGGCTGCGCTGCGCAACGCCAAGGAACTGGGCTTCCTCGGTAGCCTGGCGATCTGCAACGTCGGCATCAGCTCGCTGGTACGCGAATCCGACCTGACCCTGCTGACCCAAGCTGGTCGTGAAATCGGCGTGGCCTCGACCAAGGCGTTCACCACACAATTGGTTGGTCTGCTGCTGCTGACCCTGTCTCTCGGTCAGGTGCGCGGTACATTGGGCAAAGGCGTTGAAGCCACGCTGGTCGAAGAACTGCGTCGTCTGCCAACCCGCCTGGGCGAAGCGCTGGCCATGGACAGCACGGTGGAAAAAATCGCAGAGCTGTTTGCCGAGAAAAACCACACCCTGTTCCTGGGCCGTGGCGCGCAATTCCCGGTGGCGATGGAAGGGGCCTTGAAGCTCAAGGAAATCTCGTACATCCACGCCGAAGCCTATCCGGCTGGCGAACTGAAACACGGCCCGCTGGCGCTTGTGGATAACGACATGCCGGTGGTCACCGTCGCACCGAACAACGAACTGCTGGAGAAGCTCAAGTCCAACCTGCAGGAAGTCCGCGCCCGCGGCGGCGAACTGATCGTGTTCGCTGACGAGAAAGCCGGGATGACCAACGGCGAAGGCACCCACGTGGTGCAGATGCCGCACATCCACGACATCCTGTCGCCGATCCTCTACACCATTCCGCTGCAATTGCTGTCGTACTACGTTGCTGTGCTCAAGGGCACTGACGTTGATCAGCCGCGTAACCTGGCGAAGTCGGTAACGGTGGAATAAGTTATCCACAGTTGAATCACCCCCATAAAATCGCAGCTTCGGCTGCGATTTTTTTATCCGGATCGAGGGCACCATGGATCGCTTCCAGGAAATGCAGGTCTTCGCCATCGTCGCCCAGGAGCAGGGCTTCTCCGCTGCCGCGCGGCGCCTGGGTTTGTCGGCAGCCAGCGTGACCCGGGCGGTGGCGGGGCTGGAGCAGCGAATTGGTACGCAGTTGTTGATCCGTACCACCCGCAGCGTGCATTTGAGCGAAGCGGGTCTGCGTTATCTGGAAGACTGTCGGAGAATTCTCGCCGAGGTGCAGGAGGCGGAGGATTCCGCTGCCGGCAGTCATACCCAGCCCCGTGGGCAGTTGACGGTGACGGCGCCAGTTTTATTCGGAGAACAGTTCGTCACGCCGGTAATGGCGCGTTATCTGACGCAATACCCGGACGTTTCCATCAACGCCCTGTTGCTCGACCGGGTGGTGAGCATGGTCGAGGAGGGGGTCGATGTTGCGGTGCGCATTGGCGAGTTGCCGGACAGCAATCAGCATGCGATCAGGGTCGGCGAAGTACGGCGGGTGATTTGTGGTTCGCCGGAGTACTTTGCGGTTCATGGCCGGCCGACTCATCCACAGGCCCTGGCCGGGGCACCGGTGGTGGCGACGTCGGCCATCGGCCAGCAGCGCAGTTGGCCATTCATGGAAAACGGTGAGCTCATTGGCGTAAAACCGGAGCCGCGTCTGGTGGTTACCGCCAATCAAGCTGCGATCACAGCGGCGTCGTTGGGTCTGGGGTTGACCCGGGTGCTGTCTTATCAGGTGGCCGGCAAGGTGGCTTCCGGCGAACTGGAAATCGTCCTCGCCGAGTTTGAACTGCCTGCTCTGCCGATCCATGTGGTGTATCAGGGCGGGCGCAAGGCACCGGCGCGGATACGCAGTTTTGTCGACTTCATCGTGCAGGCGCTGCGCGAGCATCCGGCGCTGAAAAACGCTGCGTTATTTCATCCAGAGAAATAATGGATTGCATTTGCTGGTGATTCTGTTGTTTTCGCGATCAGGGGAAGATGGCTCCTACGGCCACCGTCCATCCTGAACGGCGCCATCATCCAGCGGAGTCGACCATGCAAGCGATCAAACTCTACAACTTCCCGCGTTCCGGCCACGCCCATCGCGTCGAGCTGATGTTGTCACTGTTGCAACTGCCGACCGAGCTGATCTTCGTCGATCTGGCCAAGGGCGAACATAAACAGGCGGCATATCTGGCCATCAACAGCTTCGGCCAGGTTCCGGCCATTGATGACAATGGTGTGGTGCTCGCGGACTCCAACGCGATTCTTGTCTACCTGGCACAGAAATACGGCAATGGCCGCTGGCTGCCAAGTGATCCGGTCGGCGCCGCGCACGTGCAGCGCTGGTTGTCGGCCGCCGCCGGGCCGATTGCTTTCGGGCCCGCTGCCGCACGCTTGATCACGGTGTTCGGGGCGAAGTTCAACGCCGAGGAGGTCATCACCCGTGCGCACAATTTTCTCAAGGTGATGGATGCGGAACTGGGCAAAACCCCGTACCTGACCGGCACTGAGCCGACCATTGCCGATGTCTCGGCCTACAGTTACATCGCCCATGCGCCGGAAGGCAATGTGTCGCTGGACGACTACGCTAACGTTCGCGCCTGGCTTTCGCGGATTGAGGCGCTGCCCGGTTTTGTCGGCATGCCACGCACCGTTGCCGGCCTGCAAACCACCGTCTGACATTCAATCTGCGCCGACGGCGCAGGGGAGAGACCGTGATGGAACGTTCACCGTGGCACGCTGGCGAGCAACAGTTGCAGGCCCATGTCGGCGTTGCCGAGCGCATGGAGGAATTCGGTCGTAAGGTGATTCGCACCTGGATGCCGGATCAACACCGCCAGTTCTATCAGCAATTGCCATTCATGCTGTACGGCGCGGTGGATGCCGAAGGTCGCCCCTGGGCCAGTGTGCTGGAGGGCGAGCCGGGCTTTGCTCACTCTCCCGAGCCGACGCAACTGCAGTTCGCAAGTCTGCCGGCTGCTGATGATCCTGCACAGTTAAAGGCTGGCGCCGCGATCGGCCTGCTCGGTATCGAGCTGCACACCCGTCGGCGAAATCGGCTCAATGGTCACATCAGCAGCCTTGGGGCGGATGGTTTTGCGCTGACGGTGGATCAGTCCTTCGGCAACTGTCCGCAGTACATACAGCTGCGCCAGTTCCAACGGGTGCCCCTGACGGATCCGCAGACCCGCAAAGCCGAACACCGTGACAGTCTCGATGACGCCGCGATTGCACTGATCGAAAGCGCCGACACTTTCTTCGTCGCCAGTTACGTCGATGTCGACGGTGAGCGTTCGGTGGATGTCTCCCACCGCGGCGGCCAGCCTGGTTTCGTACGGATCGAAGGCAATCGCCTGACGATCCCGGATTTTGCCGGCAACCTGCATTTCAACACCCTCGGCAATCTGTTGCTCAATCCCTTGGCGGGGTTGCTGTTCATCGACTTTTCCACAGGCGACGTATTGCAGCTCAGCGGTCGCACCGAGGTGATTCTCGAGGCACCACAGATCGAAGCCTTTCAGGGCGCCGAACGGTTGTGGACCTTCGAGGTGGAGAAACTGGTTCGACGTCCGGCGGCATTGGCTCTGCGCTGGCGCTTCGACGGCATGTCGCCCACCAGCCTGCTGACCGGCAACTGGGCCCAGGCCGATGCACGGTTGCAGGCCAAGGCATTGGGTGACAGCTGGCGTCCATTGCGAGTGGCAAGGATCGAAATGGAAAGCCGCCACATTCGCTCGATTTACCTGGAACCGAACGATGGCGCGGGTCTGCCGGTGTTTTTGGCGGGCCAGCATCTGCCGCTTCGGTTCAACCTCGACGGTGACGTGCACATCCGTACTTACAGCCTGTCGGGCGCGCCGTCGGATGATTTCTTCCGGATCAGCGTGAAACGCGAAGGGCGGGTATCGACCCACCTTCACGAAAAGATTCGCGTCGGCGACGTGCTGGAGGCGCGATTGCCCCAGGGGCATTTCACTGTAGCGGCGCTGGAACGCCGTCCATTGGTGCTGCTGGCTGCGGGCGTCGGCATCACGCCATTGCTTTCGATGCTGCGTGAGGTGGTGTATCAGGGCCTGCGGACGCGGCGGATTCGTCCGACCCTGTTTGTTCAAAGCTCCCGCAGCCTCGCCGACCAGCCGTTCCGCGCAGAGGTGGATCGGTTGCTGGAGGACGCCGGTGATGCCGTGAAGGTGTTGCGAGTGCTCAGCCAGCCGGAGGACGATCTGGTGCAAGGCGAGGATTACGATATTCGTGGCCGTATCGATGGCGATCTATTGCGCAATCTGCTGACCGACGAGGACTTCGATCAGGTCGACTTTGTACTCTGCGGCCCCGGCGGTTTTACCCAGGGCATCTACGACACTTTGCGCGAACTGGATGTGCGGGACGGGCAGATCCATGCCGAAACCTTCGGCCCTTCGACCCTCAAGCGCCAACCCGATCCGGATGCGATCGTGATGGAACAACCGCCGGCCGCGACCACGTCGGTGCCGGTGGTGTTCGAACGTTCAGCCAAGGAAGCGCGCTGGCAGCCCGATGGCGGCAGTTTGCTGGAGCTGGCGGAAAGCCGTGGCCTGCGTCCGGAATTCAGTTGCCGCGGTGGTTCGTGCGGCACCTGCAAGACCCGGCTGATCAGCGGCGCGGTGAATTATCCACAGCCTCCGGCTGAAGTGCCGGAGGAGGGGCAGGTGCTGATTTGCTGCGCGGTGCCGGCGCAGAGTGCCCAGCCGCTGGTGCTGGATCTGTAAGGGATCAGGCGTAGGACAACGCCTTTTCCTCCAGCAGCTCCTGATACAACTCGGTCCACTTGCGGCCCATTTCGTCGGCTGTGAATAACTGCCGATAGCGGGCCTCTGCCTTGAGGCCCATTTCGGCGGCGCGGGCCGGGTTTTCCCACAGGGTGCGCATCGCTTCGCGAAACGCCTGGGGATGACTCGGTGGCACCACCAGCCCGGTTTCGTTGTGGATATTGATGTAGCTGGTGCCGGTGCCGATCTCGCTGGAAATCATCGGTTTGCCGTACATCGCGCCTTCGAGCAGAGAAATGCCGAACGCTTCCGAGCGCAGGTGCGACGGGAAGACGATGGCGTAGCTCAGTTGCAGCAGGGCGACCTTGTCTTCATCGCTCAGACGGCCGAGGAAATGAATGTTTTTCAGGCCAAGCGCGGCGGCCTGGGCGTGCAGCTCCTGCTCCAGCGGGCCCGCGCCGACGATCACCACCGGGTAGTCAACGTCCTTCAAGGCATCAAGCAGGATGTGCAGGCCTTTGTAATAGCGCATCACCCCGACAAACAGGAAAAACTTATCCCCAAGCTGCTGGCGCCAGCGGTTCATGCGCTCGACATCGGCCTGTGGATAACCTGCCTTGTTCAAGCCATAAGGGATGACGCGGGTCTTGTCCTGGAATTGCTGCAACACATCGCTGGTGTGCAGATAGTTAGGCGAGGCCGCGACAATCCGGTCGGCGCTGGCGAGGAAGCGGTTCATCAGCGGGCGATAGAGTTTGAGCAGGTGCTTCTGGCGAATGATGTCCGAGTGGTACGTCACCACCGTCGGTTTGTTCACGCCGCTGGCGAAGTGCACCAGATCCATGAACGGCCACGGGAAGTGGTAGTTGATCACGTCGGCTTCGGCGGCCAGTTCGCGAAACTGCTTGAACACGCTCCAGGAAAAACCGGTGGAGGCGAACTGGATATCCAGTTTTGCCCGATGCACTTCGTGCTGGCCGAGACGCACCACAGCAGGCTCTGGATTGGCGCTAAGGGTCAGCACCTGGCCGTCGATGCCGTGCTGGGCGCCGCTCTCGCAGAGTTGAAAGATCACTTGTTCGATACCGCCGACCGAGTCAGGCAGGTACGTCTTGAAAAAATGCAGAACCCGCATTCAACCTCCCATGGCCTGGAGGTAGGCGCCGGCCGTGGCCTGCGCGCAACGCTTCCAGGAAAAAAGCCGTGCCTGCTGCAATCCGGCTTTCCGGCATGCCTGCCAGTGCGCTTGATCTTCGATCAGTCGGCTCATCGCATCACGCAAGCCGTCTGCATCGTCAGCTTCAATATAGTTGCCGGCGTCTCCCGCCACTTCCGGCATGGCCGAAGAGCGGGTGAGCACCACCGGCGTGCCGCTGGCCATCGCTTCCAGCACCGGCAGGCCGAAACCTTCATACAGCGACGGAAAAATCAGCGCCCGGGCGCCGGACAGCAATTGCGCGACTTGCTCATCGGGCAAGTAGCCGAGCAGGCACACGTGCCCGCAAGCCAGCGCCTGCTGCAATTCATCACTGAACTGGTCGCGCTGCCAGCCGGCCATGCCGACGATCAACAGCGGAAAACGCTGGCGTACCAGATCCGGCAACAGCGCGTGGGCGCGCAGAGCCAGGTTCAGGTTCTTGCGTGGCTCCAGAGTGCCGACGCAGAGGAAATACTCCCGGAACTCGACCGCATGGGCCTTGAGCACCGTGTCGATGTCTTCCGGCTCGCGCGGATGGAAACGCTCGGCAACACCCAGCGGCGCGACCACGAAACGCTCGGCAGGCAGTCCGAAATATTCCCGTGCCTCGTCAGCGATGGCTTGCGAGTCTGTCAGGATGATCCGTGCCCGGCGTACGCCGTCGGCGAGTCGTCGCTCGATTTCCCGCAGCCGTGCCGGCGGCTGGGTCTCGGGGAAATGCAGGTGCGTCAGATCGTGCAGGGTGATCACGGTCGGGCCATCGAAGGCCAGCGGCCACAGGCTCGGTTCGTGATACAGATCGACCGGGTGCGCCGGGCCCTGATCGAAGCGTTTCTGCTCCAGCCAGCGGCGGGCCTGATAGGCGCCGGGGATCTGCCGCAGCAATGGCGTCAGACGCGAATAACCGGGCATCGCTGCTTCCGGCAGCTGCGAACTCCAGCCCCAGCCATGGAAGAGCGCCACGTCGATATCGGTGTCCGCGTGCAAGGCATTTACCAGCTCGGCGACGTAATGGCCGATGCCGGTGCGCGGTGCCTGGAGAATCCGGGCGTTAAGGGCTATGCGCATGTTGCCTCGCTGGCACCTGAGGCGCCTCCAGCACATGGCGTGCGGTACGCTCGGCCAGTTGCGCGCTGGCTTCGCGCCAGCCGATCCATTGCCAGTCGCTGACATCCCGGGCGGCGGGGAATCGACCGCTGCGCTCAAAGCTCTGCACCAGATCGGCGAGGCTTTGCGGCGACTGCAGGTCGAAATACGCCATGAATTCACCGCCAATCTCGCGGAACACCGGGATGTCGCTGCCCATCGCCGGCAGCCCGCGTTGCATGGCTTCCACCAGCGGCAGGCCGAAACCTTCGACGAACGATGGAAACACCAGCGCGCCGGCATGGGCGTAGGCGTGTTCGAGGCTGGTGTCGCTCAAGTCGTTGAACATGAACAGGCGCCGGTTGAGCTCGGGGTGATGGCGAATCCGGGCAAGCAGCGCGTCGCACTTCCAACCGATGCGCCCGGCGATGCACAACCGGGCTTTCGAGCCGTTCGCCCACGCATGGTCGAAGGCATCCAACAGATAGTCGTGGTTCTTGCGCGGCTCGATGGTACTGACCATCAGGAACACCGGCTCCGGTGTGGCGAACAGCCGTTGCAGACGCGGTTCGACGGCAGCTTCAACGCTCTGCAGATCCAGCTCGGAACCGAGGTGAAAATAGTCGAACCAGCGTTTGCCGGTCTGTTCCGATCCGAGGCGACGTTGCAGTTCTGCACGCACCTGATCGCGCACGGTGGCGGAAATCGCCATGAAACCGTCGGCGTTGTGGGCGATCCAGTCGAACCACTCGCTGTACACCTCGACCAGCCGCGTGTCGTAAAACTGCGGGTGGGACAGGGGAATCAGGTCGTAGATCACCGCGACGATGCCCAGACCTTCATGCTTGAGGCGCTCGGCGTGCAGAAAAAAGTCCGAATGCCAGGACGAGTCCAGCAACACCAGATGATCGCCGGGCTGGTGTTGCAGCGGCTCACAGCGTCGATCCAGTTGATAGCGATTGATCTGCTCGACCAACCGCAGTGGTATCCCGAATACACCGAACGACGTGAGGCGATAGCCGACGTAAAACAGGCGTCGTGCCAGTTTTGTGCGGCAGCGTGTGTCCAGCCGCTGATGCACTTGCCAGAAGCGGTGGGCCAGTCGTTCCAGGCGTTCGCCAAGCGTGGCGATGGTATTGAACAGCGGTGAGTCCAGCGGCGCCAGACGCGTCACACGGTACAGCCTGCCCTTGAGCAGGATCACCGGCACGCATTCGACCCCTTCGGCGCTCGGCGGCAGCTGTTTGATGACGTTGCGCACCACCCGCTGAATCCCCGAATTGACCTTCGGGTGTTTGAACACGTGGGTGCATTCGACCAGCAGCCGGGTCATGGCGCGCGCTCAGTCAGCGCAGCGGCGGTATGGCGGGTTATCGAAGCCTTGGCGTCGAGCCACGAGCAGCCGACAAAATTTTCCTGCCGGCCGTTGATCACATGAAACACCAGGCCATAGTCGCGCCACTCGAAGTTTCGATCCATATGAGAGTCCAGTCGCGACAGGCTCAGCGATACCGAGTAATTGCCCTTGCCCAGTCCCATCACGAAGGCAAAGCGATAGGTGAAACGTTCTCCGGCGTGCAGATCCGTCAGGGCTTTGTCGAGGCGATGGGTATTGATGCCATACATCATCTGGCCCAGGCGGTCCTTGATGAGAAAGCCGAGCACCATTCGTTCGATGTCGCTGCGCACCTCAACCTGTACTTCCAATACCACCGGCTGACCGACCTCCGCTGCTTCGATGGAGCGCTCCTGTTCATCCAGCAGGCGCACCCCGAGGATGACGGCTTCTCCTGTGCCCGACACGGTCCGTACTTCGCCGCCGGCGAGCATTTCCTGACGCACGATCTGGCCTTCGCGTTCGGCCATCAGGGCGTTGTAGTAATCGAGCACCACTTCCGGCTTGTCGTACATGGCCATGTGGCCGTCCTTGAGCAGGATCGCCGAGTCGCAGATCGACTGGATCGCCGAGCGGTCGTGGGACACGATCAGCAATGTCGTGCCCGCCTTGCGGAAGCTGCGGATGCGATCGAAGCTCTTGTGCTGAAAGTAGGCGTCACCCACCGACAGTGCTTCGTCGACGATCAGGATGTCCGGTCGCCGTGCGGTGGCGACGCTGAAGGCCAGGCGCATCTGCATGCCGCTGGAGTAGGTGCGGACCGGATGGTCGATGGCCTCGCCGATTTCGGCGAAATGTTCGATCTCGGGCATCATCGCTTCGATTTCGTCGACCTGCAGCCCCAGCAGTTGCCCGGCCATGATTGCGTTCTGGCGGCCGGTAAAGTCCGGGTGAAAGCCCATGCCCAATTCCAGCAATGCGGCGACGCGACCTTCAATTTCAATCTTGCCGCACGTGGGTTGAGTGGTGCCGGTGATCATCTTCAGCAAGGTGCTTTTACCCGCACCGTTGGCGCCGACGATGCCCACCGCCTCGCCGGAAGCGATTTCGAAAGCGACATCCTGCAGCACCCAGTGCTGGTGGTGGCGCAGGGGCGAAAACGGGATCAGCCATTCCGCCAGGCGACTCCAGCGATTGGGATACTGCTTATAGGCCTTGCCCAGGCCGGTGACGCGAATATGTCCCATCAGAGTTCATCCACCATTTCACCGACACGCCTGCGAAACAGCCGCAGGCCGATCAGGCACATCACCAGCGCGGTGATGAACACCGGCAGCAGCGAACTCCAGACGGGCCACTGCCCATACAGGAACAGGTTCTGATAGCTGCCGATCAGGTTGGTCAACGGGTTGAGTTGCAGCAGGCGCTGAACCCACTCCGGCAGGATGCTCATCGGGTACACGATCGGCGTCAGCCAGAACCAGAACTGCAGGCAGATGGCGAAGAGCTGACCGACATCGCGAAAGAACACATTCAATACGCCGAGGATCATGCCCAGCCCGGCGCAGAACATCATTTGCAGCGCGATCAGGGGGATCAGCGCCAGCAGCGCCATGCCCGGCCAGCGCCCGGTGATCAGCAGAAAACCGAGGAACAGGCCGATGATGATGGCGAAGTTGATTGCCGCGTTGCAGAGCACAATCACCGGCAGGCAGATTCTGGGGAAGCTGATTTTCTTCAGCAGGTTGGCGTTGTCCAGAAACATGGTCTGGCTGCGCAGGGTGATTTCAGAGAACAGCCCCCAGGCCAGCAGACCGGCGCAGAGGTAGACGCTGTAGGCCATGCTGTCATCCACGCCCGGCAGGCGTGCGCGCATGATGTGGGAAAAGATCACGGTGTAGACGATGATCATCGACAGCGGGTTGAACACGGGCCACAAGGCACCGAGCAGTGAATTGCGATAGCGCGATTGAAACTCTCGCTGCACGCTGCCGAGAATGAAACCTCGATAGTCATGCAGCGAGCGATACAGGGAAAGCAGCATTTAAACCGTCCTGCCGTACTGGTCTTCGAAGCGGACGATGTCGTCCTCTCCCAGGTATTCGCCACTTTGCACTTCGATGATCACCAGGTCGATCACGCCGGGGTTCTCCAGACGGTGCTTGTGACCGGCGGCGATGAACGTCGATTCGTTCTTCGCCACCAGGGTCGTGCCGCTGCCGTTGTTGGTGACCTTGGCCATGCCTTCGACCACCACCCAGTGTTCATTGCGGTGATGGTGCATCTGCAACGACAGCTTGCCGCCGGGCTTGACCACGATGCGCTTAATCTTGAAGCGCGGGCCTTCCTCGAGCACGGTGTAGGTGCCCCACGGACGGCTGACCGTACGATGCAGGCGATAGGCTTCGTGGGATTTGTCCTTGAGCTGCTTGGCCACGCGCCGCACATCCTGAGCACGGTCGGCGTGGGCCACCAGCACGGCGTCGGCGGTGTCGATGATGATCAGGTCTTCCACACCGACGGCGGCCACCAGCCGGCCTTCGCTTTGAACGAAGTTGTTGCGGCTGTCGATGAAGATCGCCTCGCCGCTCGCACGGTTGTTGTCAGCGTCGGCCGGCACCAGCGCCGCTACGGCACCCCACGAACCGATGTCGCTCCAGTCGAAACCGGCGGGCACCACCACGACTTTCTCCGAACGCTCCATCAACGCGTAGTCGATGGAAATGTCGGTGATCTCGGCGAACAGCTGCGGCGACAGTTCCTGTTGCAGGCAGCCGACGGTTTCCACCGGTTCGCTGGCGGCCATGCAGGCGCGGGTCTGTTCCAGCAACTCGGGGGCGTGCAGCGCCAACTCGGCGATCAGGGTCGCGGTGGTGAAACAGAACATCCCCGAGTTCCACAGGAAGTTGCCGCTCTCCAGATAATGGGTCGCGGTTTGCAGGTCGGGCTTTTCCACGAAGCGCTGCACCTTGGCTGCGCCGTTTGCGTCCAGTGGCGCGCCGGTTTCGATGTAGCCGAATCCGGTTTCCGGGGCGGTCGGCACCACACCGAAGGTCACCAGATAACCGTCTTTTGCCAGATTGACTGCATGTTCGACCGCGCTCTTGAGCGCGTCTTCGTTGACGATCAGATGGTCGGCAGGCATCACCACCATGATCGCTGCATCACCGTGCAGGGCTTGCAGCGACAGCGCTGCCGCCGCGATGGCCGGCGCGGTGTTGCGCCCGGTGGGTTCGAGCAGAAAGTGCCCGCGATGGCGTGAAAGGCGCGCGGCCTGATAGTGATCCTTGCTCTGGAAGTAGTACTCGCGGTTGGTCACCGTGACAATGTCGCCCCAGCCGTCCAGCAGCGCGGCGGCGCGCCGGTAGGTCTTGCCCAGCAGCGACTGGCCGTCGGGCAGGGTCATGAACGGCTTGGGATGGCCCTCCCGGGACACCGGCCACAAACGGGTGCCGGCACCGCCGGACAGAATCACGGGGATCAGCATGGCCTACTCCTTGGCGACGCGTTTCATGTCCGCATCCATCATCATGCGGATCAGGGTGTCGAGGTCGGTTTTCGGTTTCCAGCCCAGCACGCGCTGGGCCTTGGCCGGATTGCCGAGCAGCACTTCGACTTCCGCAGGGCGGAAAAACGCCGGGTCGATCTTCACGTAATCCCGATAGTTGAGGCCGACGTGATCGAAGGCGATGCGGCACATCTCGCGCACGGTGGTGGTGACGCCGGTGGCGACCACGAAATCGTCGGGCTTGTCCTGTTGCAGCATCAGCCACATGGCCTCGACGTAGTCACCGGCGAAGCCCCAGTCGCGCTTGGCATCGATGTTGCCTAGGGCCAGCTCCTGCTGTTTGCCCTGCTTGATCCGGGCCGCAGCGTCGGTGACCTTGCGGGTGACGAACTCGATACCGCGCAGGGGCGATTCATGATTGAACAAAATGCCGCTGCTGGCGTGCAGGTTGAAGCTTTCGCGGTAGTTGACGGTGATCCAGTGGCCATAGAGTTTGGCCACGCCGTACGGGCTGCGCGGGTAGAACGGGGTGTTCTCGTCCTGTTGCTCGGCCTGGATCAGACCGAACATTTCGCTGGTGGACGCCTGATAGAAACGCGTGTGCGGGCTGAACTGACGGATCGCTTCGAGCAAGTGAGTCACGCCCAGGCCGTCGACGATGCCGGTGGTTACCGGTTGGTCCCAGGAGGCGGCAACGAAGCTCTGGGCCGCCAGGTTATACACCTCGTCCGGCGCCGACTTGATCACCGCGCGCTGCACCGAGCAGGCGTCGGCCATGTCGCCGTCCAGGTAAACGATGTCGGCTTCAACGCCCATCTCGCGCAGACGCCAGCGCGAGTCGCTGCTGCGCCGTGCCACGAGGCCGTGAACCTTGTAACCCTTGTCGAGCAACAGTCTGGCCAGATACGCGCCATCCTGGCCGGTGATCCCTGTGATCAATGCACTTTTTGTCATTCTTGTCGTACTCGCGTCTCCCAGTCGGACAGGATCGCCCGCAGGGATTGTTGTGTAGTGATTTGCGGCGTCCATCCTGTGATCCGGGCCAGCCGTCGGTGGCTGCCGCAGACGCGACGCTGATCCGCGCGGCGCATACGTGCCGGATCCTGAACCAGTTGCAGCTTGACCTGGGCCAGGTCGCCCATCTGTTCGATGAGGCTGCGGATGCTTTGCTCATGGCCTGAGCAAATGTTGTACACCTGCCCCGGCGTGCCTTTTTCCAGCAGCGCGAAATAGGCCGAGACCACATCGCCGACGTCGAGGAAATCGCGGGTGACATCAATGTCACCGACTTCCAGTTGCGGCGCCTGCAGGCCTTGCTTGATACGGTTGATCTGCCGCGCGGCGCTGGCGATGACAAAACTGTCTTTCTGCCCGGTGCCGATGTGGTTGAACGGACGCGCGACCAGTACCGGCCAACCTTCGCTCAGCCCCCATTGCAGGCTGAGGAACTCCGCCGACAGCTTGCTGACTGCATAGGGATTGCGCGGGCAGGGTGGTTGTTGTTCGGTGATCGGCAGCGCGGGTTCTTCGACCTGGCCATAGACGTCGCCCGAGCTGACATACAGGAACGTGCCCTTGAAGCCGCGGGCCTTGAGGGCCTGCAACAGGTTCAGAGTGCCGAGCAGGTTGATGTCGAGAGTACGTGCCGGGTCGCGGAAAGCTTCGGGGACGAAGGTTTGTCCAGCCAGGTGAATGATCGCATCGGGCAGCTGCGGCCACAGATCGATAAGGCTGTCCGGTTTTGTCAGGTCGTAGGCCGAGGCGGCAGGCAGCAGCTGCCACGACGCGTCTTCCCCTTGCAGACGTGACTGGATGTGTTGTCCTACGAACCCACTGAGGCCCGTGATGAACAGACTTTTATTCAAACAGCGACCCCTTGGTCTTTAACTTTCACCTCTTCCCACAGGCTTTAAGGGAATGTCTGTCAGCCCCCTGGTAAAACCGGGCAGAACGGCAGGTGAAGTCATTGTTGTAGTTGTTTGGCTGCCAATCTGTGCCAATTGCGCAGCAATTTCAACCGGCCAAACCGTGACCGGTCAGTTCTCGTCAGCGTAGTCGCGTTTTTCTCGTCGGGCGGTTCCCGAACCTTCAACGGATGTGTTTAGAATGCCCCTCGTCACGGTTCCCCGAACGCTGCCGGAGTGGGTGTGCAACCGGGTGAATCTGACCACTAAAACAAGAACGAAGACGTGTCCCGGAACACTGGACGAGCATCGGCCCTGCCGACTCGATCCAATGGCCAGGCCGTCATAGCGTGAAGTTGCCGGGATGGCGGTTTCACCGTGGGATGCCATGAATTTCATTCTCTACTCGGACGTCAACGACCGCTCCATCAGCCAGAGTCTCGGGCGTCCCGAATACAGCTATTACTTCGTGCTCAAGGCCTATCGCCCGGTGCTTGAAAGCCTCGGGCAGGTGCATGTGGTGTCCACCACCGCCGAGGTCGATCCGCTCTATCGACGGCTGCTTGCTGCCGGCGAGTCCAGCGTGTTTCTGTCTTTTACTCCGCCGCAAAATACCCCGAGCGATCTTGAATGCCCGACGATCTGCGTGATCGCATGGGAGTTCGATTCGATCCCGGACGAGTCGTGGAACGATGATCCGCGCCACGACTGGACGCAGATGCTCGCACGACAGGGACGGGTCATCACGCTGTCGAGCCACACCGCCCGCGCGATTCGCCGCGCCATGGGCGAGGACTTTCCGGTACTCGTGCTGCCGACGCCCTTGTGGGAAAACTTCGCCGCCATTCGTGAGCAGCACGTCAGTGCGCCGATCAATCCAGGCGCGACCCTGGCGATCAAGGGCTGCATTTTCGACAGCCGCACGCTGGGACTGTCTGCCGATGATTTGCTGCCCAAACCGCTGACCGCCGAACAACTGGCTGAAATCGAGGCACTGCGCCCGCCACCGCTGACGGTCAAACGACGCCTGGTCATTGCCCGTCACTATCTGCGTCTGTGGAGGCTGGGCGCGGGTGAAGAACGGGTGAAATTCCTGCACCACTGGTACTGGGAAGGTGTGCAGGATCTGCTGTCGGACAGCGCACACGCCTGGCTTGAAAAACGTTTCCCGGCCATCGCCGCTCCGCATGCGGTGGCGGTGGTCGAGCCACCCCCGCTGGATTTGCCGGACACCTCCTCGGTGGTCGAGACCGCGGTGGAAGGCGTGATCTACGTCACCGTGTTCAACCCCAAAGACGGCCGCAAGAACTGGCACCACCTGATCACCGCGTTTTGCTGGGCCTTTCGCGAAACGCCTGACGCGACGCTGGTACTGAAGATTACCCAGAACGATCTGGCGTCCTACTACAGCGAACTGATGACCCTGCTCGCGCAACTGACACCGTTCGCCTGCCGGGTGCTGGTGATGCACGGTTACCTGGACGACGCGCAATACGCGCGGCTCTACCAGGCTGCGAGTTTTTACGTAAACGCCTCACGCTGCGAAGGCCTGTGCCTTCCGCTGATGGAGTTCATGTCCAGCGGCAAACCGGTGATCGCCCCGGACCATACGGCCATGGAAGACTATATCGACGACACGGTGGCCTTCGTCGTCCGGTCCAGCGAAGAACTGACGATCTGGCCCCAGGACACCCGGATAATTTATCGCACGCTGCGCTATCGGCCGGACTGGGCTTCGCTCAAAAGCGCCTATGAGAACAGCTACCGGATGGCCAGGGCGCAGCCGCAGGAGTACGCGCGCATGTCTGCCGCCGCTGTCGAACGCATGCACGAGTATTGCGCGTTCGCCCCGGTGCAACGGCGCATGGCGGACTTTTTCGGCCTCGAGCCACTGGCCGCCGATGCCGCCCCTGTGACGGACAACGCCTCATGCTGATCATCATTCATTCGGAAACCAACCAGCACACCATCGCGCAAAACCTCGGCCGTTCGGAGTACAGCTACTACTTCGTACTCAAGGAGTACCGGCCGGTGCTCGAACGCCTTGGGCGTGTGGTGGAAGTCGTTGATCCGGCTCGCGAAGTCGATGCGTTGTATCTGGAATGCCTGGCCCGTGGCGAGCCCTGCGTGTTTCTGTCGTTCTCGCCGCCGCACCGCACGCCGATCCACCTCGCGTGCCCGACACTGCCGGTATTCGCCTGGGAATTCAGCACCATCCCCAACGAACCCTTCGACAACGAGCCGCGCAACGACTGGCGCACGGTGCTCCGGGCCTGCGGTGCGGCGATCACCCATTCCGGTTACACGGTCAATGCCGTGCGCGAGGCCATGGGCGCCGATTACCCGATTGTCGCGGTCCCGGCGCCGGTATGGGATCGCTTCGCAGCCCGAGGCGCGCAGCTTCAGGGTCAGTCTCCGACCGGACCGGTGCGACTGACGATCAAGGGACTGGTCGCCGACAGTCGCCAGCTCGACCTCGACGCCTTCGGCCCGGAACATTTGCGCCGTGGTGAGGGCATCGATTTCCAGGCACCGGTGTGCGAGCAAGAGTTGTTGCTGGACGGGGTCGTCTACACGTCGGTGTTCAATCCCGGTGACGGCCGCAAGAACTGGGAAGACATGCTGAGCGCATTCTGCGTGACGTTTCGCGACATCGAAGACGCGACGCTGGTACTCAAGCTCACGCACCACGATGCCGAGGAAGCGCTCAGCGACATTCTTCATCACCTGTATAAGAACCAGTCCTATCGCTGTCGCATCGTGCTGATTTATGGCTACCTCGCGGACGCGGACTACGAGCGTCTGGTACAGGCCACGCGTTACGTGGTGAATACTTCTTACGGTGAGGGCCAGTGCCTGCCGTTGATGGAATTCATGTCCTGCGGCAAGCCGGCCGTGGCGCCGCGGACCACGGCGATGATCGATTACCTGAGTGCCGAGAACGCATTCCTGGTCGAGTCCTCCGATGAACTTACCGCCTGGCCTCACGATCCGCGCAGGGCTTTCCGTACCCTGCGCTACATGACCAACTGGGCGTCGGTCTGCGTGGCCTACCGCGACAGCTACGAAGTGGCGAAACACGATCCGCAGCGTTACGCACACATGGCGGCCCGGGCCGTCAGCAGTCTGCAGGGTTTCTGCAGTCAGGCAGTGGCGGAGCAGCGGTTGCAGGTTTTTCTCGCGCAACTGTTCGAGCATCAGGCATCCGCGGGCACCGAGGTGCCCCAGGCATGAGTGACAAACGAATCCTGGACATCGAAGTGCTGCGGGCGATCGCGGTGCTCGGTGTGCTGTTTCATCATTTGCAGGGCAGCCTGTTCACCGACCCGGTACCCCTGCTGGAAAAAATCCACGCCTGGGCGCAGCCGTGGTGGGGCGTCGATCTGTTTTTCGCGATCTCCGGATTCGTCATAGCCCGCAGCCTGATCCCGGCGTTGCGAGGTTGCACGACCCGTCAGGAATACTGGGAGCAGACGCGCAACTTCTGGTTGCGCCGGGTCTTTCGTCTGCTGCCGTCGGCGTGGCTGTGGCTGGCGCTGATGTTGCTGGCGTGCCTGTTTCTCAATCGCTCCGGAGCGTTCGGTACGCTGCACGCCAACCTGCAGGCGACGCTGGCGGGCGTGTTGCAGTACGCTAACTTCCGTTTTGCCGACAGTTTCTTTCATTACGAGTACGGCAGCAGTTTCGTGTATTGGAGCCTGGCGCTGGAGGAGCAGTTCTATCTGCTGTTCCCGCTGCTGATTCTGGTGTGCCGCAAGCATCTGGTCTGGGCGCTGCTGGCACTGGTTGCGGTGCAATTGTTCACCCTGCGCACGCCGATACTGATGGTCATCCGTACCGATGCGCTGGCCCTGGGTGTGTTGCTGGCGATGTGGAGCATGCAGCCGGGCTATCGCCGGTGGGAGCCGACTTTCCTGCGCCGCCCGTGGGCCGGAGTGGGCGCGCTGATCGTGCTGGCGCTGCTGCTGAGCTACATGGCCACCGACCGTTTCACCTTTGTTTCTTACCGCATCGGCTCGATTGCCGTGCTCGGTGCGCTGCTGGTGTGGATCGCTTCGTACAACCGCGATTACCTGCTGCCTGCCGGCAGGCTGCAACAGTTGATGGCATGGGTCGGCAGCCGTTCCTACGGGATCTACCTCATCCACATTCCGGCTTACCAACTGGTGCGTGAGCTGATCTTCCGCTTGCAGGAGGCGGGAATGTCCAGCCCTGCCGGTCACCCGATCATCACGCTGTTGCTGGCGTTCGGTCTGATCGTGCTGCTCAGCGAGCTCAATTACCGTCTCATCGAAATGCCGATGCGCAATCGAGGCGCTGCCCTGGTGCGGCGCCTCGGTACATCGCGAATCGCCGTCCCATCCTCTGGAGCCACCTCATGCTGAGCCTTTTGAAGAAACTCACGGCGTCGACGCCTGCACTGATGCCCGAGCAGCCAGCTGCCGGGAAGGTCGATTCGTACATGCTCGGCCTGCACGACGCGATGCTCAGCGGCTGGTTCAACCAGGAAACCGGTGAGCTGTTCAAAGGCTTCCCGGTGACCGCCGATGACACCTTGCTGGACGTTGGCTGCGGCGACGGTGGCAACGTGCATTTCTGCGGCATGCGCGGGGCGAAGATCATCATTGCCGACATCGACGGCGCCAAGGTCGAGGCGACCCGCCAGCGCCTGAGCGATACCCCGGCGCGTGGGGTCGAATGCCATGTCACCGACTGCAATCCGCTGCCGATCGCCGATGGCACCGCCACTCGTGTGGTGTCCACCGAAGTCATCGAGCACGTCGACGACCCGGCGCAGTTCCTTGCCGAGCTGGTGCGCGTCGGTCAGTCGGGCGCGCTGTACCTGTTGAGCGTGCCGCATCCGAGCTCCGAAGACCTGCAGAAAGATATCGCCGCGCCGGAGTATTTCCAGAAGCCCAACCACATTCGCATCATCAGTGAAGAGCAGTTCAAGGCGATGGTCAGCGAGGCGGGACTCGAGATCATCAGCCATAGCCAGTACGGCTTTTACTGGTCGATGTGGATGTTGCTGTTCTGGGAGGCCAAGGTCGATTTCAGCAACCCGGATCACCCGTTGCTAAACCATTGGGCCGAGACCTGGCAAGCGGTGCTCGACTCGCCGCGCGGCGCGCAGATCAAGCAGGCGCTGGATGCGGTGGTGGCCAAGAGTCAGGTAATCATTGCCCGCAAGCCCTGAACGCTTTTGTGTAACCTTGCAGCTTGATGTCTCAGGGATCTGCAAGGTATGCGCTTTATCATCGGGTGGTTGGCCCTGGTGGCTGTGTTGTTGCTGTGTGCTTGTGAACGACAGGACGCGGTGCCGCTCGATCAGCAGCTTTACGTCTGGCAACGGCAATGGACGCCAGCCCATGAACGTGCCTTGAACGACAGTCGCAACGACTTTTCGACGTTGCGGGTATTGGCGTTGCAGGCTTTCCCGAATGACGGCTGGAGTCTCGCACGCGTCGATTTCGCGCTGCTGAAACACGATGCGCGGCCGTTGATTGCGGTGATTCGCCTCGACGGCCAGCTCAAGGCGCTCGATACGCAAGCGGTCACGGCGCAAATCCTTCAAGTGCTCGCTGACTGGCAAGGCCAGGGGCTGAACCTGAGCGGCGTCGAGATCGATCATGACGCCGGCAATGCCCGACTGCCTGCTTACACTGAATTTCTCACTCAGTTGCGCGGCGCATTGCCGGCCAATCTGCCCCTGAGCATCACCGCGTTGCCCGCCTGGCTCGACAGCCCGCAATTGCCGGCGCTGCTGGCGACCGTCGACAGCAGCGTGTTGCAGGTGCATGCCGTCAGCGATCCGCGTCGCGGTCTGTTCGATCCCGAGCTGACCCAGCGCTGGGCCAAGGCCTGGGGGCGGGTGACCGACAAACCGTTTTATCTGGCATTGCCGGCCTATGGCGTGGCGTTGTTGGCGGCTGCCGACGGCGCCCCGGTGGTGGAAAGCGAAGTGCCGCTCGAGCGCGGTGGCCAGCGACGCGAATTGCTCGCCGATCCGCAACAACTGGGCCGGCTGGCCAATGAGTTACGCGAGGATCGCCCGGCGCATCTGGCCGGTCTGATCTGGTTTCGCCTGCCGTTGGCCAACGACCGCAGAGCCTGGAGCCTGAGCACGCTACGTGCGGTCGCCCGAGGCGATGCATTGAGCAGCCAGCTCGGACTGACGTTCACCGAACAGAACGGCCTGCAAGACATCGCCCTGCGTAACGTCGGTAACCTCGACAGCGCCTGGCCCGCCCGCATCACCCTCAAGGCCCGGGGCTGCGAAGGTGCCGATGCGCTCGCCGGTTATGCGTTGCAACAGACGGCGGATCTGCTTACCTTCACCCGCCTGCGCGACGGCCGATTGCCGGCGAACGGGCAGCGTGCGATCGGTTGGGCACGCTGCGCAAATATTGATCAAGGAGGTTCGCATGTTGACCCGTAACTGGCCGCGCCATCTGCTTTGCCTGAGCCTCAGCCTGCCGCTGGGCTCGGCGCTGGCCTGCGGACCGGATTTCCCGATGCGTCTGCTCGACGATCGCGGGCAATCGCTGGCGGAGCTGCCGGAGGGCAACTTCAGGTTCGAGATCAGTCGCCTCGGCAAAACCATTGCCGGGCTGAAGAACGTCACCGCCGCCACCCACAATCCGGATGACATCTACGCCGACGCCCCAGAACCCGCCGAGGTGCGCGACAAGGCCGAGCAGATCGGCCTGACGCCTGAACAGCAAGCGCTGGTCAAACAACTGCGCAGCCTGACCGACGCGCGTCAGGTCGAGGTGCAGGGCGCGAGCCTGCCAGCGGAACTGCGCCTGTATGTGGCGGGCGCCGTGGCGTTCGGTGCCGGTGACCATCAATTGGCTGTCGAGTATTTCCACCAGTTGCTGGCGTTGCCGGCCGATCAGCGGGCGTTGCGCAGCACCTGGGCCGCTTATTCGCTGGGCCGGGCGTTCTTTGCCATGAGCAGCGAAGCGGGCGACGCGCTTGAAGCGTTGGAAAACGCAATTGAAGCTTTCCGCCAGACGCGGCAGCTGAGCATCGACGGTTTCAGTGATCCGCTGGAACTGGGCGTGGCCAGCCTTGGCGAAGAGGCGCGAGCGCTGCGCACGGCGGGCAGTTGGGACAAGGCCATCGAACTCTATGCCGCGCAGAACCTGCACGGCTCGAACGTCGGTTACACCTCTCTGAAGCAGTTGATGAACGAACTGGCCGAGGAGCCCGAAGACCGGCTGGCGAAATTGCTGCGCGGCGAAGCGGTGCAGCAACTGGTGACCGCCTCGCTGATCAGCCGGATCGGCTGGTCGTTCGGTGATGAGCCGCCGAACGAGAAGAAGCTGGTCAAGGCCCTGCAAGCGAGCACCCGCGGCAGCCCCGATAACGCTGATCGTCTGGCGGCGATGAATTATCAACAGGGCGATTACGCCAGCGCCAAGGCGTTCCTCGAACACGCTGGCGACAGCGGTCTGGCGTGGTGGCTGCGAGCGAAACTGGCGGTGCGCGATGGCGACAGGAACGCGGCGGCTGCGGCTTATGCGAAAGCCGCGCGAGCGTTCCCGCAGGACGAATCCTGGGGCGAGCGGCGCACTGCCGACTGGAATCTCGAAAGCGTGCAGCCCAAGTGCCGGGTCGAGGGTGAAAGCGCGATTCTGGCGTTGCAACGTGGCGAGTACCTGCAGGCCTTCGACCAGTTGTATCGCAGCCAGACCATTTACTGGTTCGACGCGGCGACCGTGGCCGAGCGAGTGCTGACGGTCGAAGAATTGAAAAACTATGTCGATACCAATGTCCCGGCACCGCCCGCGCTGAGCCAGCAGGATCGTGACAATTACGTGCCGCTGCCGGTGGCCGCCAGTCTGCGTAATCTGCTGGGGCGACGTTTGTTGCGTGAGGGGCACTACGAAGAAGCGGTTGGCTATTTCGACAGCGCGGATCTGCAGAACAAGGCGCGGCTCTATGGTGAGCAACGCCTCAAAGCCGATTCGGCATGGTGGCCGACCAAACGTGCCAGCGCACTGTTCAATGCTGCGTGGACAGCCCGTGAGTGGGGCATGGACATCCTGGGCTACGAAATGGCCCCGGATTACGCGACCTTCGGCGGCAACTACAGCCTGGAAACCACCGAACTGAAAGTTGGGCCTTTGGTGAGCGAGGCTGAAGTGCAGCGCCAGAAGGCCAGTGAAGCGCAGCCGGATGAGCGCTATCACTATCGGTTTGTTGCCACAGCGCTGGCCAGCCGTGCGGCGGATAACTTGCCGCACACCAGTCAGGCGTTCGCCGCTGTGTTGTGCTCGGCAGCCGGTTTCAATAGCAGCCTGCAAGAGCAAAGCGCGCTGTATCAGCGATATGTGAAAGAAGGTCCGTACATGGGCTGGGGCGGCTATTTCGGTCAGCAATGCCCTTCTCCGGATTTCGCCAACGCAGACAAACGCTACGTCACCCAGGTTGTCGATGCTGTACGCGGAGTGTTGCGACCCTACAAGCGTGCGGTGCAGATCGGAACCATTGTCGGGTTAACCGTGATTGCGCTGGTGATCATTACCCGCCGCCAACGCAAGGCCCGCAAAACCTAAGCCTGCTGGACGAAGGTCAGGCGCACCGCAAAGCCGATCAACAGGCTGCCGAACAGCCACTGTTGCACCCGTTGGGCCGTCGGGCTGTGTTTCAGCCAGCGGCCCAGCGCGGCGCCGGTCAGGGCGTAGGCGCTGTCGAACAGCAGGCCGGCGCCCACCAGCATCGCGCCGAGCAGCGCAAACTGCGTCAGCACCGGTGCGCCATTTGCCACGATGAACTGCGGCAGCAACACCGAGCAGAACAGCAACGCTTTCGGGTTGAGCAGGTTGGTCAACAGGCCGCGACGGATGGCGGCGTAGCACTGCGCATGACTGTCCGTGATGGTGCCGGCGTTCAGATCCGGCAGCAGCGTGGTGCGCAGGCACTGAATGCCGATCCACAGCAAGTACGCCGCCCCGGCGATCCGCACGGCATCGAACGTCCACGGCGCCGCCTTGAACAGCGCCGCCAGCCCCAACGCCGCGAGCGCTACATGACAGCCTCGGGCGATGGCCAGACCCACCGCCGTGGCCAGCGCTGCACCGCGCCCCTGGCGAGCGCCGGTCTGCAGCAGCAGGATCATGTCCGGGCCGGGCAACAGAAAGACCACTGCCAGCGCCAGGAAAAACAGCCAGAGACTCGCCATGTCGCACCCCTTTCGTTGTCGATTCGGTCGCCTCAGTCTAGGGCCGAAGGGCAGGGCAGGTGGTTGCGTAGTCAGCTTCTAAAGGCCTCTGAATTGGCATAACCTGCGCTCTTTCACCGCTCAAACCATCAGGATCTGCCAACCATGAAACTGGACGCCTTCGACCGCAAGATTCTCGCCGCGCTGCAAAGGGACGGGCGCTTGAGCAATGTGCAGTTGGCCGACGAGATCGGTCTGTCGGCATCGCCGTGTCTGCGCCGGGTGCGGATGCTCGAAGAGGCTGGGGTGATTCGCGGTTATCAGGCCAATCTGGATCGCGATGAAGTGGGGTTGGGTCTGACGGTGTTTGTCGGGGTCAAGGTCGAGCGGCACAACGACGAACAAGCCGAGGCGTTCCACCGGGCGGTGACGGCGTTGCCGGAGGTGATTTCAGCGTTTCTGGTGTCCGGGGAGTCGGACTTTCTGCTGCAAGTGGTGGTGCCGGATCTACGCGCCTATGACCGCTTTCTCACCGGTTGCCTGTTGAAGCTGCCGGGGGTAAGCGACATCCGCAGCAATTTTGCGATCCACACGGTAAAGACGCCCGGCGTGTTGCCGCTGGGGCATCTGCCGTCCTGATACTTCCCGCATTGCGCGGGAAGTATTCGCACAGTGCTTACATCTGCGTCGCCATCCCCTCGACATTCATTGCTGCCTGACGAAGCGCTTCGGAGCGGGTTGGATGCGGGTGACAGGTCAGCGCGATGTCCTCGGCCGAGGCGCTGAACTCCATGGCCACGCAGAATTCGCCGATCATTTCGCTGACGCTCGGGCCGACCAGGTGCACACCGAGGACTTCGTCGGTGCGCTCGTCAGCGATGACTTTGGCAAAACCTTCGGTCTCGTGATTGATCTTCGCCCGGCTGTTGGCGGTGAACGGGAATTTGCCGACCTTGTACGCCCGGCCTTCGGCTTTCAGCTGCTCTTCGGTCTTGCCGACGCTGGCCAGCTCTGGCCGGGTGTAGATCACGTTGGGAATCAGGTCGTAATTGACCTCGCCGGCCTTGCCGACGATCTGTTCGATGCAGGCCATGGCTTCGTCTTCGGCCTTGTGCGCGAGCATCGGCCCGGACGTCACGTCACCAATTACCCACACGCCGGGTGCTTCGGTGCGATGCTGTTTGTTGGCGAGCATGCCGCGTTTGTCGGTGCTCAGGCCGACGTTTTCCAGGCCCAGGCCCTGGGTGTACGGACGACGCCCGATGGCCACCAGCACGTAGTCGGCTTCAAGGATTTCCGCGCTGCCGCCAGCGGCGGGTTCGACGCTGAGCTGTACGCCAGTGGCCGAAGAAGTGGCACTGGTCACTTTCGAGCTCAGCTTGAAGCTGATCCCCTGTTTGCTCAGCGAGCGTTGCAGAGTCTTACCGGCTTCGCCGTCGACGCCGGGGCAGATGCGGTCGAGGTATTCCACCACCGTCACCTGCGCGCCGAGCCGGCGCCAGACCGAGCCGAGTTCGAGGCCAATTACGCCTGCGCCGATCACAACAAGATGCTTGGGTACTTCGCTCAAGGACAGCGCACCGGTCGAGTCGAGGATGCGCTTATTGTCTATTTCCACGCCGGGCAGGGGAGTGGGCTCGGAGCCGGTGGCGATGACGATGTCCTTGGCAGTCAGTTCGATCCGGCTGCCCTGATCGCCAGTCACGCTGACTTTTCCAGGGCCGTCGATGTGGCCCCAGCCCTTGATCCAGTCGACCTTGTTTTTGCGAAACAGGAACTCGATGCCTTTGGTCAGGCCGCTCACGCTTTCGTCTTTCTGCTTCATCATTTGCGCAAGGTTGAGCGTGGGTTTGACCTCGATGCCGAGGTTGGCGAACTCCGCTCCCAGGGCCGCTTCGTAGAGCTCGGACGCATGCAAAAGCGCCTTGGACGGCATGCAGCCGACGTTCAGGCAGGTGCCACCCAGCGTGGCGCGGCCTTCGACACACGCGGCCTTGAGACCCAGTTGGCCGGCGCGGATCGCTGCGTTATAACCGCCGGGGCCACCGCCCAGAATCACCACGTCATAGTTGCTCATGCTCTTGCTCCTGGCTGAAGGATGCGGATCAGTAAAAGTAGTTCGTGCTAAAAATTACGAACGTAATATGAGCGTTTCCCGACATTTCGGTCAAGGCTTCAGGCAAGCGACAGGTTGCGCATCTTTGAATGATGCAAATGAGTACAAATATTTCACGACTTTCGTTATATCGTAACGATATGTGCAGTGAGCCAAGGGTTTTGGGGGGATATGCAAGTCGATCTGGATGAAGGCACGCCGGTCACCGGGTTGCCGCGCTTTCAGCAAGCGGCAGCGCAAGGCCGGCGCTTGCGTCGCCTGGCGATCGGTCTGGCTGCGTTGGCCGGTGCAGGGTGGGTGCTGGCATTTTTTGTCGGGCTGTTTGCGCCGCAATCGCTGTGGTCCGCGCTGCTGGTCAATCAAAGCGCGGCGCTGCTGGTGCTGGTGACGGGGCTGCAATCGGCGTGGTGGGTGACGCAATGGCGGGCGCGGGTGATCAATCCCGTGGTGCCGGTAACGGTTGCTGAAGAACCTGCGCCGGATGGCTGGTACGAGCGACTGCTGGAACGCATGAGTCAACGCAGTCTGCACCTGCTAGGGCAGATCGGCGCGGCCACATTGTGGCTGGGCGGGTGGTCGTTGCTGGTGCTGTTAAGCATCGAGCAAATGTGGAGCCTGACGCTGCCGGCGGCGGGAGTGGGGTTGTCCGCCACGGTCGGCGCGGCCATCGCGTTGCTGCTGGCGTTCGCTCTGCTGGTGCTGGAGCGGCAACTGGCGCAGGAAAACCCGGCGCAATGGCCCGAGGCCGGAGCGCTGGCGCAACTGACGCGGGTGGCAATCATCAGTCTGGTGCTGGGCGCGTTGTGCCTGTTGTTCGCCAGTGACAGTGCAATCTGGCCGGTGCGGCTGGCTGTGCTGATTGGCATTCTGCCGGGTTTGGTCGCTGTGGAATTGCTGCTGCGTGCCTTGCTGTCGCTGTTCAGCCCGCGCCGCGAACAGCTCGAACCGGTGCTGCTGGCGCGCAGTTTCGTCGCCGATCTGCTGCGCTGGCCGCCACAACCTCTGCTCGCGTTGCAGCATGAATTGCATAACCGCTTCGGCATCGATCTGCGTCAGATCTGGGCCTTCAGTTACATGCGCCGCGCCTTCTTGCCGGTGTTGGTGTTGGTGGCAGCGGTGGGCTGGTTGCTCACCGGCCTTCACGAAATACCGATGCAAAGCCGTGGCATCTACGAGCGCTTCGGCAAACCGGTGCAGGTGTTCGGTCCGGGTTTGCACGCTGGTTTGCCCTGGCCGTTGGGGCGTGTGCTGAACGTTGAAAACGGTGTGGTGCATGAACTGGCAACCAGTGTCGGCGAGAACCCGGCAGCCGTGCAGTTGGATCCGGCAGAAGGCCCGGCGCCATTTACTGCCAACCGTTTGTGGGATGCCAGCCACGTCAATGACAAATCCCAGGTTATCGCCAGCAGCCGGGGCGATCAGCAGAGCTTTCAGATCGTCAACATGGACGTGCGCTTCGTCTATCGCATCGGCCTGAGCGATCAAGCGGCGTTGGCCGCTACTTACAACAGCGCCGATGTGCCGACGCTGATCCGCAGCACCGCCAGCCGGATTCTGGTGCATGACTTTGCCTCGCGCACACTCGACGGTTTGCTTGGCGAGGACAGGACCGGGCTCGCCGAAGAAATCGGCCGCGCCGTGCAAAGCGATCTGCAGAAACTCGACAGCGGCGTGGAAATCCTCGCCACAGTGGTCGAAGCGATACACCCGCCAGCCGGGGCGGCCAATGCCTATCACAGCGTGCAAGCGGCGCAGATCGGTGCTCAGGCGTTGATCTCCCGCGAGCGCGGTGCCGCTGCCGAAGCGAGTAATCAGGCGCAGTTGCAGGCTAGCCTCGCGCGGGACCAGGCCAGTGCCAACGCCCACGAAATCAACGCCACGGCCCGGGCGGCGGATCTGAAATTCAGCGCCGAACAAAAAGCCTACGCCAGCGCCGGCCAGGCCTTCGTGCTGGAGCAATACCTCAGCCAACTCAGCCAGGGTTTGAGCAAAGCCAAACTGCTGGTACTCGACCATCGTCTGGGCGGCAGCAGTAACGCACCGACCATCGACCTGCGTACGTTCACGCTGCCGGCAGATCCGGCGCGCACCACCGCTCAGCCAGGAGCCACCCATTGAGCCAGTCGCACACTCACGATCACCATGACCACAGCGGCCATGATCATGCTCATGGCGGCGGTCATCACCATCACGGGCATCATCACCATCACCACGGTGCGCCGGAAGAGGCGGGGCCTTTTCCTTGGAAACGCATGGGCTGGGCAGCGCTACTGGTGGCGTTCGCCATCGCGGCGGCGAGCCTGGTGCAAGTGCGCTCCGGTGAAGCCACTGTCATCACCCGGTTCGGCAATCCATCCCGCGTGTTGCTGGATCCGGGTCTGAGCTGGCGCTGGCCGGCGCCGTTCGAAGCGGCGATTCCGGTGGATCTGCGTTTGCGCACGACCTCCAGCGGCTTGCAGGACGTCGGCACCCGCGACGGTTTGCGCATCATCGTTCAGGCTTACGTGGCCTGGCAGGTGCAGGGCGATCCTGACAACGTGCAGCGCTTCATGCGCGCTGTGCAGAACCAGCCGGACGAAGCGGCCCGGCAGATTCGCACGTTTGTCGGCTCGGCACTGGAAACAACCGCCAGCAGTTTCGATCTGGCCAATCTGGTGAACACCGATGCCAGCCAGGTTCGCATCGCCGATTTTGAAGCGCAGTTGCGTCAGCAAATCGATCAGCAGCTGCTCGCCACTTACGGCGTGCGCGTGGTGCAAGTGGGCATCGAACGGCTGACCTTGCCATCGGTGACCCTCACCGCAACGGTTGACCGGATGCGTGCCGAGCGTGAAACCATCGCCACCGAACGCACCGCCATTGGCAAACGTGAAGCAGCGCAAATCCGCTCCGCCGCCGAACGCGATGCGCGCATCGTGCAAGCCGATGCCACGGTGAAGGCCGCCGATATCGAAGCCCAATCGCGAGTGGAAGCGGCGCAGATTTACGGACGCGCTTATGCCGGTTCGCCGCAGCTGTACAACTTGCTGCGCTCGCTGGACACCCTCGGCACCATTGTTTCGCCGGATACCAAACTGATCCTGCGCACCGACGCCGCGCCGTTCCGGGTGTTGGTCGACGGTCCGCCGAATCTCGACAGCAAAAGCGGATCGCAGCCATGAATGAAGTTCCACGTGGAACACATTCGCTGAACAGTCCATGGATTCAAGCGGGACGTCTGGCGTTTTTCGCGCTGTATGCGGTAACCGTGCTCGCGGCATTGGCCTGGGCGTTTTCCAATGTCCGGCAGATCGACCCGCAAAATCGCGCGGTGGTTTTGCATTTCGGAGCGCTGGATCGCATTCAGAATGCCGGGTTGTTATTGGCCTGGCCGCAGCCGTTCGAGCAGGTGGTTTTGTTGCCGGCGGCAGATCGTGTCATCGAACGCAGGGTAGAAAATCTGCTGCGCAGTGATCAGGCCTTGCAGGCGGATCGCGTCGCGACCTTCGCCACGCCGCTGAGTGATGCGCTGGCCGGCTCCGGCTATCTGCTCACGGGTGATGCCGGAGTGGTGCAACTGGATGTGCGGGTGTTCTACAAGGTCACCGACCCGTATGACTTCGTACTGCAGGGCGAGCATGTGTTGCCGGCGCTGGATCGATTAGTGACGCGAAGCGCGGTGGCGCTGACGGCGGCGCGGGATCTGGACACGATTCTGGTGGCGCGGCCGGAGTTGATCGGCGCTGATAATCAGGCCGCCGAACGTCGTGAACGGTTGCGCGGCGATCTGGTGCAAGGCATCAACCGACGTCTCGCCGAGTTGAAGGCGAGCGGTCAGGGCATCGGCATCGAAGTGGCTCGGGTCGATGTGCAATCGAGTCTGCCGGAGCCGGCGGTCAGTGCGTTTAACGCTGTCCTTACCGCCAGCCAGCAGGCCGACAAAGCGGTCGCCAATGCCCGCACCGAGGCCGAGAAACTTACCCAGTCCGCCAATGAACAGGCTGACCGCACGCTGCAAGTCGCTCATGCCCAGGCGGGTGAGCGCCTGGCCAAAGCCTCCGCCGACACGGCGACGGTGTTGAGCCTGGCCAAGGCGCAACAGCAGGGCACGGACCCGCAAATGCTGCTGCGTCTGTACCGCGAGCGCATGCCGAAGATTCTCGGTCAGGCCGGTTCGGTGACCACGGTCGATCCGAAAGACGATTCACGCCTGATCATTCAGGGAGCCAGCAAATGACTGCTACCACCTCATCTCCGAGCCTGTTGTCCTCGGCCGAACAACGCCGCGCCGCCCGCCAGTTGACCCTGGCGATGCTCGCCCTCGGCTTGCTCGGTCTGGGGCTGATCTGGCGCTGGTTGATGCCGGAACAGACGGGCGTCAGTCAGCTGTTGCTCGGATTCGCTTCTTTATTAGTCGCGGTGCCGGTGATGCGTTCGGCGTGGTTCAGCCTGCGTTATCCGAGCCTGCACGGCATCACCGATCAGTTGATCGCCCTGGCGATGATCGGGGCCTGGGCCACGGGCGATCTGCTCACCGCGGCGTTGTTGCCGATCATCATGATCTTTGGCCATGTGCTGGAAGAGCGCAGTGTGATCGGTTCCCAGGAAGCGATTCATGCCCTCGGCCAACTCACGCGCAGCCATGCACGCAAAGTGCAGGCGGACGGTTCGATCATCGAAGTCGACAACGGCACGCTCAAGGCCGGCGACAAAGTCGAAGTGCGCGCCGGTGATCGGGTGCCGGCGGACGGTCGGGTTTTGTCCGGCCAGGCCAGCCTCGATACGGCGTCGATCACCGGTGAGTCGGTGCCGGTGGAAGCGGGCGTTGGCATGGCGGTGTTCGGAGGTGCGATCAACCTCGACGGTTTGCTGCGAATCGAAGTGACCCGTACCGGGGATGAATCCACCCTCGGCAAAGTCATCGCGCTGATGCAAAACGCCGAACGCTCCAAGCCACCGATCACTCGTTTGCTCGAACGCTATGCCGGCAGTTACATGGTGCTGGTGTTGTTGCTCGCGGCGGTGACCTGGTTCATTACCAACGATGCACAGGCGATGCTCGCGGTGCTGGTGGCGGCATGCCCATGCGCGCTGGTGTTGTCGGCACCGGCCACGGCGATTGCCGGGGTGGCGGTGGCGGCGCGGCACGGGATTCTGATCCGCAGTTCGGCGTTCCTTGAGGAGCTGGCCGATCTCACCTCGCTGGTCGTCGACAAGACCGGCACCCTGACTTACGGCACGCTGCGCTTGCAGTCGATCAACAGCCCGCGAGCGGATCACGGTTCGGTGATGGCGCTGGCTGCAAGCCTGGGGGCGGCGAGCAGCCATCCGGTCAGCCGCGCGCTGGCCGGACTGGTCAGCGCGGAAGAGGTGTTGGTGCTGACCGATATCCATGAGCGGCAGGGGTTGGGCGTTGTGGCCAAGACCGCGCAAGGCGAGGCCGCGCTCGGGCGCCCGGAGCTGTTTGCGCAGTTGGGCATCCCGACCACGGCGATCCCCGAACACGACGGCCCGATTGCCGGGCTGGCGTTGAACGGCGAATTCCTCGCCTGGCTGTTACTGGCCGACACTGTCAAACCGGAAGCGCGATTTGCCCTGAGTGAACTGCGTGACCTCGGGCTGGGGCGGCAACTGCTGTTGACCGGTGACCGGCAAAGCGTCGCACAAACTCTGGCCAAGGATGTCGGCCTGCACGAAGTCGAAGCCCAGGCGTTGCCCGAAGACAAACTGAACCGAGTGCTCAAGGAAATCGACAACGGCTTCCGGCCGATGGTGGTCGGCGACGGGATCAACGATTCGCTGGCGCTTAAAGCGGGCGTCGTGGGCGTCGCGATGGGAGCGGGCGGTGCAGATATCGCGCTGGCCTCCGCCGACATCGTGCTGATCGGCAGTGACCTGCGTCGGCTCGGCACCTGCGTGCGCCTGAGTCGTCAGTGCCGACGCACCTTGCAAGTGAACGTGATCATCGGCCTGGGCTGGACGCTGGCCATCGTGGTATTCGCGGCCTTCGGCTGGCTCGGTGCTGCGGGGGCGATGATCGCTGCGTTGCTGCACAACCTGAGCACGTTGCTGGTGCTCGGCAATGCCGGTCGCCTGCTCCGTTTTCAAGAGCCACTGCTGAAGCTGAAAGCGTCGGATTGATCATTTTTCGAACTGTGCGCCGCTCTCGCAGTCATTTGAAAAGGCGCACTGAAACAGGGATGACAGCGCGGTGACAGCCGATGTGGCTGATAGTCGGCGACTATCAAATCGATAGCCTGCTAATTTTCAAGGATGGTCTACCCTCAGATCAGACGTCTGAAACCAGGGGGATATTCCATGCTCGCGCAACTTCCACCGGCCTTACAGAATCTGCAGCTTCCGCTTCGCCTGCGACTCTGGGACGGCCATGAATTCAATCTGGGCCCGACGCCCAGCGTCACCATTGTGGTCAAGGACCCATTGATGGTGTCCCAGTTGACTCATCCAAGTCTCGACGCGCTGGGGGCGGCGTTCGTCGAGGGCAAGCTCGAACTGGAGGGCTCGATCAGCGAAGTCATCCGGGTGTGCGATGAGCTGAGCTCCGCGCTGCTCGATGAAGACGATGACAGTCAGCCGGTGCGCACGCTCCACGACAAGGAAACCGACGCCAAAGCCATCTCCTATCACTATGACCTATCGAACGCGTTCTACCAGCTGTGGCTGGACAGCGACATGGCGTATTCCTGCGCGTATTTCGAAACCGGCAGTGAATCCCTGGAGCAAGCCCAGCAAGCCAAGTTCCGGCACCTGTGCCGCAAGCTGCGTTTGCAGCCCGGCGACTATCTGCTGGACGTCGGTTGCGGCTGGGGCGGATTGGCGCGTTATGCCGCCCGCGAATTTGGCGCCAAGGTCTTCGGTATCACTCTGAGCAAAGAACAACTGGCCCTGGCCCGCGAGCGAGTCAAAGCCGAAGGTCTGGAGGATCAGATCGAACTGCAACTGCTCGATTACCGCGATCTGCCCCAGGACGGGCGTTTCGACAAAGTGGTCAGCGTCGGCATGTTCGAACACGTCGGCCACGCCAACCTCGCCGAATACTGCAAAACCCTGTTCGGCGCGGTGAAAGAGGGCGGTCTGGTGATGAACCACGGCATCACTGCCAAGCACACCGATGGCCGTCCGGTGGGACGCGGTGCCGGGGATTTCATCGAGAAGTACGTGTTCCCCAACGGCGAACTGCCGCACCTGGCGATGATCTCGGCCGAGATCAGCGAAGCGGGTCTGGAGATTGTCGACGTCGAGAGTCTGCGCCTGCACTACGCGCGCACCCTGGACCACTGGAGCGAACGGCTGGAGGACAACCTTGAAGCCGCCGCGAAACTGGTGCCGGACCAGGCGCTGCGTATCTGGCGTCTGTACCTGGCAGGCTGCGCTTATGCATTCGCTCGCGGCTGGATCAACCTGCACCAGATCCTCGCCGTGAAGGCCCATGCCGACGGCAGCCATGAACTGCCGTGGACGAGGGACGACATCTACCACCCTTGAATCTAGAGAATCGGTGAAATCAGCCGGGCGATCCGCATGCCGACCTGTTGCAGGCGGTGGATCTCCCGGCTTTCTTCTTTGGCGACTTCATAGGCTTGGGCGAAGTCATCGTTGAGCATCTGTTCCACACTGGCGGCGAACTCGCTGTCGACGGTCAGCAGCATCACTTCGAAATTCAGCCGGAACGAACGGTTGTCCAGATTGGCGCTGCCGATCGCGCTGATTTCGCTGTCGATCAACACCACCTTCTGATGCAGGAAGCCCGGTTCGTAGCGGAATACCCGCACGCCGGCACGCACCGCTTCGAACGCGTACAGGCTGGAAGCGGCGTAGACGATGCGGTGGTCGGGACGCGAAGGCAGCAGCAGGCGCACATCGACCCCGCGCAGCACCGCGAGGCGTAATGCTGCGAACACGGCTTCGTCGGGAATGAAGTAGGGGCTGGTGATCCACACGCGCTCGGTGGCCGCGTGGATGGCTTCGACGAAGAACAGCGAGCAGGTTTCGTAGGCATCCGCCGGGCCACTGGCGAGCAATTGGCAAAGCACGCCGTCCTCCGGGTACGCGTCCGGCAGGATCAGCGGCGGCAATGAACGCGCGGCCCAGAACCAGTCTTCGGCAAATGACTCCTGCATGCACGCCACCACCGGGCCGCGCACCTGAACGTGAGTGTCGCGCCACGGTGCCAGTGGTGGTTTTTCACCCATGTATTCGTCGCCGACGTTGTGGCCGCCGACAAACCCGATCAGCCCGTCTACCACCACGATCTTGCGGTGGTTGCGGAAATTCACCTGGAACCGATTGAGCCAGCCGCTGCGGGTGGCGAATGCTTTTACCTCGACACCGCCGTCGCGCAGCGCCTGCACATAACTGTGGGGCAGGGCGTGGCTGCCGATGCGGTCGTAGAGCAAATGAATCACCACGCCTTCGGCCGCTTTCTTCAGCAGCAGGTCACGCAGGCGTTGACCGAGACGATCGTCGTGAATGATGAAAAACTGGATCAGCACCGCTTCCCGTGCCTGGTCGATTGCGTGGAAAATCGCCTCGAAGGTGGCCGCGCCGTTGATCAGCAATCGCACTTCATTGTTCGCCAGGCACGGCATGCGTCCCAGCTTCGGCATCGCGCGCAACGAGTCATAGGCATTCGAGGCGCGGGCGGTCAGGGCTTCTTCCACCCACGGGCGCCAGTTGAGTTCGGAAATCGCCTGGCGCATCTGTTCGTTGGCCTGGCGGCGGGCCTTGATGTAGCCATCGAAGGTGCTGCGGCCGAACACCAGATACGGGATGAGGGTGAGATAGGGAATGAAGATCAACGACAGCGCCCAGGCGATCGAGCCTTGGGCGGTGCGTACGGTCAATACGGCATGGATCGCGGCGATCGAGCCGAGGGTGTGTATCAGGGCGATCAGATAACCGAAAATGTGCGGTCCGAAATAATCCATGGGGCAACCTTGCTCCTGAAGATTCAATGCTTAACAGACCATGTTCCATGGCGATTGTCGCTATTTGTTTTCAAGCCGCCAGCGCCCGCCATGAACCGAAACAGGCGGCCGGCGTCTAACGGCCACTACTGATCAGGAGTTTTTCAATGAACGTTCGTCTGCTGGGTTTGGCGCTGGGCCTGGGTTTGGCCTTGCCGGTGGTTGCTCAGGCGCAAATGCTGCAGCCGGGGTTATGGGAAATGACGTCGAGCAATGTGAAGGTCGACGATCAGGTGATGGATGTGCAATCGATCCTCGGTCAGATTCAAGGCCAGATCACCCCGCAACAGCGGGCGGAACTGGAGAAGCAGGGGATCAACATCGGTGGCAAGGGCATCCGCGCCTGCCTGACGCCGCAGCAGGTGGCGACCAACGATATTCCGCTGGCGGACCCGCAGTCGGGCTGCAAACAGCAGATCACCGAGCGTGTCGGCAACCAGTGGAAATTCCGCTTCAGTTGCCCGAAAGCCCAGGGCACTGGCGTCGCGACGTTCCTCAGTGACCGTGAGTTCACCACCGTCGCCAATGGCACCTTCAATGCCATCGGGATCAACCAGAAGGGCAGTCTGGAAACCCGGGCAGTCTGGCTGGGTCAGGATTGCGGCACGGTCAAACCGCGAGCGTAACGTCACCATCGAAACCGCCTCCACATCGAGTGGAGGCGGTTTTTTCAGCGCATGAACCGCAGCGGCAATCCCTGGCAGTTGTCATGGATCCGATGGTCATGCCACGCGATCTGCCCAGACACCATCGTCGTGCTGACCCGATGCCGAAAGCTGCGCTGAGCGAAGGGCGTCCAGCCGCATTGCGACAGAACCGGCTGACGTGACACCGCGACACCCTTGGGCTCCGGTTGAATCAACACCAGATCCGCCCAATACCCCTCACGCAAGTAACCGCGATCCGGAATGGCAAACAGATCCGCCACCCGGTGACTGGTCTTCGCCACCAGCGTGGTGATCGGCAGCACGCCATCCGCCACCAGTTCCAGTAACGCCGGCAGTGCGTGCTGCACCAGTGGCAGCCCGGACGGTGCCTGTTCATACGCTTGCTGTTTTTCCGCCCAGGTGTGCGGCGCGTGATCGCTGCCGATAACGTCCAGTCGATTGCTCAGCAGCGCCTGGCGCAGGGCGTCACGATCGCTCTGGGACTTGATCGCCGGGTTGCATTTGATCAGGTTGCCGAGGTTCGGATAGTCACGGTCATCGAACAGTAAATGGTGCAGGCAGACTTCGGCGGTGATGCGTTTTTGCGTCAGCGGTTTATCTTCGAACAGGGCCAGCTCGCGCGCCGTGGTCAGGTGCAGGACGTGCAGACGAGTGCCGTGACGTCTGGCCAGATCCACCGCCAGCGACGATGAGCGAAAGCAGGTGTCGGCATTGCGGATCTGCGCATGGGCGTCGGGTGGCAGTTGGTTGCCGAAGCGTTCGCGAAGGTTTGCGGCATTCGTTTCGATGCTCGGCGTGTGTTCACAGTGGGCCAGCAGAATCGTCGGCACTTCAGCGAACAGGCGCTCGAGGGTGTGAGGGTCGTCCACCAGCATGTTGCCGGTGGACGCGCCCATGAACACTTTTACACCGGCCACTTCGCTCGGATTGAGCGCCGCGACAATGTCCAGATTGTCGTGACTGACACCAAAGTGAAAACCGTAGTTGGCCACCGAATTGATCGCTGCCCGGCGCTTTTTGTCGGCCAGCGCGTCAAGGGTCAGGGTGGCAGGGTTGGTGTTCGGCATGTCCATGAAACTGGTGATGCCCCCGGCCACGGCTGCACGGGATTCGGTGTGGATACTGCCCTTGGCCGGCGCACCCGGCTCACGGAAATGCACCTGGTCGTCAATCATTCCCGGCAGCAGCCATTGGCCGGTGGCGTCGATTTCACGGGTCGCGTTTTCACCTTCGATGCTGCCGGCGATCTTGACGATGCGCCCGTTGCTGACCAACAGATCGGCGTCGAACTCACGCCCCTCGTTCACCAGCCGCGCATTGCGAATCAGCACACTGCTCATGGTTCAGAACTCGTTCTGCAGGGCTTTGTAGCCGCGCACCAGGTCGACGTTGGTACGCGCCACGTCTTCGGAAAACTCCGAAGCGCTGACGCTCACCGGCGGGAATTGCGAGAGGTCGGTGCCCGGGCCGATGCGTGTCGTGGAGGGCACGTAGAACGCGTCCGGCAGATCTCGGCCGTCGACCACCGAGTTGTGCCGCACCACACAACCGTTGCCCACGACGCAATTGAACAGCACGCTGTTGAAACCGATGAACACCCGGTCGCCGACCGTGCACGGGCCATGCACGATCGAGCGGTGGGCGATGGAGCTGAATTCGCCGATGGTCACCGCCGCGCCGGATTTGGAGTGGATCACCACGCCGTCCTGGATGTTCGAATTGGCGCCGATGGTGATCGGTTCCATCTCGCCCGTGGCGTCCACTTCATCAGCGCGGATCACCGCGTACGGGCCGACGAACACGTTTTCGCCGATCACCACTTTGCCGCAGATGATCGCGGTTTTATCGACGTAGGCAGACTCGGCAATCTGCGGCAAATCACCGGAAGGATTTTTACGGATCATGGTTGGCTCAGGGCTTGGTAAAGAGTGTTGAGGTTGTATTCGAACAGCCCGGTGAAGGTGCTGGCCGGGCCACTGGCGGCGAGGGCGTCGGAGTACAGCGTGCCGCCGATGTGTGCGCCGCTTTCGTCGGCAATCTGTTTCAGCAGGCGCGCGTCCTTGATGTTTTCCATGAACACCGCTTTGACCTTGGCCTGGCGAATCTGGGTGATCAGCGCGGCGACTTCGGCAGCGGAAGGTTCGCGCTCGGTGGACAGACCTTGTGGCGCCATGAAGTCGATGCCGTAGGCCTGACCGAGATAACCGAAGGCATCGTGACTGGTGACGATCTTGCGGTTGCCCGGCGGCAGTGAACCGAGCTTGGCTTTCGCTTGGGCGAGGAGGGCGTAGATCTGTTTCAGGTAGGCCTGGCTGTTGCGCTCGTAGTCGGCTTTGTTTGCAGGATCAGCGGCGATCAGCGCCTTGGTGATATTGGCGACGTACAGCTCGGCGTTCGCCAGGTTGTGCCAGGCGTGTGGGTCGGGGACGGTTTCGCCGTCCTCATCCAGCGAGCGCGGAATCACGCCGCGACTGGCGCTGATCACGGTGGCCCTGGTATCGGTGCTGGCGACCAGCCGATCCAGCCAGGGCTCGAAACCCAGCCCGTTCTTTACGATCAGTTTCGCCTTGAGCAGGGCCTTGGCGTCATCCGGCGTCGGTTCGTAAGTGTGGGCATCGGCGTCAGGGCCGACCATGTTGGTGATCTGGATATGCTCGCCGCCGACCTGATGCACCATGTCGGCAAGGATGCTGAAGCTGGTGACCACCGGCAGTTTTTCCGCCGCCGATAACGACATCGACAGCATCAGGCTGAACAGCACGAGTAGAGCGCGCATCGGGAAACACCTCATTGGGATGTGAGCAAAGGCGGGCGGCGCAACAGACCGTGAACCGGTCCGAACACCACGGACAACAGGTAACTGCCACCGGCGACCAGCACGATGGCCGGGCCGCTGGGCAGCGAGTAGTAGAACGACAGCAACAGGCCGAGCCATACCGATGCGCAACCGATGAGCGCGGCGATGGCGATCAGGATTGGCAGGCGTCGGCTCCAGAAGCGTGAAGCGGCGGCGGGCAGCATCATCAGTCCGACCACCATCAAGGCGCCGATGGCCTGGAAACCGATCACCAGATTGAGCACCACCAGCGTCAGGAACACGCCATGGGCGACGGGGCCGAGTCGGCTGACTGTGCGCAGGAAGAACGGATCGAGGGTGTCGAGCAGCAACGGTTTATAGATCAGCGCCATGGCCATCAGGCTGAGCGCCGATACCCACAACATGCCGTTGAGGGTCGGGCCGTCAACCGCCAGTGCGGAGCCGAATAGCAGGTGGAGCAAATCGAGTCGCTTGCCCGCGATTCCCAGAATCAGCACGCCGCTGGCCAGCGAGATGGGATAGATGGCTGCGAGGCTGGCGTCTTCGCGCAGGCCGGTGCGTCGGGTGATCCACGCGGCGAGTCCGGCCATGCTCAGACCGGCACCGAGTCCACCGAGGGTCAGCGCCGGCAGACTCAACCCGGCGAACCAGAACCCCAACGCGGCGCCGGGGAGGATGCCGTGGGCAACGGCGTCACCAATCAGGCTCATTCGGCGCAGGATCAGAAACACGCCCAGTGGTGCCGTGCTGCACGCCAGGACCAGACCGCCGAGCAGGGCCCGGCGCATGAAAACGAACTCGTGGAACGGTTGCCATAAATGGCTCAGCGTGAGCATCAGGCCACCTGCGTGTGAGGTGTTTGCTGGATAAGGTCGACGCTGCTGCCGAATGCGCAGCCGCTCGGTTTGATCAGCAAGGTCTGTGGAATGTGTTGGCGCACGGCGGCAAGGTCATGGCAAACCACGACCAGGGTTCTTCCTTGTTCGTGCCAGGCGTGCAGGTGTTGCCACAACAGTGTCTGTCCCATTTCGTCGAGCGCGGCATGGGGTTCGTCGAGCAGCAGCAACGGTGTGTCGGCCAGACTCAATCGGGCGAGCAGGGCGCGTTGCAGTTCCCCGCCGGAGAGGGCCATCAGGGGGCGATGTTCCAGTCCGCTCAGGTGCCAGTCTTCCAGTGCGGATTCGAGACGTTGGGCTCTCAGTTGCGAGGACAGTCGACGTCCCCAGAAACCGGCGGCCACCAACTCTTGAAGACTGATCGGGAACTGTCGATCCAGATGCTGTTGCTGAGGCAGGAAGGACAAACCGCTTTGGCGTGGAACACCCAACTCGACCTTGCCGGCCAGCGGTCGCTGTAGACCGGCGATGACTTTAAGCAGGCTGCTTTTGCCGCTGCCGTTGACGCCGATGATTGCCGTCAGGCTGCCGCTTTCCAACCTCAGGTTGAGCGGTGCAGTGAGCGGTTGGCCGGGTATTCCCCAGCTCAGGTTGTGGCAGCGAATCATGGCTGCTCCCGGCGCCAATGACTCTCGGCGACGGCGTCGTGAGCATGAAGGCTTTCGGCGTGGATGACTCGTACGTGGAATTCGCTGACACCGGGTGAGCGGCGCAGTGCCAGGTTCAGGCGTCGGGCGGCGTCTTCGCAGAACATCAGGTTCTGGCCATTGGCGAGGGCGAAGGCTTGTTCGTCGGCGCGTTTCACAGCGGTTTGCACGGCGGTGCCGAGGGCTGCTTCGGCGTCGTTGATGATGGATGTCAGCGGTAGTTCGTCGACGAATTCATCCAGGTGCAAATGTAGCTGGGCGGTACTGCGCTGGCTGTGAGGTGTAGCCACGATGCCTTGTGTTGAACTCAACCACGCCAACACGTCGGCGTGTTGCAGTGGTTTGTTGGCAAAGTCGTCGACGAATTGTTGCTGGATCAACTGCCTCGCCAATGCCGCAGAACACGGGCAGGTTGAGGAATACGCGACGTCGATTTTCAGTTCCACGTGGAACACTTTGTTTTTTAGCTGGGCTGAAACAGTGACGGGATAGGTTTTCCATCCCGCCAGAGGACTGACCAACGCGGGCCTTCTCAAGAGTAAATCGGCGTGGATATTGAGATAGGCGGCATCAGACAGATCTTCGTGGCTGTCGAGAAAGCGCTGCAGAACTCGGTGTAGTAGAGCGGGAGAAAGATTCTGCTGCTCCAGCGTTTCCAGCCCCAGATAAAGCCGCGACATGTGAATGCCGCGTGCGTCTCCATTATCCAGGCTGACGCCTGCATCCGCTCTGGCAGCCAGACGTTGGCCTTCGATAAATACAGGTAAGGCGATGCCGCACATCCCCACCCATTCGAGAGGCAGGGCCTGGCGGGCGGCTTGAGCCGCAACATCCGGCAAAGTCAGCGCGTTCATGAGCAGTTCCATCATGGTGATTGAATTTAATGTTACATTATAACAATTCAAACCACGATGCCTTTTTCATGAACAGGCTTTCATATGCACAGACGCCACTTGCTCAACCTGATGCTGGCCAGCGCGGCCTTTGTTTTGCCTTTTTCGGCGTCCGCCACGCAGATACGCAATGCGCGGCTTTGGCGTTCGGATGACAAGCTTCGGCTGGTGTTCGATCTGAGTGGTCCTGTGAGCTACAAGACCTTCACCTTGAGTGCGCCGGAGCGGTTGATCATCGATTTGAGCGGCGCCAGCCTGAGTGGGGATTTCAGCCAGTTAGCGTTATCCGGCACCCCTATTCATTCGATCCGCTCCGGCCATTTTGGCCAAGGGAACACCCGGATCGTGCTGGATCTAAGCAGCCCGGTTCAGCTCAACTCATTTTTGTTGGCGCCTCAAGATGGGCAAGGACATCGCCTGGTTTTGGACTTGATGAGCGCATCATCGGGGCTGCCTCCGAGCGTTCCACGTGAAACACCCCAGGAAAAATCCCACCCCAAGCGCGACATCATGGTGGTGGTCGACCCTGGTCATGGCGGAAAAGATCCGGGTGCAATCGGCGCCAAAGGCGAGCGGGAAAAAGATGTGGTTTTGTCTATTGCACAACTACTCGCACGTCGGCTTAAACGAGAGAAAGGATTTGATGTGAAGCTGGTTCGTAACGACGATTTCTTCGTCCCGTTGCGCAAGCGTGTGGAGATTGCGCGTCAGCACAAGGCCGATATGTTCATCTCGGTGCACGCCGATGCTGCACCGCGTCTGACGGCTTCTGGGGCGTCGGTGTATTGCCTGTCCGAGGGCGGCGCTACATCCGCCACAGCGCGGTTCATGGCGCAGCGTGAGAACGGTGTGGGTCTGCTCGGCGCGACCAGCCTGCTCAATCTCAAGGACAAGGATCCGATGCTCGCTGGCGTGATCCTCGACATGTCGATGAACGCAACCATTGCTGCCAGTTTGCAACTCGGAAGCACAGTGCTGGGCAGCCTGGCCGGCATCACCACGCTGCACCAAAAGCGCGTGGAACAGGCTGGATTTGCCGTTCTGAAATCGCCGGATGTGCCGTCAATCCTGGTGGAAACCGGTTTCATTTCCAACGCACGGGACAGTCAGCGCCTAGTGACGGCGCGTCATCAGCAAGCCGTGGCAGACGGTTTGTTTGAGGGCTTGCAGCGCTACTTCCAGAAGAATCCGCCTGTCGACAGCTACATGGCCTGGCAACAAGAGCAGAAAGGATCGCCGGTTTAGCAGCCAGTGATCCGGCTGCAGGTGAACTTCGCACTGCTGCCGCCTGAGCTGGAGAACCGATTGATCGTCATCCAGCCCACTCGCCGGTTGTAGCCAACCCAGGCTTCCCCATCGGAAGCGATGCCGGTGAAGAACGTCAGTTGCCCGTAGCGGCTGTTGGTTTGTGCCCAATAGCGGTTGCCCGCTTTCTCGAATCCGCGCAGGTAAATCGTGCTGCCGACCGTGTTGACGCTATAGGCGTTGCCGTTGCCATCGATGCACGCCAGAAGGTTCGCGCTGCGCGTGCAATTGGCGAGCCCCGGCACTTGTGCTTCGGCAGTCAGCGTCAGCAATGCCAGGCAGATAAACGAGTATTTCAACGCGGTTTTCATGACGTAACTCGGCGGCGATCTGATTACAGCTTCGGGCCCTTTGTCACTTTGGGCAAGAAGAGAGTGGATTGATTTTGTTGTTATACTATAACATTAATCGGACAAGGCTTTCCGTGGCTTCCATTTCAAGCGTCCGCTTCCCTGGTGATCTCATCGAAGCCCAAGAACGCAGGTCCCCGAGAGCCTCCAGCGCTGTTTAGCGACCGTCTGATGAGGTTTATCCAATGTCTTCCCGACTTCCCGTGACCGTTTTGTCCGGCTTTCTCGGCGCCGGAAAAAGTACACTTTTGAATTACGTACTACGTAACAGAGACGATCTGCGCGTGGCCGTTATCGTTAACGATATGAGCGAGATCAACATCGATGGCGGCGAAGTCCAGCGTGATGTCAGCCTGAATCGTGCAGAAGAGAAGCTCGTCGAGATGAGCAATGGCTGTATCTGCTGTACGTTACGCGAAGACCTGCTTGAAGAGGTCAGCCAGCTGGCTCGTGAAGGCCGTTTCGATTACTTGTTGATCGAATCCACGGGAATCTCCGAGCCGTTACCCGTGGCCGAGACATTCACCTTTCGTGATGAGGAGGGGCAAAGCCTCGCCGACATCGCTCGGCTCGATACCATGGTCACTGTAGTCGACGGTATGAATTTCCTGCCGGACTACCAGGCCGCTGAAAATCTCGCCTCTCGTGGTGAATTCCTCGGTGAAGAAGATGAGCGCTCGATCACCGATCTGCTGATCGAACAGATCGAGTTCGCCGACGTCCTGTTGATCAGCAAGATCGACTTGATCAGCAGCCGCGAGCGGGAGGAGTTGATGGCCATTCTCAGACGCCTCAATGCTCAGGCTGAGATCATCCCGATGGTCATGGGTGAAGTACCGCTGGCGAAGATTCTCAGTACCGGTCGCTTCGACTTCGAAAAGGCCGCCCAGGCCCCGGGCTGGCTACAGGAACTGCGTGGCGAACATGTGCCAGAAACCGAGGAGTACGGCATCGCATCGACGGCTTATCGGGCGCGCCGGCCCTTTCATCCACAGCGTTTCTTCGACTTCATCGATCGTCCTTGGGTAAACGGCAAATTGCTGCGCTCCAAAGGCTTTTTCTGGCTGGCCAGCAAACCCACCGACGCCGGTAGCTGGTCCCAGGCAGGTGGCCTGATGCGCCACGGTTTCGCCGGGCGCTGGTGGCGCTTCGTGCCAAAGGAACAGTGGCCGCAGGATCAGGAAAGTACCGCCGCGATCATGGAAAACTGGATCGCCAGCGTAGGCGATTGTCGCCAGGAGCTGGTGTTTATCGGGCAGAACATCGATTTCGCACAGCTGTCGTCGGAACTCGATAATTGCCTGCTGACCGATGACGAAATGGCGCTCGGTACTCAAGGCTGGCTACAACTGCGAGATCCGTTTGGCTCCTGGCACGATGAGGTCGCCTGATGCTTGCCCTGAAACCGCTGCCAGGCAGCACACGTCATCAGTCATTCGGCCAGACCCCGCAGGCGCTGGCGAGCATTCTTGACGACGAGACCAACCTTGCGGTCTGGCAACGACAGCTTCCGCTGCACATTGCCGAATTCGCGGACTTATTGTTGTCTCTGAACGAGCCTTACGCCGAGGCGCTGTGCCTGGAATTGCCGGACGAAGACGCAGAACCGGATCTCACGGGGCTGGCCAGCGGCTTTCGCGATCTGGAAGGCTACGAAGGATTTATCGCCGACCTGAAATGGCTGGTCAGTGCCTTCGCCTGCTTGCTGGGCGCGCGGCGGATCGGCTTGCGCCTGCGGGTATTGGACAAGGCCATGTGTCCGCGTTTTCACGTCGATCATGTGCCGGTGCGGTTGATCACGACATACGCAGGTGTCGGCAGTGAATGGTTAAGGGAAGGGCAGATGGATCGTCGGCAACTGGGACAGCCGCAAGCCGAGCCGCAGGAAGCGTCACGGATTCAGCAATTGAATCGCGGCGAAGTGGCATTGCTCAAGGGCGAAAAATGGCACGGCAACGAAGGTTTCGGCCTGATTCATCGCTCGCCGCAACCGGCGCCGGGAGAGCGGCGGCTGATGCTGACCCTCGACTGGCTCGGATAGCGCCTCAGGGCTTGAGCCATTTCCCCTGGCTTTGGGCCTCGCAATAGGGCTGCAAATACGCCGCATCGGTGGCCACGCCGTAATAGTGGATATCCTGGCGATAAGGCATATTGGCGACTTGCGCGTTGCTGCACACGCCGAATGCGCCGGCGGGGCACTGGTCGACGTATTGAACCTCGACTTTCTGCCCGGCCAGGGTCGGCTGACAGAAGCCGTCGTTGAACAGTTTTTCCGGGATGTTGCGGTTCTGCTGGCAGACTTTCACGTCAAGCCGCTCCGCCTGGCTGCGCACCACGCAGGCCTGTGCCAGCGCCTCGCCCGACATCAGCGCCAGCAGCAACGACCATCCCGTCCACCGCATCTTCGACCTCCAGAAAACCTTGATCATGTTGCAGAACATTCCCACCCACGTCATCGCCGGCCCCTTGGGCGCGGGCAAGACCAGCCTGATCCGCCAGCTCATGGCCCAGCGACCGGCGGGTGAGCGCTGGGCGGTGCTGATCAACGAGTTCGGCCAGATCGGGCTCGACGCTGCGCTGCTGACCCGCGACGCCGATGGTATCGCACTGGGCGAAGTGGCCGGGGGCTGTTTGTGTTGCGTGAATGGTGCGCCGTTCCAGATTGGTCTGGGGCGTTTGTTGCGCAAGGCACAGCCGGACCGGTTGTTCATTGAGCCCTCGGGGCTCGGGCATCCGGCGCAGTTGCTGAAGCAGCTGAGCGAGGCGCCGTGGCAAGGCGTTCTCGCCGTACAACCTTGCGTGCTGGTGCTGGACGCCCAGGCCCTCGTCGCGGGCAAACCGCTGCCGGACGCGCAGCAGGAAACCTTGTCCAGCGCAGGCCTGCTGCTGTTGAACAAGGCAGAAAACCTCGACGAGCCTACGCGTGAGCGAATCATCCGACAGTTGCCGCCTGTCCGGCTGATCTGGACGCAGCAGGCGACGTTGCCGCTCAGCGAGTTGCCGGGTTTGGCGGTGCAGGCGCAAGCAGGTGTGGATAAGTTGATCGTGCCCCAAGGGCTGGCGCAGATGCCGGCCATCTGGAGCGATCCGGCGTTGCCGATCTGCCTGAGTCAGGCCCAGGAGGGTGGCTGGAGCATCGGTTGGCGCTGGCATCCGAGCCAGGTGTTCGATGTGTCGGGAATAACTCAATGGCTGAAAAGCCTGAACTGGCGCCGGGCCAAACTGGTGATTCACAGCCCGGACGGCTGGCAGTCAGCCAATGCCCTGGACAATGCCGAGCCCAGCTGGCTGCCCAGTGAATGGTGCAAGGATTCCCGGATCGAGCTGATTTTCGATGAACCGCAGTCGGTCGGTGAACTACAGGCCGGACTGGCCCGGTGTCGGCTTCAGGCGAGCTGATTCAAGGCTTCCACTTGGTGTGTTCCTGACGCCACTGGCTCAGCTCGATCACTTCACCACGCGGCTTGGTCACTTCCACTACGGGCGGCGTGTCATCAAATGGCGCCGGGTAGGGCGCCAGTTCAATCTGCGCGCTGTGCGCACCGAACTGGGTGATGGTGCCGTTGTGCCGGGTTTCGCCAGTCACGGTAAATTCGAAATTGTAGACCCGGGCCAGACGTCGCCGACCACTGGCGTCCTTGATCAGACCGATCTTCTTCAGCGCCACGTTACCGTCGAGCAACTCGACGCCGACATTCACGCAATGCTGTTTGACCCGCTCCAGCGCCCGCTCGCGCAAGCCGTGGTTGTGCCAGAGCCACGCACCGGCGACGGCGAACAGCATCAGCACGAAAATGTTTTCCAGGGTGAGCATCAACACGAAACTCCAAATGATGGCGTCAGCTTAACTGCGTCGCCGGTCTGTCGTACAGGCTGCGTTTCGTCGCATACTGCGCGGCTTGAATTTCAATCGTTTTACGGAAAAACCCGAATGAAACGTACGCCTCATCTGCTCGCCATCCAGTCCCATGTGGTGTTCGGCCACGCCGGCAACAGCGCTGCGGTTTTTCCGATGCAGCGGGTCGGGGTAAATGTCTGGCCGCTCAATACGGTGCAGTTCTCCAACCACACCCAGTACGGCCAGTGGGCCGGCGAAGTGCTGGCGCCGCAGCGGATCCCCGAACTGGTCGAAGGCATCGCCGCGATCGGTGAGCTGGGCAATTGCGACGCGGTGCTGTCCGGCTATCTCGGCAGTGCGGCGCAGGGGCGGGCGATTCTCAGTGGCATCGAGCGGATCAAGGCAGCCAACCCGAAAGCCCTTTATCTGTGCGACCCGGTGATGGGGCATCCGGAAAAGGGCTGCAGCGTTCCTGCTGAAGTCAGTGATTTTCTGTTGGACGAAGCCGCTGCCGTTGCGGATTTCATGTGCCCGAACCAGTTGGAGCTGGACAGCTTCTCCGGACGCAAGCCGCAGTCGCTGTTCGATTGCCTGGCGATGGCGCGGGCGCTGCTGGCTCGTGGGCCGAAAGCGGTGCTGGTCAAACATCTGGATTATCCGGGCAAACCGGCGGATGGCTTTGAAATGTTGCTGGTGACCGCCGAGGGCAGCTGGCATCTGCGGCGTCCGCTGCTGGCGTTTCCGCGTCAGCCGGTGGGAGTGGGCGATCTGACGTCCGGACTGTTTCTGGCGCGCGTGCTGCTCGGGGATAGCCTGGTGGCGGCGTTTGAATTCACCGCAGCAGCGGTGCATGAAGTGCTGCTGGAAACCCAGGCCTGCGCCAGTTACGAACTGCAACTGGTGCGGGCGCAAGACCGGATTGCGCATCCGCGGGTGAAGTTCGAAGCCACGCCGATCAGCCTCTGATACCGCGTCGGCTTCAATCGCGAGCAGGCTCGCTCCCACGGATAAAACATCACCTGTGGGAGCGAGCGTGCTCGCGATAGCGGTCGTCAGATCGCTAAAATCTCAGGCGTCGCCCTTGATTTCCTGATAGCGCTTTTCCAGCTCCTGACGGATCTGCCGGCGTTGTTGCGCCTGCATGTAGCGGCGCTTGTCTTCGCTGTTCTGCGGTTGCAGCGGCGGTACGGCGGCGGGTTTGCGCTGATCGTCTACCGCGACCATGGTGAAGAAGCAGCTGTTGGTGTGGCGTACCGAGCGCTCGCGGATGTTCTCGGTCACCACTTTGATGCCGACTTCCATCGAGGTGTTGCCGGTGTAGTTCACCGACGCCAGGAAGGTCACCAGTTCGCCGACATGGATCGGCTCGCGGAAAATCACCTGATCCACCGACAGGGTCACCACGTAGCGGCCGGCATAACGGCTGGCGCAGGCGTAGGCCACTTCGTCGAGGTATTTGAGCAGGGTGCCGCCATGGACATTGCCAGAGAAGTTGGCCATGTCGGGGGTCATCAGTACCGTCATCGACAGCTGGGCGTTTCCGGGTTCCATAACGTTCTCACGGGTCAAGGCAGGGTTGCTGGAAGAAACACCTCTGCGGGTGCCTGGTCGCTTTTCAAAAGCACCGTTATCGGGACGCCAGGCAACTGGCCGCCGTCACGCCCGAATCGATCTGTTTCCATATATTGCACCGCCTTTCAGCCGGAAGTCGCGGTGTTACCCTGCAAAAGCGCCTTCCCAAGGGCGATTCCTACACCCAAAGCGGATTTTTACTCAGCTCGCCCAGACATTTCCCATGCCTGCGTGAGCCTCGTCATTCAAGGAGCCCACACCATGCATGCCATCAGCTTTATTCAGGATCTGGCGGTGATCATGTTGGTCGCAGGTGTGGTGACCGTGCTGTTCCACCGCTTCAAGCAGCCGGTAGTACTCGGCTACATCGTCGCCGGTTTCATCATCGGCCCGCACACACCGCCATTCGGCCTGATCCACGACGAAGAAACCATCAAGACCCTCGCCGAGCTGGGGGTGATTTTCCTGATGTTCTGCCTGGGCCTGGAGTTCAGCCTGCGCAAGCTGTTCAAGGTCGGCGCCACGGCCTTCATCGCGGCGTTCCTCGAAATTGTCCTGATGATCTGGATCGGCTACGAAATCGGCCGTTGGTTCGAGTGGAACACCATGGATTCGCTGTTCCTCGGCGCGATCCTGGCGATTTCCTCGACCACCATCATCGTCAAGGCGCTCAACGATCTGAAGATGAAAAATGAGCGCTTCGCGCAGCTGATCTTCGGCGTGCTGATCGTCGAGGACATTCTCGGCATCGGCATCATCGCCTTGCTGTCGAGCATCGCGGTCAGCGGCACGGTGAGCTCCGGCGAAGTGTTTTCCACGGTCGGCAAGCTCTCGCTGTTCATGATCGTCGCGCTGGTAATCGGCATTCTGCTGGTGCCGCGACTGTTGGCCTACGTGGCGAAATTCGAAAGCAACGAGATGCTGCTGATCACCGTGCTCGGGCTGTGCTTCGGCTTCTGCCTGCTGGTGGTCAAACTCGAGTACAGCATGGTGCTCGGGGCGTTCCTGATCGGCGCGATCATGGCCGAGTCGCGGCAACTGCTGAAAATCGAGCGCCTGATCGAGCCGGTTCGCGACCTGTTCAGTGCGATCTTCTTCGTCGCCATCGGCCTGATGCTCGATCCGATGATCCTTCTGCAGTACGCGTGGCCGATTGCGGTGATCACTGTGGCCGTGGTGCTGGGCAAGATGCTGTCCTGCGGCCTCGGGGCGTTTATCGCGGGGAATGACGGACGCACATCACTGCGGGTCGGGATGGGGCTTTCGCAGATTGGCGAATTTTCTTTCATCATCGCGGCGCTGGGGATGACCCTGCAGGTCACCAGCAACTTCCTGTATCCGGTGGCCGTGGCGGTTTCGGTGATTACCACGTTGCTGACGCCGTACCTGATCCGGGCTGCCGATCCGCTGTCGATCAAGCTGTCCGCCGCGATGCCGCAGCGCCTCGGTCGAGTGTTCGGAATGTACGGCGAATGGCTGCGCAGCATTCAGCCGCAGGGTGAGGGCGCGATGCTGGCGTCGATGATCCGGCGGATCCTGCTGCAGGTCGGGGTCAATCTGGCGCTGGTGATCGCGATTTTCTTTGCTGGCGCTTTCTTTGCCGGACGCCTCTCGATCTGGATGCAGGACTGGATCAGCGATCCTAGCTGGCAGAAGGCGTTGATCTGGGGCGGGGCGTTGCTGGTGTCGTTGCCGTTCCTGATCGCGGCCTATCGCAAGCTCAAGGCGCTGTCGATGCTGCTGGCGGAGATGGGCGTGAAGCCGGAAATGGCCGGGCGTCACACGCAGCGAGTGCGCCGGGTGATCGCCGAAGTGATCCCGATCATCTCGCTGCTGGTGATTTTCCTGCTGTTGGCAGCCTTGTCGGCCAGTATCTTGCCGACCAACAAGTTGCTGGTGCTGATCGCCGTGGTCGCGGCCGCCGTGGCGGCGCTGCTCTGGCGCTGGTTCATCCGGGTGCACACGCGGATGCAGGTGGCCTTGCTGGAAACCCTCGACAACCACAAGGAGCCGTCGGGGCACTGACCACCCATGGGGAGGGGCGTTTCAGCTTTCCAGCCAGACGTCCCGAGCCCAGTGCCAGACCGATTCCCAGGACTCTTCGGTGATCAGTTCTTCTTCGCCCGACCACAGCACCACGGTGCCGTCTTCTTCGACGCAGTAGTAGTCATCACCGTCCTGGCAGATCGGAATCAGGTCGCGCGGCACGCCGGCATCCCAGGCGTTGGCGGCAACGTCCGGCAGGTAGGTGTGGGATTGCGGGTCGGTGACGGTCACCGGCTCCAGGCTGCCGTAAACCACGTCGCTGACGGTCAGCAGAAACTCTTTGAAGACGAACGGGATGTTGATGAAGAGCTCTTCTTCGATTTCCACCAACTGGTCTTCGTCGGGCAACTCCAGGGGAACCGGTACGGGTTCGTTGGCTTCGCGCAGTTGTTCGATGATTTCTTCCACGTCCGGGATCCTCTTGCTTGAATGGCGCGGTTTATATGGGGCGGTTTATACAGTAGCTCGCTATAGATGCAACCGCGAAATAGAAAACCCCGGCCGAGGCCGGGGTTTTCATTACTGCGGGTAAAACGTCGGAGGTGATCAGCCGTTCTGGCGGATACCGGCGACCAGCCAAGGCTGGTTGTCGCCCTGTGGACGTTCCATGTTCCAGCTTTCGCTGAACACTTCGCCCTGCTGGTCGAAACGCGAAGTCTTCGACACGCCGCTGAAGGTCAGCGTGGCAATGGTCTTGTCCGCACGGTCATCCACGCCATCCAGTTGCACCTGGAGATTGTCGATGTAGGTGGACTGGAACGCATCACCCAGTTCCGCACGCTCGCGCTTGAGGAACTCGAACATTTGCGGAGTCACGAACTCGGCGATCTTGTCCATTTCGTTGGCGTCCCAGTGCTGCTGCAGCGCCTGGAAGTGGCTGCGGGCGGCTTCAAGGAAGCGCTGTTCGTTGAACCAGGCCGGCGCGTTGATCACCGGACGGGCGGCAGCAGGCGCGGCCGAACCACCGAAGATCGAACCCATGGCTGCTGGTTTCTGTTCAAACACTTCACGCTGCATCGGCGCGCCGGCCGGAGCGAACTGCTCCTGCTGCTTGCGACGACGGGCGGCGATGAAGCGGAAGATCACGAACGCGATCACGGCCATGATCAGGATGTCGAAGAACTGCATGCCTTCGAAGCCACCGCCCATGAACATGGAAGCGAGCAGGCCACCGGCCGCGATGCCGGCCAGAGGGCCGAGCCATTTCGAAGCACCGCCGGCCTTGGCCGCAGCGCCCGCGGCACCGGCAGCACCAGCGGTCGCCGCAGCGCCGCCCATGCCTGGGGAAGAAGGAGCCATCTGGCTGGTCTGGTGCGTCGGCGCAGCGCCGGCGCTTTTGCCACCACCAAAGCGCTTGGCGTTGGCGTCGAGGCTCATCGTCAGGCCGATGCACAACGCCATGGCGATGCTAAGAAAACGTTTCATAAAGGGAATTCCCGTTTGTGGAGACACGCGCGCCATGTTGCACAGCTGAAGTGTTACTGGCTAGCGAGAGAGTGTTTCGGGCTTTTGCCTGACAGGTTACGTTCAGCTCGGTCGAGGCAATAAGGCCATTTACTTTTGTCTGTAGGAAAAGGCGATAGGTTCAGCAGGAAATGGATCAGCGCCGCAAGGCCAGCATCACCACACCGGCGGTGATCAGGCCGATGCCGCCCCACTGGCGCAGGTCGAGTTTCTCGCCCAGCAGGATCACACCGAGCACCGCCACGAAGACCACGCTGAGCTTGTCCACCGGGGCGACCAGCGATGCCGGTCCGACTTTCAACGCCCGGAAGTAACACAGCCACGAAGCGCCGGTTCCCAGGCCCGACAACAGCAGGAACAGGTAGCTTTTGGCGGAGATCGATCCCAAGGACTGATATTGGCCCGTGGCGTACAAAATCAAGGCCAGACTGACCAATACGACGATTGTGCGCAGTAGGGTAGCGAAGTCGGAGTTGACGTTTTCGATGCCGATCTTGGCGAAGATGGCCGTCAGCGCGGCGAAAGTCGCCGAGAGCAGGGCCCAGAACGTCCAGGAAGAAAAGAAGCCCGAGCCCATCGATGTTGCCTCCAGTGCCCGTTCCCGCGTTGGGCGCGGAAACGAACGGTGACTTATATGGCTTCCAGCTTCGCGTACCCGAGCATCAGCCACTTGCTGCCTTCGGCGAAGTTCACCTGCACCCGCGCCTGGGCGCCGGCGCCCTCGAAATTGAGGATCACGCCGTCGCCGAAGATCGAGTGACGGACAGCCTGGCCAAGGCTCAGGCCGGTTTCCGGAATCTCGCTGCCGCTGAACAGGTTGCTGCCACCCATCGACTGGTTGCCGCCGAACGGTCGGCTGACGCTGTTGGACAGGCGTACTTCCTGAATCAGGCCTTTCGGTACTTCCCGTACGAAACGCGACACCTTGTTATAGGTTTCGCTGCCGTACAGGCGTCGGGTTTCAGCGTAGGTCATCACCAGATTCTGCATCGCCCGGGTAATGCCGACATAGGCCAGTCGCCGCTCCTCCTCAAGGCGCCCCGGTTCTTCCAGGCTCATCTTGTGCGGGAACAGGCCTTCTTCCATGCCCACCAGGAACACGTAAGGGAATTCCAGGCCCTTGGCGCTGTGCAGGGTCATCAACTGAATGCTGTCTTCGTGCTCGTCGGCCTGGGTGTCGCCGGCCTCCAGCGAAGCGTGACCGAGGAACGCCGCCAGCGGCGTCAGCTCTTCGTCTTCTTCGGTGTTCTCGAAGTTGCGCGCGGCGCTGACCAGTTCCTCAAGGTTTTCCACCCGGGCCTGGCCTTTCTCGCCTTTTTCCGCTTCGTGGTAGGCGATCAGTCCGGATTGCTCGATAACGGTCTGGGTCATCAGGTGCAACGGCATCTCGGCGCACTTGGCGGCGAGGTTTTCGATCAGTTCGATAAATGCGCCCAGCGCACCGGCGGCGCGACCGGTCAGACCTTTGTTGGCCACCAGCTGGCGCATGGCTTCCCACATCGACACATCGCTGTGGCGCGCATGGTCGCGGATCGCTTCGACGGTTTTCTCGCCGATGCCGCGAGCCGGGACGTTGATCACCCGCTCCAGGGCCGCATCGTTGCCGCGACCTTCCAGCAAACGCAGGTAAGCCATGGCGTTCTTGATTTCCGCCCGTTCGAAGAAGCGCTGGCCGCCATAGATGCGGTACGGAATGCGTTCGCGCAGCAAGGCTTCTTCCAGAACGCGCGATTGGGCGTTGGAGCGGTAGAGAATCGCGATATCGCTGCGAGCCAGGCCGGTTTTCAGCGCACTTTCGATGGTTTCGACAACGTAGCGCGCTTCATCGTGTTCGTTGAAGGCGGCGTAAAGGTTGATTGCTTCGCCGTCGCCACCATCGGTCCACAGCTCTTTGCCGAGACGTCCGGTGTTGTTGGCGATCAGGGCGTTGGCGGCCTTCAGGATGCCGGCCGTGGAGCGGTAGTTCTGCTCCAGACGGATGGTCACCGAATCCGGAAAGTCAGAAGAGTACTGGTGGATGTTCTCGATTTTCGCGCCGCGCCAGCCGTAGATCGACTGGTCGTCGTCGCCAACCACCATCAGGCTGTCGCCACCCTTGCCCAGCAGACGCAACCAGGCGTACTGCACGGCGTTGGTGTCCTGGAATTCGTCCACCAGAATATGTCGGAAACGCTTCTGGTAGTGCGCCAGCAGGCCCGGGTGGTCGCGCCACAGGTCGAGGGCGCGCAGCAGAAGTTCGGAGAAATCGATGACGCCGGCACGCTGGCACGCCGCCTCGTACGCTTCATAAATGCCGCGCATGGTGGCCAGGAACAGATCGCCGCTGGCTTGAATGTGTTGCGGACGCAGACCTTCGTCTTTCTGCCCGTTGATGAACCACTGGGCCTGACGGGCTGGCCAGCGTTGCTCGTCCAGCCCCAGCTCGCGGATCACCCGCTTGACCAGCCGTTGCTGGTCGTCGCTGTCGAGAATCTGGAAAGTCTGGCTCAGCCCGGCTTCCTGCCAGTGCGCCCGCAGCAGGCGGTGCGCCAGGCCGTGGAAGGTGCCGACCCACATGCCGGCCGGGTTGATGCCCAGCAATTGCTCGATGCGGTGACGCATCTCTGCAGCGGCTTTATTGGTGAAGGTCACCGACAGAATCGAGTGGGGCGAGGCGTTCTCGACCTGGATCAACCAGGCGATACGGTGCACCAGCACTCGGGTTTTGCCGGAGCCGGCACCGGCCAGGACCAATTGACGACCAACGGGAGCCGCTACGGCCTGGCGTTGGGCATCGTTGAGGGAGTTCAGCAGAAGGGAGAGATCATCGCGCATCGGGGCATTCTAGGGTGCGCCGCAGGCCCGGGCAAACCGAGCTTTGCATTAGCCGATGAAAGTCCTGCCGATGACGACCGGTCGGTCACCGGCTACAGGCGTTGGCCCGCCTCGCTTGGGGGCTTTTGCGGGTGTCGGGAGGCTGAAAAGTTTCGGTGAAATTATGATCTGGGGCAGTTTGGCAAGTGGTTCGGCTTGTGTATGCTCCGTCCACGTTTCCGGGCGCATGCTCACACTTATAAGAACAAGAACGTTGCCTATGACCCTCAGCTTCGACCTGTCGGGCCCCTCCGTGGAGCCTCGGGTGATCCGCAAGCTTTACGCCACCCAGATGGCGGTCGAGCGCACGCGCCTTCTTTATCAGGGTTCGCTGTTGCCAACCCTGTTCATGTTGATCAATGGTCTGGTCTGCGCCGGTCTGCTCTGGAGTCCGCAGCGTTACTTCGTGGTCAGCGTCTGGCTGGTGTGGCTGCTGTCGCTGGTGGCGTTGCGGGTGATTCAGGTCGCGGCCTTCGATTCGGCGATTCCCGATCGCCAGGCCCAGCCGATCTGGGGGCGGATGTTCCTGCTCGGCTCGACCATGACCGGCCTGACCCTGGCCGGTGCCGGCATCGCGTTGGTCCCCGCCGACAACTTCATGCAGCAAGCCTGGGTGTTCGGCCTGATCGGTGCCGCGACCCTGTCGGCCAGCGTGGCCTACGCCGTGAGCATTCCGGCCTTTCTCTCCTTTACCTTGCCGTGCCTGCTGCCGGCCATCGGTTATCTGTTCTGGGGCGGTGACGAACTGGCGCGCGGCTGGGGCTGGCTCGGGCTGATTCTGCTCGGCTCCCTGAGCGTGGTGGCGTGGCAGGTCAATCGGCTGATCGATCGCGGTTTGCTGCGGCGCTTCCAGAACCAGCACCTGATCGAACACCTGCAACAAGCGCAAACCCGCAGCGAACAGCTCAATCAGGAGCTGGCGAAGGAAATCGAACACCGGCGCTGCGCCGAGGGCAAACTGCGTGAAGCCCAAGTTGAACTGGAGGACCGGGTCGCCCAGCGCAGCCGGGAACTGGACGTCGCCAACCAGGCTTTGAGCAAAAGCGAGGCGCGCCTGGCCCTGGCGTTGAAAGCCAGTGAGCTGGGGCTGTGGGACTGGAACCTGCAGACCGACGAAGTTCACCACACGCAGATTCAGGAATTGTTTGGCCTTGACCCGGAATACGTCACCGGGCTGCTCAGGCATCTGCGGCCACGCCTGCACCCGGAAGATGTGCCACCGCTCAAACGAGCACTGATTGAGCACTTGAAGGGGCGCACCGAGGATTATCAGATCGAGTACCGCGTGCGCCACGGCGACGGCCACTGGGTCTGGATCGAAGACCGTGGGCGAGCGGTGGAGCGCGACGACAACGGGCGGGTCATCCGCATGGTCGGCACCCGCCGTGACATCAGCGTCAGCAAAAGCCTGGAAGCCCAACAGCAATTGGCGGCGACGGTGTTCGAGGCCGCCAGCGAAGGCATCGTGATTCTCGACCCGAATTATTCGCTGATCGCCATCAACCAGGCCTTCAGCCGGGTCACCGGGTATGACATCGACGACATGCTCGGGCGCAACGTCGTCGAACTGCCGTGCAGCCGCGACGCCCGTCGACACTACGTCGCGATCCGCCACGCGCTGGAGCAGCACGGCAGTTGGCAGGGCGAATTGGTGGAAACCCGCAAGAACGGCGAGCTGTATCCGCAATGGCTGCAATTGAATGCCGTGCGCGACAGTCGGGGAAATGTCAGTCATATCGTCGGCTTCTTCGCCGATCTGTCGGCGCGCCGCGAATCCGAAGAGCGCATGCGCTACCTGACCCACTACGACGAACTCACGGGTCTGGCCAACCGCTCGCTGTTCCGCGAACGCCTGCACGAAGCCCATCAGCGCGTGCGGCAGGGCGGGCGCCGGAGTCTGGCGCTGCTGCATATCAATCTGGATCGCTTCAAGCTGCTCAACGACAGCCTCGGTCATGAGATCGCCGACCAGTTGCTGCAAAAGATGTCGCGGCGGCTGGTCAATGCTCTGCCGGAAGCCGACACCATCGCCCGGCTGTCCGGCGATGAGTTCGCGGTACTGTTCGACGCCTACGGCAACCTGTCGAGCCTGGCGCGGGTCGCCACGCGACTGTCGAGCAAGCTGCGCCTGCCGTTGACCGTGGAAGGGCATGAGCTGGTAGTCAGCGCCTCGATGGGCATCAGCATGCTGCCGGACAACGCCCGGGAGATTTCCGCGCTGGTCAGCCAGTCGAATATGGCCATGCAACATGCCAAACACCTGGGTGGCAACAACTTCCAGTTCTACACCGACAGTCTGCAGGCCAGCACGCTGGAGCGCCTGCAACTGGAAAACCAGCTGCGCAAAGCCATCGAGGAAAAGCAGCTCAACGTCTTCTATCAACCGAAACTGTGCCTGGCGACCGGGCGTCTCAACGCGGCGGAAGCGCTGGTGCGCTGGGATCACCCGACCATGGGCCGGGTACCGCCGGGGGATTTCATCGGTCTGGCCGAAGAAACAGGGCTGATCGGGCCGATCGGCGAATTCGTCCTGCGTCAGGCCTGCTGGCAGGCGTGTGAATGGCAGCGTCAGGGGCTGGCGCCGATCCGGGTTTCGGTGAACCTGTCGGTGCATCAACTGCGCCAGGGCAAACTGGTCAGTCTGGTGCGTCAGGTGCTGGAGGAAACCGGCCTGGCACCGCACTACCTCGAACTGGAACTGACCGAAAGCCAGCTGCTCGACAGCGTCGAACACATCATCGCCACGTTCCAGCAGTTGCGGGATCTGGGGGTGAAACTGGCGATCGACGATTTCGGCACCGGCTATTCATCGCTGAGCTATCTGAAGCGGATTCCGGTGGACTACGTGAAGATCGATCAGGCCTTTATTCGCGGGTTGGGCGAGGGCAGCGAGGACGCGGCGATCACCCGGGCGATCATTGCGATGGCTCACGGGCTGTCACTGAAAGTTGTCGCCGAAGGTGTCGAGCGATCCGAGCAGCTGGCGTTTCTGAAAGCTGAAGGTTGCGACGAGGTGCAGGGCTATCTGATCAGCCGTCCGGTGGAGGCGGTCGGCCTTGCCGCGTTGCTGCGTGAACAGGAAAAACCGCTGTAAAGGGCTACATGCAGCGCATGTCGCCTGATCCGGGGGGATCGAGTTACGCATTGAGCAGGCAAAAAGCCGATTCATGTAGTATAACTACAAACTTGCTACATCCCCGGCATCTGGCCAAAGCACATCTTTCCATAACAAGAGTCCAGCCCCTTGAATCTGCTGCAACACATCGCCCAGTCACGTCACCTGTTACGCAAGTCGGAGCTCAAGGTCGCCGACCACGTGCTGCTTGACCCTGCGGCAGTGATGCACAGTTCCATGGCCGACCTGGCTCACAGCGTCGGCATCAGCGAGCCGACCATCGTGCGCTTCTGCCGGGCCATCGGTTGTTCCGGTTTCCAGGATCTGAAACTCAAGCTCGCGCAAAGCCTCGCTGCCGGCGCCAGCTTCGGTCAGTTCGCGATCCATGAAGACGACTCCGTCGCCGACTACAGCCTGAAGATTTTCGACACCACGTTGCACACGCTGATGGAGGTTCGCGAGAAGCTCGATCCTCTGGAGCTGCAACGCGCGGTGACGCTGATGTCCCAGGCCCAGCGCGTCGAGTTCTACGGTTTCGGTGCGTCGGGCGCGGTGGCGGCGGATGCGCAGCACAAGTTCTTCCGTCTGCTGCTGACCGCCGCGGCGTATTCCGACCCGCATATGCAGGCGATGTCGGCGGTGACGCTGAAGCCGACAGACGTGGCGATCTGCATTTCCCAGTCCGGCCGTTCCAAAGACTTGCTGATCACCGCCAACCTCGTTCGCGAGAGCGGTGCGTCGCTGATCACCTTGTGCCCGAGCCAGACACCGCTGGCCGAGCTGTCGACCGTCAACCTGGCGATCGACGTTCACGAAGACACCGAAATCTACACGCCGCTGACTTCGCGTATCGCTCACCTGGTGGTGATCGACGTACTGGCGATGGGCGTGGCCATGGCGCGCGGGCCGAGCCTGGTCAACCACCTCAAGAGCGTCAAGCGCAGCCTGCGCAGCTTGCGGCTGTCGCCAAAATCGGTGAAAGCGCTGGATGATTGATTGTGGTGGGGTGATGGCAATCTTCATCTGCCTGTAACCCCGACGCAGCCAAATCGTCATCCACCGCGCCTATCGTGAAACTCCCGTAAACGCCTTGGGAGACTCGAAATGGCTCAGCCTTACGAAGAACGCAACAGCGCCGCGAAAACCCGTCGTCAGCAGGAAGACCAGCGCCGCATGGAGTTTCGCCGCGCCATCGAAGATCGCTTCGAACTTCGCCAGCTTCAGGCCGAAATCGGCGATTTTCCCGAGGATATCAATCACTGGCAGGCAGCACCGGCAGCTTCCCGTCGAAGCGCTCAACCAGCGCGCTGATCTGCACCCGTTCGCTGCGGATAAACGCCAGGAAGGCGTGCGCCACCGGTGACAGCCGCTTGGCTTTGGCTTGCACCAGGCACCAGCTGCGAAACAGCGGCAATTCTTCGACCGGCAGCTCGACCAGGCCGCCGGTCGCCAGCTCCAGGTTCAGGGCGTGGCGCGTCAACAGCGCCAGGCCCAGACCCGCTACCACGCATTCACGCTGGGCTTCGGCCGACGCCACTTCCTGGGTCTGGGTGAAGTGCACGCGCTTCTCCTTGAAATACTCCTCGCAGGCCAGTCGCGTGCCCGAGCCGGGTTCGCGGATCAGCAGGGTGTACGGCTCAAGGTCCTGCAAGCGCAGTGGGCCCATGTGCGCCAGCGGATGATCCGGCCGCGCCACGGCAACGATCGGGTTGTTGAGGAACGGCAGGAATTCCAGGCCCATGTCCTGGGGCACCATCGACATGATCACCAGATCGTCGCGGTTGTCGGAGAGCCGGCGGATCACCTGGCCACGGTTGACCACCGTCAGTTGCAGATTTACTTCCGGATGCTGACGCTTGAACGCCGCGAACAGATGCGGCACGAAGTATTTGGCGCTGGATTCCACCGCCAGCTTCAACTGGCCCTGCAGCGAGCCCTGCATGTCCGAGAGCTGCATGTCGAGGTTTTCCAACCGGCCGAAGATGTCCCGGCTGGCGCGCTGAAGTGCTTCGGCCGCTTCGGTCATGTAGAGTTTTTTGCCCACGTAATCGAATAATGGCTGGCCGATCAGCTCTTCGAGCTGACGAATCTGTAGGCTGACGGCCGGTTGTGTGAGCGACATTTCCTCGGCGGCACGGCTGTAGGAGCGCAAATCGCACACTTCGTTGAAGATCTGCAATTGACGCAATGTCATACGCATCAGGGACTTACGCATTTTCTACTGACTCTGGCCATTGGCTGATGCACTGACTATAAGTCTTTACTTATGCCTGACCCAATTTTTATTCATTTTTGTTAATCCCTTGTCAGCGCTAGTGTGGAGCCGAGACCAGATTGAAACATTTGGTCACGTGCCGACCTGGGTCTAGCAGGTCGTGGTGCCACCGGCTCAAGGGAACCTCCAAGTGATAACAAAGATCCTGATCGCCAACCGTGGTGAGATTGCCGTACGAATCGTGCGTGCCTGCGCCGAGATGGGCATCCGTTCGGTCGCGATCTATTCCGACGCCGACCGGCATGCCTTGCATGTGAAGCGTGCGGACGAGGCCCACAGCATTGGTGCCGAGCCGCTGGCCGGTTACCTGAACCCGCGCAAGCTGGTGAACCTGGCCGTGGAAACCGGCTGCGATGCGCTGCACCCCGGCTACGGTTTCCTCTCGGAAAACGCCGAGCTGGCAGACATCTGCGCCGAACGCGGAATCAAATTCATCGGCCCGTCGGCGGAAGTCATCCGCCGCATGGGCGACAAGACCGAAGCGCGCCGCAGCATGATCAAGGCCGGCGTACCGGTCACGCCGGGCACCGAAGGCAACGTTTCGGGCATCGAGGAAGCATTGAGCGAGGGCGACCGCATCGGTTACCCGGTGATGCTCAAGGCCACTTCCGGTGGTGGCGGTCGCGGTATCCGTCGCTGCAACAGCCGCGAAGAACTCGAACAGAATTTCCCCCGGGTCATTTCCGAAGCCACCAAGGCCTTCGGTTCGGCGGAAGTGTTCCTGGAAAAATGCATCGTCAATCCGAAACACATCGAAGCGCAGATCCTCGGCGACAGCTTCGGCAACGTCGTGCATCTGTTCGAACGTGACTGCTCGATCCAGCGCCGCAACCAGAAGCTGATCGAAATCGCCCCGAGCCCGCAACTGACCCCGGAACAGCGCGCCTACATCGGCGACCTGTCGGTGCGTGCAGCCAAGGCCGTAGGCTACGAGAACGCCGGCACCGTGGAGTTCCTGCTCGCCGAGGGCGAGGTGTACTTCATGGAGATGAACACTCGGGTGCAGGTGGAACACACCATCACCGAAGAAATCACCGGGATCGACATCGTCCGCGAACAGATCCGCATCGCCTCCGGCCTGCCGCTGTCGGTGAAGCAGGAGGACATCCAGCACCGCGGTTTTGCCCTGCAATTCCGGATCAACGCCGAAGACCCGAAAAACAACTTCCTGCCGAGCTTCGGCAAGATCACGCGCTACTACGCCCCCGGCGGCCCTGGAGTGCGTACCGACACGGCGATCTACACCGGCTACACCATCCCGCCGTTCTACGACTCGATGTGCCTGAAACTGGTGGTGTGGGCGCTGACCTGGGAAGAGGCGATGGACCGTGGCCTGCGCGCCCTCGACGACATGCGTCTGCAAGGCGTGAAGACCACCGCCGCGTATTACCAGGAAATCCTGCGCAACCCGGAATTCCGTAGCGGCCAGTTCAATACCAGCTTCGTTGAAAGCCACCCTGAACTGACCAACTACTCGATCAAGCGCAAACCCGAAGAGCTGGCCCTGGCCATCGCCGCCGCCATCGCCGCCCACGCAGGCCTGTGAGGAATAGAACAATGACTAAAAAGATTTTCGTAACCGACACCATCCTGCGCGACGCTCACCAATCGCTGCTCGCCACCCGCATGCGCACCGAAGACATGCTGCCGATCTGCGACAAGCTCGACAAAGTCGGCTACTGGTCGCTGGAATGCTGGGGCGGCGCGACCTTCGACGCTTGCGTGCGTTTCCTGAAAGAAGACCCGTGGGAGCGTCTGCGCCAACTGCGCGCTGCGTTGCCCAACACCCGCCTGCAAATGCTCCTGCGCGGCCAGAACCTGCTGGGCTACCGCCACTACAGCGATGACGTGGTCAAAGCGTTCGTCGCCAAGGCCGCAGTCAACGGCATCGACGTGTTCCGCATCTTCGACGCGATGAACGACGTGCGTAACCTGCGCGTGGCGATCGAAGCGGTGAAGGCTGCCGGCAAACACGCCCAGGGCACCATCGCCTACACCACCAGCCCGGTGCATACCATCGACGCGTTCGTCGCCCAGGCCAAGCAAATGGAAGCCATGGGTTGCGACTCGGTGGCGATCAAGGACATGGCCGGTCTGCTGACCCCATACGCGACCGGTGAGCTGGTGCGTGCACTGAAAGCCGAGCAGTCGCTGCCAGTGTTTATCCACTCCCACGACACCGCCGGCCTGGCAGCCATGTGCCAGCTCAAGGCAATTGAAAACGGTGCCGACCACATCGACACCGCCATCTCCAGCTTCGCTTCGGGCACCAGCCACCCTGGCACCGAATCGATGGTCGCTGCACTCAAAGGCACCGAGTTCGATACCGGTCTGAACCTGGAGCTGTTGCAGGAAATCGGCCTGTACTTCTACGCCGTGCGCAAGAAGTACCACCAGTTTGAAAGCGAATTCACCGCCGTCGATACCCGTGTTCAAGTGAACCAGGTGCCGGGCGGGATGATTTCCAACCTGGCCAACCAGTTGAAAGAGCAGGGCGCTCTGAACCGCATGGGCGAAGTGCTGGCGGAGATTCCGCGCGTGCGTGAAGACCTTGGCTTCCCGCCGCTGGTGACCCCGACTTCGCAGATCGTCGGCACCCAGGCGTTCTTCAACGTGCTGGCCGGCGAGCGCTACAAGACCATTACCAACGAGGTGAAGCTCTACCTGCAAGGCGGCTACGGCAAGGCGCCGGGCACCGTGAACGAGAAGCTGCGTCGCCAGGCCATCGGCAGCGAAGAGGTGATCGACGTACGTCCGGCCGATCTGCTCAAGCCGGAAATGACCAAGCTGCGTGCCGATATCGGCGCACTGGCCAAGTCCGAAGAAGACGTGCTGACATTCGCCATGTTCCCGGACATCGGTCGCAAGTTCCTCGAAGAGCGTGCCGCCGGCACCCTCACTCCGGAAGTGCTGCTGCCGATCCCGGAAGCGGGCAAGGTGGCTTCGGCCGGCGGCGAAGGCGTACCGACCGAGTTCGTCATCGACGTGCATGGCGAAACCTACCGTGTGGACATCACCGGTGTCGGCGTCAAGGCTGAGGGCAAGCGTCACTTCTACCTGTCCATCGACGGCATGCCGGAAGAAGTGGTGTTCGAGCCGCTCAACGAATTCGTCGGCGGCGGCAGCAGCAAGCGCAAGCAGGCTTCGGCCCCGGGCCACGTCAGCACCACCATGCCGGGCAACATCGTCGACGTGCTGGTCAAGGAAGGCGACACCGTCAAGGCGGGCCAGGCTGTGCTGATCACCGAAGCGATGAAGATGGAGACCGAAGTCCAGGCGGCGATTGCCGGCAAGGTCACCGCCATTCATGTCGCCAAGGGCGACCGGGTGAACCCGGGCGAAATCCTGATCGAGATCGAAGGCTGAGATAACGGCCTCGATACAACGCTTTAAACCTCGGGGGGGCATGTGCTCCCCTTTTTTTTGCTTTCAAAGTGCTGCCGCACCGTGCGGCAGCAACCCGTCCGGACTTAGAACGCCATTCGCCATTGCCCCGATACGCCGTGGTTTCGGCTGTCGGTACCGATCTCACCTGACAAACCAACACCGAGTGTGTGGCTGGACGAGACGGCCAGATCCAGCCCGGTGTCGAGCGTCAGGCTGTTGCGATCCAGCTCCGCGCCGTAAACGGTGTAGTCATGGCCGCCGGTGACCAGACGTTGCCGGGTGCTGGTGTAGGTCTCGCCATAAACGTGTTTCCACCCCGCGCTGAGTCGTGGCGTGAGGCGCATGCCGTTATCCAGCGTGCTGACTTTCGCCATGCGCAGGCCGACGGTGGTGTTGAAGTTGCCTTGTGATTGAGCGTGAACCTTGAGCGCCGCCGCTCCGCCTTTCTCGGTGTAGCCGTCGCGCTGGTAGCGTTGGTAACCGAGGCTGGCAAATGGCTCGATGCTGACGTTGGCCCGACCCAGGTTGTATCCCGACTCGATGAACGCTTGCTGGGTGCTGGCCTGGTAGTTGCCTTTCAGTCGGTCATGGAAGCGGCCGAACGCGACTTCGCGGCGGGTACTGCCTTCATGGTTGCTCCAGGCTGCGCCGAGCCGAAGTGACAGCGGGCCGGTCTGTCGCAGGGCGTAAGCGCCGAGGTGCCAACTGTCGAGGTCTCCGTCCAGTTCCTTGCTGTCCATGCGCGTATCGGAGGTGCCGCCCATCAAACCCAGGCGCCATTCTTCGTCGAGGCGCCAGTCCGCACCGAGCAGCAGGCCTTTGGTGGAATGCTGCATGGGCTCCACATCTCGATCCAGTTTCCCGCTATGGCCGAGGGCCTGCAGCCAGACCCTGCCGCTCTCAGCGTTTCCGGCTGCGTGGCGGGGTGCGTTTGGTTGATTGTCATGCAGGTTATCGAGTTGGTGCATGGCCGACAGCAGGCCGGCGCTGACCGGTGTGACGCTGCTCAAGGTGGCCTTGGCGAGGTTGGCGTTGCTGCCGCCGGCCAGTTGATCGAGGGCGACGGCGGCTGTGACTTTGTCGCTGGTGAGCAGGGCCGCCACGGCTGCGTTGCCCGGTGATGAAGGGGAATCCGTTGACTGCGGCTGGTCAACCACTTGGGTTTGTTGAGCTGCGGGTGTTTCGGCCAGAACCGGTTCCGGTAAGGGCACTGGTTTTTCCAGGCTTTCTTTGAGTGCGCTGCCGCTTTGCGTCGTGGCGACTTTCTCGGAGGGAATGTCATCGGGTGCAGGAAGGGGTGCCGCTGGAATCTCAGTGCTGACCGGAAATGTTTCTGGCGTCGGAGCGATACTTTCTGCAAGCAGTGGCTCTGGAGCTAGGCTGGGCAGAGCAGGTTTTTCTTTCTTCTTGCGCGCAGGCTTGGGTTTCACTTCGTCCATGACGGGCGCATCGGGCTCCGACTGCTCCGCCAGAGAAAATTCCACGCAACCGACTGCCAGCGCAACCGCCAGCACAAGATGTTGAAGCTTGTATTTGCATTGAATGGGCATTCAGTTCGTCTCATGTGAAATGAGGCCAAACTGTAAAAGTCGATGCCGGTCCACCGATGCCGGGCAATTCCGAGTCGGATGCAGGTGATGGCGTCTGCTTTTGTAGCCCGGGCGCTGGCAGGTAATGAACCCGCCATGATTACCCGATCGACCAGACGCCTTTACCTACAACTCCCGCTGAAATCCGGATTGGCGAAATCTCAAAAACTCATCTGCCACTGCCCGATCAACCCGTGATTACGGCTGTTGCTACCAATCTCGCCGCTGTATCCCAGCCCCAGCGTATGCCGCGCGGAAATGCCAAGATCCAGCCCTGCTTCGAGTACGAGGCTGTCGCGATCCAGCGAGCTGCCATCGACGCTGAACGCCGTGCCACCGACCACAAATGCCTGACGGGTCGAGCTGCTGACATCGCCGTAGGTGTGCTTCCAGCCGGCGGCCATCCGCGGGGTCAGGCTCATGCCATTGTCCAGCGAGCTGAGGTGCGCCAAGCGCAGGCCGAAGGTGCTGCTGAAGTTGTCCTGGGTCTGACTGTCGACCTGCAAGGCCGCGGCGCCACCCTTTTCCTGATAGCGGTCGCGGTGATAGCGCTGGTAGCCGAGGCTGGCGAACGGTTCGGCGCTGAGTCGGCCGCTGCCCATGGCGTAGCCGAGTTCGGCGAACGCTTGCTGGCTGTCGGCGTCGTAATCACCCTTGGGGCGATCGCTGAAACCATTGAACGCGATGGTGCGTTTGCTTTCGCCCTGATGACCGCTGTACGCCGCGCCCAAGCGCAAGGCGATCGGACCGTTTTGATGCAGCGCATAAACGCCGGCGTGCCAGCTCTCGACATTGCCGTCGAAGCCGGTGGCGTCCAGGTCAGTCTTCGAATAGCCGCCGAGCACGCCCAGACGCCATTGTGGATTCAGTGCCCAGTCGGCACCGAGCACGCTGCCCTTGGTGCGTTGTTCCAGACCGCTGCTGCCGTGTTCGCCATCCAGCTTGCCGTAGCCGCCAATGGCCTGCAGCCAGAGCCGGCCCCGGGCGTTCGGATCGTTCAGGTTTCGTGCTTCGGACGGTACGCCGTTGGCGGCGAGGATCGGCGTATCACGCTGATCGAGGCCGACCATCAAGCCTGGGCTGCCACCCATTTGCTGCATCGCCGAGAGCATGCTGCTGCCGACCTGGCTGCTGGCGCCGAGGGTGGCGCTGGTCAGGTTGGCGTTGCTGGCGCCGGCCAGTTGCTCGATGGCTGCGCCCGCGCTGGATTGCGTGGTGTTGAGCAAGGCGTTGTACAGCGCATTGTTCTTGCCGATCGAGGCCAGGCTGTTGGCGGCATTGCTGCCGTTGCCGGTGGCGGCGAATTCATTGAACGCCACGTCATTGCGGGTGTAAGTCAGGTCGACCTGCGTTGGCGTGTAAGCGAGGGTCGGCGTGAGGAACGCGTAGTCGCTGGTGACCGCGCCGAACGTGCCGTTGACCCGCGCTGCCTGCAGCACTGTGTAATGGCTCTGCCACGGATAAGTGCCGCTGCCGGGATTGACCGCCAGCGTTGCGCCGTTGAGGTTGGCCGTGCCGCCGACCTGGACCGGCGCGCTGCTGCCATCGGCATTGACGCCATAAGCGAGGGTGGATGCGCTGCCCATGTTCAAGTCGTGCACGATGGCCGCGGTGCCGAGGCGGGTGTCGGTGCGCAACGTGCCATTGACGTTGAGGTTGCCTACCGAACCGCCACCCGTATACACACCACCGACGTCCACGGTCAGGTTGCCGGCGATACCGCCCTGGTTGATCAGCGTGGCGCCGTTGCGCACGGCACCACCGTCGCTGAAGTCGCCGCTGCCGGTGAGCGTCCAGGCACCTTGTTTGACTTCCAGCCATTCAAAGTTGCGGCTGGCACCGAAGCTGCCGCCGGCTGCGTCACCCATCACCACGCGGTCATAACCGCTGCCGCCATCGACCACGCCGACAAAGCGGCTGCCGTTGCGCAGGGTCAGGCTGTCATTGCCGCCGCCCAGATCCAGCGCCAGCCCGTTACTGCCGCTGACGGTGCCACCGTTGATCACGTTGTCGGCGAACTCACCGACGAATTTCACCCCGAAACCGCCGAGGCCCTGGATGGTGCCGAAGTTCTCCAGCGTGGTGGCCGCCAGCCCAGAACCACCGCTGCCGTCGTCCACCAGAATTGCGCTGTTGGCGCCGCTGATCAGCGCATCCATGGCGTTGAGGATATAGCCGCCGCCCAGCGCAATGCCTTCACTGCCATTGGCGAAGCCACCCTTGTCCACACCGCCGGCGCCGACGCCCTGGATGGTGCCGTAGTTTTCAATGTGGGCGATCTTGTCGATGTCCACGCCGTCGCCGTCGCCATTGGCTTGTAAACCGGAATAGGCGCCAGTGATCATGCCGTGGTTGATCACCGTGCCGTCGCCATCGGAACCGAAACCGGAGCCGTTGCGCCCGGTGATTTGCCCGTAGTTGACCAGCGTCGCTCCCAGGTCGGTGGTGATGCCATGGCGCCCGCCCGAAATCACGCCGTAGTTGGTCACGCTGACACCGGTCGCGGTGTCGATATCGATGCCGTCGAACTTCTGGTCGGCGTTGTGCGAGTCACCGGTGGAGATCTCGCCGTAGTTGCTGATGGTCGCGTTGGCGCCGGTTTTCATGCCGTCGCTGGCGTCGCCACGAATCAGCCCGCCCGCGCGGTTGATGATCGTGGTTTTGACCCCGTCGCTGCGCAACGCATCCAGATCCAGGCCTTGGCCTGTGGTCGAGCGAATGGTGCCGCTGTTGTCGATCAGCAGGCTGCCGCTGACGAAGTTGCTGTCGATGCGAATCGCGTCGTTGGAGCCGAGAATCTGCCCGCCGCTGCGGTTATAGATGGCGTAGTTTCGCGCCTGGGTCAGGTCGCCGCTGCTGTCGATGGCACGGCCACCGGTAGAAATGATCTTGCCGGCGTTGTCGATGATCACGCCGACACCGCTGGTGCCGTCCTTGAGGCTTACCGCCTTGCCGCTGTTGGTGATGCTGCCCGGCGCCGAAATTGTCAGCGTGTCGCTGCCACCCAATGTCTGCGATGCAGTCGTGGCGGTGTCGATTTGCACGGTCTTGCCGTGGGCGGCGCTGGCGGCGATCAGCAGGGCAATGGCAAACGACAGGCGCTGGGGCGGGAAGGGCATGGGGC